>NZ_JBKHHI010000081.1:0-20018 GCF_046539235.1 Coleofasciculus sp.
GTTAATCATTCCTTCTGGGATTTATATGGAGATGATACCTATTACATCGGGATGCTGGTTGATTCGGGAGCCGATGTTACCGAAACCAATGAAACCAATAATTCTAATTTCGGCTTTTTGTTCGACTACGATGATGTAGCCATCAACAATACTCAATTGGCTGACTTGTCGGGGTGGGATTTTGATGTCACTCCAGAACCCCTCGATGCAGGTGATAGTTTCGACATTGATTTTGACATTACCAATACGGGTGGTAGCGCTGGTGCATTTGATGTTTCCTTCTACCTTTCCAGTAATGACTTAATCACCACGGTTGATCATTTCTTAGGTAGTACCACGATTAATGGGTTAGCCGGGAACAGCACGGGTTCTTTTACAAAAAGCTTAAACTTGCCCGGAGTTAATCATTCCTTCTGGGATTTATATGGAGATGATACCTATTACATCGGGATGCGAGTTGATTCGGGGTCAGATGTTACCGAAACCAATGAAACCAATAATTCAAATGTCGGCTTTTTATTCGATTACGATGATGTAGCCATCAATAATACCCAAATCGCCAACCTGTCTGGACTGAACTTCAATGTCACCCCCGAACCGCTCAATGCAGGTGATAGTTTCGACATTGACTTGACGATTGAAAATAGTGGTGCAGCAGCGGCTGGTGTATTTGATGTATCCTTATATTTGTCCAGTGACAGTAGTATTAGTAACTCAGATTTACTGCTGGATACAATCAGTTTCATCGGCTTAGCAGCCAATAGCAGTGGCACGTTTACTAGCAACTTTATTCTCCCTGAAGCTAATGATGCGTTCTGGAGTGGAGATGGCAGCTACCATATCGGCATGATGATTGATTCCGGTGATGATATCACGGAAACAATTGAAACGGATAATGCCAATGTTGGCTTGATGTTGGATACGGATAATGTGGTCATCAATAATACCCAACTGGCGGATTTAGTTGGCGTAGATTTCAACTTAGTGCAGGAACCCCTAGCGGCTGGTGATCACTTCGATGTCAATTTTGAAGTGCAAAACATGGAAATGTTTGCCGCCGGAGCGTTTGATGTTTCTTTCTACGTTTCTACCGATAATAATATCGACACTGCGGATCAATTTCTCGGTAGTACGACAATTAATGGTTTAGCGGGTAACAGCATTGGTGCTTATACAACGGGGTTAACCTTGCCAGGAATTAATGATTCTACCTGGAATGGTGATGGAATTTACTACATTGGTATGATCATTGATCAAGACGGAACACTTCCTGAAACCGATGAAACCAATAATTCTAATAATGGTTTATTTGTGGATTATGACAATGTGCTAATTTCCGATACTGAACTCATTGGTACCGATGACGATGATACCTTGTTTGGCACTCCCGGTGATGACATTCTCTCTGGCTTGCGCGATGATGATGATTTAGTAGGCGGTGGCGGCGATGATACCCTGTTTGGCGATCGCGGCGATGATAACCTGTTTGGTGAAGCCGGAAGTGATATGCTATTTGGCGATCGCGGCGATGACTATCTCTTTGGCGGTACAGGGAATGATACCTTGTTTGGCGATCGCGGCGATGATCTGTTAATCGGCGTTGAACTCAATCTGGCAAATCCCGGTTTAGGGGAAGTGGATAGTCTTATCGGTGGCTTTGGTGCGGATGTGTTCCAACTTGGAGATGTATTCACCGCTTATTATGATGATGCTGACGGAACAACCGATGGTTCTACCGATTACGCCCTGATTACTGATTTTGATATCAATCAAGATATCATCGAACTTCATGGCAGTGTGGCTGACTATCAACTCGCCACTGTTTCCCCCAGTTTACCATCAGGAATTGGCGTTTTCCTCCAGTCTTCTACACCCTCAGGTCAAGATGAATTGATTGGTATTGTACAAGGTGAAAGCAGTCTGAGTTTGAATGATAGTTACTTTAGTTTTGTGTAACAACGATTGCTATAAAAGCAATTGCCTTCAGACTGGATAACCTTACTTTTGGACGGAAGGGGGATCAAAAGGGAAGAGGGGGATCTAAAAAGGGGGAATGAGGGGGGTTGGGGGAAATTAACTAAAATTTGCCTTAAAAGTCCGCGCAGGCGGACTTGGTTTGTGTAGGCGTGAATTCCATTCGCCGTCTATTTATTCTAGATTGAACGGGGAATTGTTCTATCAAATTTCAGCCGCTGCTCGTTCGATTAAACGACGGGCGACGGTTTGAGTGCCAGTATGTTCGTAATAATTCGTTGACGTGTCTAAAAATGCAGCCAGATAGTCCAACTTATCATCCGCAATTTCCACAAATCCTTGCAGGTGATTAACCACCTTTTTGGGTGTCAACCCTTTCGCCGCAACGACACCCCCCATCCAACCTTTCACCGCATCAAAGCTTTCTCCAATGAAGTTAAGCTTCCCTTCAGAACTCTCTCCCGGAATCAAGCCGCTGATTTGTTGGAAGGTGGAATTTTGCTCTAAGCGAGAGGGACTTAACCCAGAAAGTGTCGATTGTGCCACTTGAATGAAATCTGGACCCAGAGGAATCAAACCATCAATACAGATAAGTCCCGCCATCCGGATCATCGACTCACCGCTATAGTCAGCTAAAGCATTGACAAAATCCCCGATACTGTCTCCAGGAATGCCGTTAATTTGACAAAACGCCACCAACTCTGCCACAACTTTTAAACACAAATCGATGGTTTGTGCCGTATCCGCTTTGGGTGTAAGTCGATTTAAAAATCCCAGAAACGAAACTCGTTCACTGACTTTATTGGCTAAAGCGGCTGCACCGAGAGCAAAATCCGCACTATCAACAGATTGGAATAGCCAAATTGCCCGTTGATAGCCTTGGGACTTGTCGTTATAGAGCCAAAGAGCGCGTTCACTAATATCTTGAATTAATGCCGGATCATCTTCACCTGTAACTTCCCGGACGGTATTTTCAAAGCCAACCACATTTTGCCAATCACCAGGAGCAACAAAGTCTAAGGCTTTCAATACGGAAACGGTTAATCCACCTTGAGGTAAATTATCAACTAATTCAATAATAGATTTACTCATGTAAAGTCTCCTATAAATCGTTTCAATGATATCTTTAATTTGTTTCCAATGACAAAAGATAAATGACCAATGACCAATGACCAATGACCAATGACCAATGACCAATGACAAATCATAGAGAACTAACCTTTCTGTGTAATCAGTGTAACTAAGCTTTCATCCCCTACCCGAATCTGGACAATAAATCTGTGAAATCAGTGTTTTGACATAAGACCAATTTTATTTGAGTTGGGATAATCCTTGCAGGTCAAACTTTGCCAGCCAAGCCTCGCGATCGCTAGGGGTAAAGGAGTCGTCACGGGATTGGACTTTGACTTGGAAGCGATCGCGAACTAGAATCGCGGTTTGTGTCTTCCCCCGTTCGACAGCAGGATACCCAGCAATTGTTTTAGAACTATCCTGAAATTTCTTAGCCGCACTTGGGTTATTGGCTAAATCGTTAATCGACAGCACCGCCACATCCTTGCCATCCTGTTTCAACTTGGCTTCGGCAAATCCAGTTTTCTCTTGGGCAAATATTCGCTGATAATCACCGCTAGCGTCGGGGAAGAATTGATTAAACTGCCCCCCAGCCAAAGGTTCACCGGAAACCTGAGTAGGTTGTTGAGTGCTAGTTTGAGGCGCTTCAGTAGACGATGGGGGAGCGGTTGACGGTGCGGCACAAGCCGTTAGGAGTAAAAATAGGGAGAGTGATAAAGCGGTGAGTATTTTACCGATTCTGAACATTAGGGTTAGCCTCCTCATGGTGTGTGCCGAGATTTTCTTATTTTGACATAGCGATCGCACAAATATGTTTGCCGTTGTTGCCAGATGGCTTCGAGTCGAGAAAAGCCTTCTTTTGTGTATCGTTGAGATTCTTGGTGGATGAGTAACCAAAGGGTATTGAGGGTTTCCAGGTTTGGGCAGAAGCGGATTAGGGTACGACAAGCGGCAATCCACTGTTCTAGCTGGCGGTAACTAATAAAATAACCGCCCAATCCTTTGATATGTACCCAGAGGACGTTATACCACTTTTCCCAGTTGAGGATACGCTTTGGGTTAATTTTCAGGTATTTGGCGATTTGTTGGAGGGTGATGACGAAGGTTTGGGGATTGATACGGTGGCGTAAGGGTTGCATAACTATTCGTGATTTGAGATGAGTGTCTGGTTCCCCCTTCTTAGCGACAGAAGGGGTTAGGTTATTTGTGCTGCCGATTAGGGAACCTGGATACGGCGGCTCAGAATACTCATAACCTCACCAGGATTTTGAGTCGGCTGAGGTTTGCTCCATTCACTGACTTGGGCGTAGCCAAGGCGGTAAAAAGTGTGAATGGTGCTACTGACGCCTTGGGGAGTGCTGATGACTAAGACTTTTAGGGGGACTCGATTGGGTTCTGATGGTGGATTGGCAGGGAGAGGGGTTTGGGGGTTGGGGGTTGGGTTGGGAAGAAACTCTTGTGTCATGGGAATTTAACTGCTTTTTCTGTTTTGTTCCATATAAGGAACAATATTATCATACCTTAGTTTTCCATATATGGAACATTTACTCAGTTATGAGCCTCTGACACAATCTGAGGCATGGGAAAAGCAGGCAAAGCACTCAAACAGGTCTTGGAAAGTTATGGCATTACCCAAAATCGATTAGCCGTGGTAATGCAAGTTGGGCGTTCTAATGTTCACCGCTGGGTTTATGAGGTTGCCGATCCTGTCGGCGATGCCATCCTAGAAATTAGGAAGGGACTGAATAAAATTAATCCAGCAGCAGCAGAAGAGTTTATTCGTTTGTATCTGGATGAGTCAGAGGAGGATGAGGAACAGTCGTAGAGAATGCGTTTTGTTAGCATTTCGCCTTCATGAGCCTTTAACAAAATTTAGGCATGGGAAAAGCAGGGACAGTACTAAAGCAGGTGTTGGAAGCCTACGGCATTAGCCAAAATAAGTTGGCGGTGGCGATGGGTATTGGGCGTTCTAGTATCAACCGTTGGGTTAATGAAAATCGAGATCCAGGAGGTGATGCTATCCTCCAAATTAGGAAGGGACTGAATACGATTAATCCAGCAGCAGCCGAGGAGTTTATTGGCTTGTATTTAGATGAGTCATTTGCCTCTGGCGCTATAGAAACCATGGGAAAGGCAGGAAAATCTTTAAGACAGGTGTTGGAAGCCTACGGCATTAGCCAAAACAAGTTGGCGATAGCAATGGGTATTGGGCGATCAACAATTCACCACTGGGTTAATGAAAATCGAGATCCAGGAGGTGATGCTATCCTCCAAATTAGGAAGGGGCTGAATAAGCTTAATCCGGCGGCAGCCGAGGAGTTTATTAGGTTGTATCTGGATGAGTCAGATGAGGATGAGTAGTCGTTTTAGGGGATGCACTGTTACGCAGTCATAAGCTTTTGATACAGTTTTTTGTGATAACATAAACAAAGATTCCATCACTTCAGGCTCAAAAGGGAGAAACCATGAAGTTTATCAGTCCCAAGGTTGATTATGCCTTTAAGAAAATATTTGGTTCCGAGCAAAGCAAAGAGATATTAATCAGCTTTCTCAATGCCATTATTTATGGAGAGGAAAAAATCATCCAATCGTTAACCATTGTCAATCCCTATAACCCGGGTCAGGCGATGACATTAAAAGATACTTATCTGGATATTAAAGCGGTTTTAGCTGATGGATCTATTGTAGTGATTGAAATGCAAATAGCGCGGGTAAGTGCTTTTAGTAAACGGGTAATTTATAACCTGAGTAAAGCTTATAGCAATCAATTAGGAATTGGAGAAGAATATCTCAGTCTCACCCCAGTAATTGCTGTAACAATCACCGATTTTATCCTGTTTAACCAGACTTCCGATGTAATTAATCAATTTGTTTTTCAGGAAAAAACAAAAAAAATTGAATATCCTGATGTAGAATTGCAACTCATTTTTATAGAATTGCCCAAATTCAATAAAAATCTGTCAGAATTAAACAGTTTAAGTGATAAGTGGATTTATTTTATTAAAGAAGCTGCTACCTTGGATACAATACCAGATAGTTTAAGTGAAGTCAGTGAGATAGAACTCGCTTTGAATATTGCCAACCAAGCCAAAATGACGGTGGAAGAATTAGAAATAGTTGATCGCCGAGGGATAATGTTACAAGACGAGAAAGGGAGGATAACTTATGCAGAAGAACAAGGGCGAATTAAACAAAGTATTGCTCTCGCTATGCGTTTAATGAAAAAGCGTTTTGGAGAAATTCCAGTTGCAATAACCAGTAGAGTTGAAGATTTATCTCTTAAACAATTGGAGAGTTTAACAGAAAGTATTTTCGATTTTGAGAGTTTACAGGATGTGGAAAGTTGGCTAGAGGGGCGATAAGTCCGTAGGTAAACATTTAAGCGGGGAGAAGCATTGATATCTCCGAAACTCTTGATATACCGTAGGGTGGGCACTGCCCACCAGAATACGAGGAGCGTGCAATTCAGCATAAGATAGAGAGAACATAACTCATCCAAGCTGGTTATCAACTCACAGTTTTTCAGATACGAAAAAGTAACAATGGCTGAACTCACCATTCACGTACCAGACGAACTGGCTCAACGCCTAGAACCACTTCGGGAGCGTCTTCCCGAATTACTACAGCGTCTCGTAGAAACTGTTCCCCCCAGAATTCCCTTACCTAACCAAATCTCATCTGTTACTAACCCAAAAGATGCTCCAATTGCATACACTGAAGTTCTAGACTTTTTGATCACCCGCCCTACTCCTCAAGAAATCACTACCTTTAAAGTGTCAGCAGAAGCTCAAGAACGTCTCCGCACGCTGCTAGACAAAAACCGAGAAGGAACACTCACAGAAGCTGAAGCAACAGAACTTGATTTATATGAGCAGTTGGAACATCTGATGATTTTGCTTAAAGCAAGTATCTCTAAGAAGTGAATCTAAGTTTCAGTTTTCATCTTTTTGTAGCCTTTTGCCCAATTCAAGGGTCGTTTATTACCATGTTTTTTTTGTAAATCTTTTAAGTCATTGTAAGGGCGTTTACTAATAATTTGCTTTGCATAATTATCCCCAATACCATAAACTTGAGTAAGATCAGATTTATGATCATTGAGGAAATTGATAAAGTTCGTCATATCTTGAGAATCAAGAATGATTTGATTGAGTTTTGACTGTAACAGAGCTTGTTCAATGGCTTTTTCAGTGTCCCTCTGATCTGCCGAAATCAAAAATACCCAAATTCGCTGCATTCCTGCATTTATAGCTGCTTGATAGATTGGTAAACCTGTCAAGAGACGATAGCTATTGTCCTGATCCGTTAAGCAGGCAATCGGAAGAGAGAAATTAGTACTCCATGTTTGTAATGCCTGTGAAATATTTTCCAGTTCAGCTTTTGAAACTTCAGGTTTTCCCGGAGGAACTTCTAATTGGTTCACTGCAACTAAATAAGGTTTTGTTTCAATCTGTTTAAAATCTTCCATCATTTTTGTTGTCCTTTTCAATAACCTCTATTCTTTCTAAAATTTTTTGAGTCAATTCTATAAATTCTTCGGCGATATTTTCAGCTTTCGATTGCTGTTGAGCAAATAGAGAAATCGGCTTACGTGCCCTCGACGCTTGGCTAATATAGTCAGAGCGATGGATTTCTGGCAATATCGGAATGTTATCCTCTGTTTCAAGTCGTTTTTCCAGTAACTTTCTAACCATACTATTAAGTCGTGATCTTTTTTGCGTCATCATGGGGACTATTCCCAGAACCATACCTCGTTGATGCTTGAATTGTTGTCGAACCCGCCGCATGAAATCTAGTGGTGTATTGATACCGTATACTGATAGATACTCTAGCTGAGTTGGAATAAGTAGGTACTGAGCTGCAATTAAGCCCCCCTTAGCAATATCAGTTGAACTGGGAGGTGTATCAATGATTACATAATCATAATTATTAGCGATGCCTGGTGTCTGAAGTGCTGTATCCAATCGTGTTTGCGGCATTAGCAAGTTACTAATTGCCTTATCTGTAGTTCGATAACTACCCGATAATACGTCGATTATACCACTACGGGTAGATATATCTTCTAGATCGGCATTTAGAGCAGATGGTCTTATATATTCTTGGTAATCAAAGCTGGGTAACTCGTAGTCACATAAAAAATCTATGAGTTCTTTTCTATGCTTGAAAGTCTCTAAAATTATTTTAAATTCTTCAAAGCTAGAAGCTTTATCTAGTTTATCAGCTTCGTTAACACCTAAAGAAAGACTAGCATTAGCTTGATCATCCAAGTCAACCACTAAAACCCTATAGTTAAGTTTGGCTAGTTCATAAGCAAGGTTAATCACTAAAGTAGTTTTGCCAACGCCTCCCTTTGACGTATGGATTGCAATTGTACGCATTTAAAAAAAACAGATATGATATATAGTATTTTCAAAAGCCGGCAACTGTGTAATACAACTGGTGTAATACAAAATGGAGGTTGTGAGTCACAGATTTTCCCTTTACTATAGCTTATAATTCTGGAGACAGCAAGGTTAAAATTTTGCTGAAGCTCAGGAGATTGAGGAGTGTTCGGTTAAGACTTTAGGGGAGCGGAGGATCAGGAGGACAAGGTAGAATTCACTTTTTTGTATTAGATGATACGTTTTTCTGTTTTGACTCCTCTTGATTGTCAAAGTTTATAGAGGGTGACAACCCCTAGAAAAAGTAGCTACCCTATGAGAACGGGTCATCAATAATATAAGTAGCCATGGCAAGCAAGCTCTGGAAAAACATTTGGAAGGTTTTGAATTCTGACGTTGATCAGTTGCTTTCAGTCGATCAAGTAACGAGTGGTTCAGAAACACTAAAGAGTGGAACCGAGGCGGCAAAAGCTGTTTTGGATTTGGCGAAGACACTCAAAGAAGAAGGGAGCAACGTCCGGCAATTAGCCCCATCGATGGGGAAAATTTCCTCACTATTAGAGGTACTAAACTCACCTCCAGCTCAAATTCTGGGAGCAAGCTTACCGTTCATCCCCTTGGCAACCGGACTACTAGCATTTTACCTGAAACAAACTAAGCGAGAACTCTCTCTAGAAGACTGTGTGGCATTTGTGAGCCAAGCGGCATATTTAGAAAGTTTACAGAAAACTTATGAGTTTTTACCTGAACAGACTTTGTCAGAGTTAAACCGAATTGGTAAAACTCGAACTTCAGCAGAAATCGTCAAGCAGATTAGACGTTTAGGTCAGAAGCTTGAGTTGGATGAGTCAGAAGCCAAAAAAGCACTTTTGTGCTTTCATGAATCCAAGTTAGCGCAGGATTTTAACAAGGTGTTAACCGCTCGGTTATGTCAGGCAGGACTCAATAAAACTCAAGCCCAGCTTTTATCAAGGCGGGTTGCTCACGGTACTCATCGATATATGATACAAGCCTTAGTTGAGGCAGGAGATTCAGTTAAACGCCTAGCCGACTTGTATCGTGATGGCTGGCGGCGAGACTTGGAAAAATATCAGAGTATTGACAACTATCTGGATAGGCAAATCAAGCAGAAGCCAATTGAGCGAGTATTTGATGAAGAATTTACGTTCCAAGATATCTATGTATCGCTGAAAGTACAACCTGTAAAGCCAAGTGGTGAACTGGATGAAAGGTCAAAGCCCATTGATATAGAAAAATGGACGCAGAAGATACTTGAAGATTCTGGTAAACAGAATCAGGTCATGTTCATTGAAGGTGGACCTGGACGGGGGAAGAGTGTATTTTGCCGCATGTTTGCCGATTGGGTCAGACAGCACTTGTATCCCATCTGGATACCGATTTTAATCCGGTTACGCGATATCACAACCTTTGACAAGGATTTAGAAAAAACCCTACAAACAGCTATAGGCTGGGATTTTGCTACGAGTGATAGTGGTTGGTTAACAGATGGCAATACTCGATTTTTGTTTTTGCTGGATGGCTTCGATGAATTGCTATTGCAAGGGAGAAGTGATAGAGGCTTAAAACAATTCATCACCCAAGTGGCAAAATTTCAACAACGTTGCCACGAGAATAGTGAAAAGGGACACAGAGTTTTGATTACCGGCAGATCCTTGTCCTTACAGAGTCCAAGCATTGAGCTGTCGATGCCAAATAATCTGGAGTGTGTGAAAATCATACCCATGGATGACCAAAGCCAGAAGAAATGGCTTGATAAGTGGCAAATTCAGGTAGGAACTGAAAAAACTACGGCATTTCGCCAGTTTTTACAAGATGAACGCTTGCCAGATCGAGTACGAGAATTGGCGAGAGAGCCGTTATTACTATATCTCTTGGCAGCCATGCATCGAGATAATCAGTTAAATAATGCAATGTTTGAGCAAGTTAGTAGTGTTGAAACCAAGATTTTGATTTATGAACAGTCTCTTAATTGGGTTCTCACTAAACAACGCTCTGACCAAGGGTACAATTTAAATACCGCACTAACAGAATTAGATGTACAAAATTTGCGACGAATTCTGGCTGAAGCTGGACTATGCGTCGTTCAGTCTGGTGGAGAATATGCATCAATCGCTATGATTGAACAACGATTACGTCACCAAGGTGAAGAGTATACTCAAGCTTTAGAAAGATCACAGACTCAAGACAAGGAAAATCCTTTGAGAAATATTCTTGCCACTTTTTACTTACAACCGACCAGTGGACGAGATGGTTCAGTTGAGTTTGTGCATAAAAGCTTTAGTGATTTTTTGTTTGCTGAACGGCTGCGAGAAAGTTTAGAAGCATGGACAATACAAGGGGGCAAGCATCAAACCTCGTATGAGGTGTCGAGAGATGATATGAATTGGGAAATTTATGACCTACTTGGCTATGGAGGGCTGACGCCGGATATTGTAGACTATCTGAGCGCCTGGTTAAATACTAGTGAAACAATAGATACAGGTATCCTATTTGAACGCCTAGAGGATTTCTATTTTCGTTGGTGTGATGGAGAGTTTATTGATGTTGATACAATCGATAAAAACTTTCCTTTAACCAAAAAGCAGCAATGGCAAGACCCTAAATTTTTAGTGGAAAAGCGATGGATAAATATTCACACCGTAGATATTTATACAGGTCTAAATATTTTGATTTTGATTTTAGAGTTACATCGCCTTGCTCAAGACCAAGAAAATCTGAAAAAAACAGTTTATTTTTATCCCTGTGGTCAGCCAGATCATGATGATTTTGACGGCTCTCGACTACGGCGGATTATTGGCTACAGCTACTGTATTGGAGTTGATGCATTTGTACAGACTGTAGGGAAATTTTTGAGCCATGCAGAACTAAGTGGTGTGGATTTACATAGCGCTGACCTTCAGGGGGTCAATCTATGTAGCACCAATCTTAGTAATGCTAACCTAAGTAGTGCTGACTTGCGGGGAGTCAACTTGAGTAACGCTAATCTCAGTCACACTAATCTAAGTGGTGCTGATCTCCGCAGCGCTAATCTCAGTAGTGCCGAACTCAGCCATGCTAATCTTAGTTGTGCTAACTTGAGAGGATCTAACTTCCGAGAAGCTAATCTCAGCAATGCTGAACTACGAGGTGCTAATTTGGATCGTGCTGACTTCAGTAGTACCCAATTGAATCAGGCATTTCTAAATCATGCATCCTGCCGTTATACTAATCTAAGTGGTGCTAATCTAAGTGGTGCTGAACTCCTTAGTACTGATCTAATGGGGGCTAACCTGAAATACGGATCTCTTAGTCGTGCATCTCTCCGAGGTGCTGACCTCCAAGATGCCAACCTCAGTAGTGCTAATATTAGTCGTGCATTCCTAGGAGGAATAATCTGGAATATAGAAACAACATGGGATGATGTCAGTGGAATGGACACAGCATTTGATCTGCCACCCAATCTCAGGCAAGTGTTTGGATTAGGACGTTAGAGAATTAATAAATAGATTTTAGACTACGATTGGGAGTAATTGCCAAGTAGAAAAACTTAAGAAATCACTAAAGATTTATTCCGGGAGAAAGAGACGGCATCGATAATAAAACCGTCACCAGGATGTAGTTTATTAAATTTATTTAAATGAGATAAACGCTACACGAGATTTGGGCAGAGTATATTCACCATAACTCCGCATTGTTTGCACCTCAAAACCGACTTGACGCAGTTGTTCGGTGATATCTGTCCCTTGGTATAATTGTTGGCGATGTATTTCCTCATCCCGTCGGTAGTATTCCCCCACCTTCCTAAAAGTAATAATTCGACGGGTTAATATCTCCTGTTCACGATCCTCCAACTTTTCTACCAGTACCACCCAATCCTCTCCCTCTGTAAATCCCTGGGTGAGGATTCCTGGTGCAACTTGCCCGGGTTCTACAATGTCGAAAATGAAAACTGCTCCAGGTTTTAATGCGTTATAAACACGATAAAATAGCTGGATTAGTGAAACGCGATCGCACTTGGGATCAAACAGGTAGTTCAAGCATTCACCAATGGAGGTGACAGCATGACACGCTGGGATATCTACATTGAATAGTGACTCAATCTGAAACTCGGCTTCTGGTAAGCTGTTCGGCATTTAAACTTTAATGTCAATAATGTCAATAATGGCGAAATCCTTGTAGTGCGTTTAGCGAAGCCATGCCGCAGGCTTTGCATCTTGCTCGCTACCCATTCCCAATTTAAATGCATGACATCTCACCGCTAACCCCGCTACACCCTCTAGATTATCGGTTCACTATGACAAAGGGCGGGTTTTGTTGAAAGGTTATCGGTAGATATCCTAATTAAACGGCTAAACCCGCCCCTACAACTGACTGATTACGTCTTTAAGGTTGCACCAACCGACGCCCTTGATTATTGCCGATTCAATCAGAACCCATAAATAGATCCATTAAATTTTGTTACGATAAACTCGGATGGAGAGTCAGCGGCGTACCCAAAACGTCGGGTAGCTCAATCTCCCTGCTGTAATCTGCTTGAGACATTACCCCCATGCTGAGACTAGAACACATTAGTAAAATTTACCCCACTGGCGAAGTTCTCAGGGATGTCAACTGGGAAGTCAAACCGGGCGATCGCATTGGCTTGGTTGGCGTGAATGGTGCGGGTAAATCCACCCAACTCAAGATTATTGCGGGGGAGATAGAACCCACGGCGGGGGAAGTGATCCGCCCTACCAGTCTCCACATCGCTTACCTCACTCAAGAATTTGAAGTCGATCCTAGTCGCACGGTGCGCGAAGAGTTTTGGACGGTATTTACGGAAGCCAACCAAGTACAGCATAATCTGGCGCAGGTGCAACGGGAGATGGAAACCGCTGATCCCGATGAACTCGATCGCCTGATCCACAAGTTGGATAAATTGCAGCGTCAGTTTGAAGCCCTTGATGGGTATAGCCTGGAAGCCCAAATCGAGAAGATATTACCAGAAATGGGATTTGCCCCTGAAGACGGCGATCGCTTAGTTAGCGCGTTCAGTGGCGGTTGGCAAATGCGGATGAGTTTAGGTAAAATCCTGCTGCAAAGCCCTGACATATTACTGTTAGATGAACCGACAAACCACATCGATTTAGAAACCATCGAATGGTTAGAAAATTACCTGAAAGGATTAAAAACCCCGATGGTGATTGTCTCCCATGACCGGGAATTCCTGGATCGCCTCTGTACCCAAATTGTGGAAACTGAACGCGGTGTCTCTACCACCTACCTGGGCAATTATTCAGCTTACTTGCAGCAAAAAGCTGAGATGCAAGAATCCCAACTCAGCTCCTATGAGCGTCAACAAAAAGAACTGGAAAAGCAGCAAGCCTTTGTTGAACGGTTCCGCGCTAGTGCAACCCGCAGCACCCAGGCAAAAAGCCGTGAGAAACAATTAGAAAAAGTTGAACGCATTGAAGCACCAACGGGTAGCTTAAAAAGCTTACATTTCCGTTTTCCCCCAGCCCCTCGGAGTGGTCGCGAGGTGGTCAATATTAAGGAATTGGTACATACCTACGACGACAAGATTCTTTTCCTCGGTGCAGACTTGCTGGTTGAACGGGGCGATCGCATCGCTTTCTTGGGACCGAATGGATCAGGTAAATCCACACTATTACACCTGATCATGGGGATGGAAAACGCCACGGAAGGGATTGTGGAACTGGGTAAGCATAATGTGATCCCCGGCTATTTTGAGCAAAATCAAGCCGAAGCGCTGGAGTCAACTAAAACTGTCATAGAAACCATTCATGATGAAGTTCCCGATTGGAAAAATGAAGAAGTTCGCACCTTATTAGGACGGTTCCTTTTTAGTGGTGAAACGGCATTCAAAAAAGTCAAATCCCTGAGTGGGGGTGAAAAAGCGCGTCTGGCTTTGGCAAAAATGTTGCTGCGTCCCGCGAATTTACTCTTATTGGATGAGCCAACCAATCACCTGGATATTCCCGCCAAAGAAATGTTAGAGGAAGCCCTCCAGCATTATGACGGTACCGTGATTATTGTCTCCCACGACCGTTATTTTATTTCCCAAGTGGCGACGAAAATTGTAGAAATTCGTGATGGGGAGTTCCGCACTTATTTGGGTGATTATCACTACTATCTGGATAAAATAGCCGAGGAGAAAGAACAGGAAAGACTCGCCGCGATCGCCGCCGAAAAAGCCGCCAAGAAAGCAGATAAAGCTGCCAAGAAGAAAGCCGCCGCCAAACCTCGATAAAAAATTTAGTCAGCCCTCAACTAAAGTTGGGGCTAAAAGCTTAAACCTGTTGAAACTGATATCTTGCACCATTTTTAATCAGCCCCGACACCCGCCAAGAACTCAAGTTCTTGGCTTATAGCTAAAGTCCATTAAAATGGACTAAAAGTAGAGTTACAGCAAGACAACTCAAACTCTTATCCAGTCAGCTAAAGCTGACTTGAGCGGGTTAACGCGAGTGGTGTTCATGACACAAGAGTGGGCTAGTTGAGAATCGTGTCAACAAGTATCCTCTGCAAAGAGCGTATCGAGAACAAGGATTCCTGAGAAAGAAAATAGACCGAAGAAGCCGCTAAATTTTCCGGCAAAACGCCTAAAAAGTCAAAAGAAAGGCAAAAATTAGCCATCAAATCAAGAAACTAATGATATCATGGCGGTGAAATTAGTGTAGGAATTAAGAGCGATACTATGATGCAAGCACCTGTATCTCCTGTGGTGCTAGTCATCTTGGACGGCTGGGGCTATCGCGAAGCCAGGGATGGAAATGCCATTGCCATGGCTCGAACCCCTGTGATGGATAGCCTGTTGACGGCTTATCCCAGTACAACAATTCGGACATCTGGTAAAGACGTAGGTCTACCAGAGGGTCAAATGGGTAACTCGGAAGTGGGTCACCTGAATATCGGTGCTGGGCGTGTCGTCCCCCAAGAACTAGTTCGCATCTCAGATGCTGTGGAAGATGGTTCGATCAGGGAGAATGCAGCCCTGCAGAAATTGAGCCAAGAACTGAAACATCAAGGGGGTAAGTTACACCTAATCGGCTTATGTTCGGACGGTGGTGTGCATTCCCATATCAACCATCTGCTGGGATTACTCGATTTTGCTAAATCCCAAGGCTTCTCTGATGTTTGCGTTCACGCGATTATGGATGGTCGGGATACCAACCCCAACTCCGGGATCAGCTATCTTCAGACCATTCAAGACCATATTGACAAAATTGGCATTGGACGCATTGCCACGATTAGTGGTCGCTACTATGCCATGGATCGCGATCATCGCTGGGATCGCACCCAAAAAGCTTACGACATGATCACCCAGGATGGGAACGGGGATGGTCGGAGTCCGGTTGAGGTGATGCAAGCGTCTTATCAGGCGGACATTACTGACGAGTTTATTCTGCCGACTCGGATTACGTCGGGTGCATTGGAACCAGGCGATGGGATAATCTTCTTTAACTTCCGTCCCGATCGCGCCAGACAACTGACCCAAGCTTTGACTGATCCTGAATTTGATGGATTTGAACGGGAACTGATTAAACCCTTAACCTTTGTCACGTTTACCCAGTACGATCCCAGTTTCCCGGTTTGGGTGGCATTTGAGCCGCAGAACTTGAATAATATTCTCGGCGAAGTCGTTTCCCGGAATGGGTTGCGCCAATTCCGCACGGCTGAAACCGAGAAGTACGCCCACGTCACCTACTTTTTTAATGGCGGTTTAGAATTACCCTTTGAAGGAGAGGATCGGGAACTGATTCCCAGTCCCATGGTGTCAACCTACGATCGCGCCCCGGCTATGTCCGCCGTCGATGTGACGGATGTGGCGGTAAAGGCGATTAGCAAGATGATTTACTCCTTGGTGGTGATCAACTACGCCAACCCGGATATGGTTGGACATACGGGAAATACAGACGCCTGTGTGAAAGCCATTGAAACGGTGGATCACTGCTTGGGACAGTTGATTGAAAGCATCAACAAAGTGGGCGGAACCGCGATCATTATCGCCGATCACGGGAATGCGGAATACATGCGAGATGAACAAGGCAATGCTTGGACGGCTCACACAACCAATCCTGTACCCTTTATCTTGATAGAAGGGGAAAAATTAAAAATCCCTGGACATGGCACGGACGTTGCTCTGCGGAGCGATGGACGGCTGGCAGATATTGCACCGACGATTCTGGACATCTTGCAACTACCACAACCGGCAGAAATGACGGGACGTTCTATGATTAAACCTGTGGAGTTTGATGTGCGGAAGAATCGGACGCCAGTACGAGTTGCCTTGTAGTCTTTGGTCTGGGACGAAAAAAGAAGACCACATTGCCATTGACAAATAAGCCATAATCAAGTATGACCAGTCAAGTTCTGCAAATTATTTGGGCAGCATCTGCTCTCGGTTTGATTGTTTTAGTGTTGCTTCATAGTCCCAAAGGGGATGGTATTGGTGGAATTGGCGGTCAAGCCCAACTGTTCACCAGTGCCAAAAGTGCCGAAACCGCCCTCAATCGGGTGACTTGGGTGCTTGCCATTATCTTTATTGGTTTGACCATTGTTTTGAGTGCTGGGTGGTTGAATCAGTGATATCTTCCCCCACTGAATCGAACAAGCAACGAATTTGGGATGAGAAAAATTACCGCTCCCAAGCTGAGGCGTTTCCTCCATAGCACCAGGAAACGTCTCTTGTGGATCGCGATCGCGATCTTGACCAGTGGTTTAATTCTGTTACTATCGATATCTTGGCATGTCCCTGGGATTCCGTTCTCTCTCCCAACTCCTCAACCTCACCCCCTCCCCCAAACATTGGCGCAGTGGGATGATCAGACTGATGCTGGTGATTATTTCACGGAGATTAAGTTAACGTCGGTGGAGTATCTGGTTTGGTCCGAGTTTCCGGTTCAGGTTTATATTGAACAACCCAGAGAATCAGCGGAATCCTCGGCTAGTGCTAAACGATTCCACGATTGGTACAATGCTGTGTTACAAACGGTAGAGGAATGGACTGTCTATTTACCGTTACAGGTGGTTTCTGAGACAGAATCAGCAGATATTACGATTGTGCGATCGCGCCCTGCTTTGCAAGCCTCCTTTAACCGCGAAACCCAACGATTTGAGAACATTCGCGCCCGCGCCGCAGAAACTCGCTACGAATTTTATCTGCGTCCCGGCGTTGAGGAATCACAACGTATTTTAGCGCACAAGTTTACTATTTACCTGAGTCCCCACCAAACGGTAGATTATACCCTAGCCACGGCTCGTCATGAACTCGGACATGCGTTGGGGATTTGGGGTCATTCTCCGGTGGAAACGGATACAATGTACTATTCCCAAGTTCGCTATCCCCCAGAAATCTCCGTGCGGGATATCAACACGTTGAAACGGATTTACCAGCAGCCCACTCGCTTAGGATGGGCGGTGACACCAAATCCGCCATTGGAAACCCCTTTTTACCACGGCGATTAAAATCGCGGCTACACAAACAAAGTCCGCCTACGCGGACTATATTATTAAGTCCTAATACCGTAGGGTGGGCATTGCCCACCAGCCTTAAGTCAGTTCCATTCCACCTAACACCGATTTAACGCCGCCATAGATGGGCGATGAGACGATAGAGGAGGGCGATGAGAAACGGGGCGCTTAATCCCAGACTCCAGATAAAGATGGGTGAGGATAAAAACGAAACATCGGTGTAGGATTTCGGTTGGGGTTGTTGTACGGAAATCGCCGTAGCCGTTAAGCCGCTAATCCCCAGCACAATCCCAGCTAAGGCAATGGTATTATTGAGAGCGCGATCGCTCTTGGTTTGCTCAACGTTGATAATTCCTTGTAGGGTACTATTTAGATTCTCTAGTAATGTGAGTCCAGGTTGGAAGATTTCACAGTCGGAGGCGACTTGGCGCTGGTATTTCTGGGCGTAGAGTTCACTGCTGAATTCTTCCAGAACCGTTAAGTTGCTCCCGCGATACTTTTTCTGTATACTTTGCAGCCGATAGTGATAGTTTTCCAGGTTAATTGTTAGGGTACGGCTTTGGTTTTGTAGGTAGTTTAAGTCCTTGGCATAGTTTGACAAATTAATCAAGTTATCTTTCATCATTTGTTGCAAATGCCCCAACCTGATCCGGTTTTTTTCAAATTGTTCAGTCATCTGTTCAATGTTTTGGATCGCACGTTGAATCTTCTTATGTTTTTCTTTAAGGCTAGTTTTATTTGCTTGGCTTTGGTAATAAGACCAAACAATTTTATGACGGTATTGAAACAAGCGCAACCAGTCATAATAGGTAGCTTGTACCTGGGTTCGCATGGCGTTGGGGCTGGAGTCATGGGGAAAGAGCCAGATTAATAGATGATAGCTTTCTTGTCGATATTTTGTCCAAAAATCGGCAGGGGATAAGCCGGGATTTGGGGGACGATACCAGAGTTCAAATAGAGTGGCACCGTTTAACTGTCCTTTGCCGATAATGTCTCGGTTCCAGTTATAATTACTGAGAATTTGGGTGTAGCAATCTTGGGCAATTTCTTCAATCTCCGTATCAGTTTTTGGGGTAGTCAGTTGACCCCAGAGTAACCAGGTTTGTCCAATGGTTCCCGTTTGTTGGGATAGACGTTGAATTAGGTCTTGTTTTAAGTGATAGAAGGGTTTATTGTGGAGAAGTTGAGGGTCATCGTTGTCTTGACCATTCGCATCGAGTTTTCCAGAATAATCAACATGGAGAGCATAGGTATCATTTAATTGGAGGGGTTCGTAGTACCCATCGAAGGGATCAGGAAAGTCTCTACGTCGGGTTTCTAGTAAGGGAATAATGCCCGAATCAAGAGTGTGAGTGGAGGACAGTTTGCGGTAGGTTTCCTCAAAGCTGTTTTCATCTAAATCACCGTAGATTTTCTGCCAGAATCGGCGGCGATTTTGTTCAATTTGATTAGCATCTTGACCTAATCCTTCCTTGAGATCATAAAGGAAGAGGTCAATACTGGGATAGATAATTGCATCAGACATACTCAGTTTTCACCCCGAATCGCTTGCCAAATCCGTTTGAGAAGATTGGGATTTCTTTTAGTCTTGGCTTGAGCCACAGAATCAGCAGCGCTAAAGATATCAATGGCGGAATTCGTGAGTTCTTGGGTGGCTTCGTTGGGGATGGGAAGGGGGGGTAATCCTTTATTGCGAACTCCTACATTATTCTCAAGTTGATGACATTCCTGATGATACAGAGTATCGAGGGGAGGATAGCGTTCTGCAATTCTATCCAGATTGCCAATGGTATGGGGATTGGCTTTCATCTGTTCGGCTAAATCATGAAGTTGAGACTGCACCTCTGGCGGTAACGGTTGTTCTAATTTGGCTAAACCATTCAGGAAGGCGGTTAGTAATTGTTGGTGATAGTCATTCATGGGTAAGGTTCTCCATTCACCTTACCTTATTCTCTCATCCCATTTGGCTATTCAGCATTGAACGAACCGTAGGGGCGCACCGACGTGCGCCCTGAGCATACCGACGTGCGCCCTGAGCATACCGGCGTGCGCCCTGAGCATACCGGCGTGCGCCCACCCATAATGAATGAGTGTTTGATACTCGCCAACGAGTCTTTGATA
>NZ_JBKHHI010000082.1:0-19882 GCF_046539235.1 Coleofasciculus sp.
AATTTCTGCAATGAGATGAAGTCTGTCTATATTTGACTATACTTTTACGAACTATACCTCCATTCATTCATCCTCTCCTAGACTCCCCCTGCACGACTCGTTAGTGTGAAATTGCTATGACTATCCCCTTAATTAAACGTTATTTAATCGCCCTTGATCGCTATAAATTCATTGGCATAGGTGTTTTCGCGCTAATTACTGGCGGTGCGGGCGTTGTGGCGATTATGCCATCTCCCCCCAGTGCAATTTCTTACGAAGCCGCTGGAGTTTTGTCAGTGACGCCTCCGGTGCAAACCTTTTCGGAAACCGGAACCCAAATTAAACAGCAGGGGTTGCAACTGGGAAAGGAGAATCTGTTAGAGGAAAACGTGATTAAAGCCACATCTATCGCTGTGGGCGCTAATCCAAAAGAGATCGTCGATAATGTAGATTTGAAATTCGACAAGTCTGGAGGAGACAAAGAAGCTGCGCCTCCATCAATAATCGGAGTGTTTTACAACGATGATGATCCGGAGCAAGCTGCCAAAACTGTAGAAGTGCTGATGCAGAAAATGATTGAGCAAAGTCGTTTAATTAATAGCAGGCGACTGCAAGCGATTATTGAGTCCATTGAAAAACGCTCAGCCGAGGCAGAAGAAGAACTAAAACAGGCACAAGAAGAACTGGAAACCTTTAACCGGATTGAGGGTGCTGCCTTAGCCTTAGCTGAAGATAACAGCTTGCTGGCACAAATTAATGCCAACAAACAACAACAACGCCAACTGCAACAGACTCTAGAAGGAATTGAGAGTCAGATGGCTAGCTTACAGAGGCGGTTGGGGTTGACGGCTGACCAAGCTTATACCAACTCAGCCTTGAGCGCTGATCCCACCATCGCTGGCTTGCGCCAACAACTGCAACAAATTGAAACCCAGAAAGAACTGCTCAAGAGTCAAGGGTATAAAGACCAACATCCCAATGTCCAAGAGTTACAGCGACAGCAACGGACTTATGAATTAATGCTGGGACAGCGAGCGGCTGAGATCGTTCAAGGGAACGGTTTGGGTCAAGCTTTAACCCCCCCGCAAATCCGAGCCGATAGCAGCCTTGACCCAGCCCGGAAACAATTAGCTGATACATTGGTATCATTATCGACTCAACGTGATACGCTGCAAGATCAACTAGAAACTACGAATAGAATTGGACAGGAACTGCTCCAAGAATACCAACAGATTCCCACCAAACAACTTGAGCAGGTGCGCTTGACGCAGCAGTTTCAGCTAAAACAAGACTTCTACCACAAATTACAAGCATCACTCATTGATGCCAAAGCCGCCGACGCAGAAACCGTGAGCTATCTCAGCGTTGGTCAGCCTCCTATTGTCCAGAAGAAAGGTGGGAAAGAATCAACCAATCCGATTGTTATCCTCGCTGGGGGAACTTTTGTCGGCTTAGTCGCGGCGGCTGGTGTGATTCTGATCCTAGCTATCTTGGATAGCAAACTCTATGCCGCCAAAGAAATCCAGCAACTGCTGGCACAACATGATGTCCCTGTCTTGGCAGAATTGCCCGTGGTGATGAGCATTGACCCAGATTTGGGACAAACGGGTATTTTACTCAAGTCAAGTTCACCTTATTTAGAGGTGTACGAACGGTTCCGCAGTAAGCTGTGTAGTGGGGAAAATAAATCCTTGAAAGTGGTATTAATCGCCAGCACGGTTAACGGAGAGGGCAAAACCACCACAGCTTATAATTTAGCGATCGCATCAGCTCATGCGGGTAAGCGTACTCTATTAATTGAAGCCGATTTGCGCTCATCCTCCCAAGCTCATTTCCACCAAGTCACCCCTGAACCGGAAGCGAAGACCCAACCCTTACCTTACTACGGCTCTAAGAGTGCTTGCATTCAGTTAGCCCCAAATATTGAGAATCTCTATATCGTACCCAGTCCCGGACCCCAAAAACAAGCCGCTGCAATCCTAGAATCGCGAGAATTCCAACAGCTTATCAGTGATGCTCGTAATCGCTTCGACTTTGTGGTCATTGATAGTCCGGCGCTCTCCCTGTCCAATGATACCCTGTTGCTCGAACCCCTAGCCGATGGGATGGTACTCGTCACCCGTCCCGGTTACAGCGAGAAATCAATCTTGAATCTGGCAGCTCAAGAATTAACTGAAGCCGAGCCATCACCGCTATTAGGGGCGATTATCAACGGTGCGGATATCTCGATTCCAGTCAGCGCTACCGAGGTTGAGGAGGATATTGAACTGGAGTATGAAGACGAAGACGAAGATGCCTTTGAAGATGAGGAATTAGAAGAAGAACAAGAGGAGCCAATTCCCACAGGGGCGACAAGGTATTAATTGTCCTTTGTCATTTGTCATTCGTCATTCATCATTCATCATTTGTTGATTGGGGAAGTCACCTTGGTAGGGGCGCTTTCGCTTTGCGCCCGATTTAATGGTAAAGTCGAGTCCACAATTTTAGCTGTGTCATATCGGCAGTAATCCAATTGCCAGGTTAACCTGTTGGGTTTCGCGATCGCAAGTGTTCAACCTACACCGCTCATTTATGTATGGACAAAACTACCCAAAAGCAGAAAACCTGTCCACATCGCATCCTAGCGACTAGATGCTTATGCCTACTCAAAGTGCCTTACGGTAGAAACTACCGAACAGTTCCTAACCCCCACATCCTGCGCCCTCATCAATACAGATGATAGAATAGGAATGTTAAGTTTTTTATACTCTATTTATTAATCTCTGTGGTTTGGCAACTCTCCTCATTACCGCAATCCCCCTCGATACCCAATCAAGACCGTCTTTCCCGTTGGAGAGAGAAACTCGTTGACAATTTGCCCCAAACCAAAAGAATTACACAGCAGATCATCACCGCAATTGGCGTCGGCTTACTCTTTAACTGGCTGCATGTCCCCGTCGGTTGGCTACTCGGTCCGATGCTGGTGGGAATTGGCTACGCAATCAGTTTAGGACGCCGCCAACCCTTACCTTCAAGTTTTAAACTCATCGGACAAATTATTGTCGGTTTGGTAACAGCCACTCGCTTTTCTCCAGAAACCATTAGTGTGGCAACAACCTACGCCGTACCTTTGTTACTCTGTGTTTTGCTCACCGGGAGTCTGAGTCTATTTAATGGGTATCTCTTAAGTCGTTGGGCTGGGATCGATCGCACTACCAGTTTACTCGGATTTATACCAGGTGCAGCATCCAGCATTGTGGTTATGAGTGAAGAAATGGGAGCAGACGCGATCGCAGTTGCTCTACTTCAATATATCCGAGTTTTGCTGGTTGTGTTAATCATGCCTAGCGCGGCTATCCTGCTGGTTCCCGCCAACCCCGATACACCAGTCACTACCACTGTCGCCACAACCAGTAACTTGACCACCCTACCTCTGACATTAAGCCTTTTAATTCTAGCCGGGTGCGGTATCCTGGGAATTTGGGCAGGAAAGCGATTCCGTCTACCTTCCCCTGGATTTTTCGGTCCCTTTCTGGTAGGATTAGCCGCATTTTGGGCATTGCCCAATCAAGTACAAATGCCTCAACCTTTATTCGCAGGTGGACTATTACTGATTGGATTATCGGTTGGCGTACAGTTTGACTGGCAAACCGCCCGTAAACTCGGCAAAGCTGTCTTAATTGAAATCGGATTAGTTATTGGGTTAATTATTATCTGTTTAGGGATTGGCTATGGTTTTCATTGCGTCACCGATGTGGATATGGCAACAGCTATTTTAGGATTCACACCAGGGGGAATTGAGGCAATGGTTGCCACTGTGATGCAGTTAGGAGGTGACACTGGATTGGTATTAGCCATGCAATTAACCCGGATGTTAGGTATCATTATGCTTGCCCCATGGTTGGTGGCATTTTTGGTCAAGCGTGCCAAAAATTCAAATGATCAATCCTATAGCATCGAACCTGTTATCAACCAGGAAAAATACACCCTTACGCCGGATTTTGACTCTGTTGCAGGGGGAAAGTAGAACGCAATATCTCATCGACATTCTCTAGGGTCAGTTGTTGTTGATCCGCCAAGGCTTTAATTGTCTGAGTTATTGCCTGAATTTGGAAGGGGTCGAAGTCTAATCCCAGTTGACTGGCGCGATTGGCAATGGCATGACGACCTGTGAGTTTATGATTAATTAAAAAGGAACGGGATAGTCCAAAATCACTGGGATCAATGGCTTCGTAAGTCTGGGGATTATTCAGCATGGCTTTAGCATGAACTCCCGCCTTATGGTTAAATGCGGCTGAACCGATAATATAGTGGTTTGCTGGAATTGCCATACCCACTTTATCGGCGACAAGTTGATGCAGTGCTGCAAGTTGAGGTAGGCGATATTTCCACTGCAATTGTTCCGGGTTAATAGTGTAGAGACGGGCGATGAGTCCAGCCAGAGGGGTGATCCCATTCCGTTCCCCAATGCCCAATACTGTAGTATCGATATGAGTCGCACCCGCTTCTAGGGCGGTATAGCTATTCGAGATCGCACAACCTGTGTCATTATGACCATGGAATTCAATATCGGTACTTGTATGTTGGCGCAGTGTCTGGACTAAATTAAATACTTGATTGGGAGTAGCGACACCAACGGTATCCGCTAAACCGAAACGATTCACCATGCCGAGTTTATCGATAGCACTATAAACTTGGAGTAAATCGCCAAGCAAACTGCGAAATGAATCTTCTGTAGAAAAGCGCAACTCTGTTTCAGGACTTTGATCATGAATAAAAGTAATAACCTCCGTTGCCAGATCAACAATTTGATTTATACTCTTTCCATGACCAAACTGGCGTAGCAAACTGGACGTACCAAAGAACAGATTAATTCCGTTAACGCCTGTATCAAGTGCTACTTTGGCATCCTCTAAATGACAGCGAATATGGGTCATCACTTTGGCGTGCAAACCCAATTGAGCCAGATGCTGACAATCTTGACGGGATTGAGGTGAAGCACAAGGAGAGGTAACTTCAATATATTCAACTCCGAACTGGTCAAGCGCCCTGGCAATTTCTACTCTATCCTGTGATGAAAAGTTAGCCCCACAAAATTGTTCTCCTTCCCGTAGTGTCGTTTCTATAATTGAAAATTGACTCAGTGACATTGATGGTGTCCTTTGCTTGCTGGCAACTAATCACATCCATACCTATAGTATCGGAGCGTTACCGGGTGGATTGCTTCTTAAACTACTGATTTTATAAATCTTTTCAACCTGTATTATCTGGCAAAAATTTATCTAGATTTAACAATTAATAGAGTATAAATCACTACAATATGCTTATTCTCAGATCTGGTACTCTGCTAAGTAGGTGGATACATTAAAGTTAACGGTTGGGAACGGCGAACAGAAATCAGTAAGAGTTTGAGGGGGATTTACAAAACTTAATGAGCTTGCCGTTTTATGCCAGTCCGACTACTTAATCAGGAAATAAATTTGTCTATCAAAGCTCAAGTAAGAATCAAGCTTACCGGGTAAGTCATTGAACCCGTTTAAACGGGTTTAAGCTTTTAGCCCCAACTTTAGTTGAGGGCTATAACTATTGTATTTAATTATCTCAGGGTTCAAGAAAGATTTTGGGAATCCCAAAACGATGGCTTGGTATCCTCAGAGAATAATCCTAACAAAGGACCCAGGATCGCACCAAAGATAAACCCGCCAGCGTGCGCCCAGTAAGCGATACCCCCATTTTCCATCCCCACATTGGCTGGGGCTTCTAACATGGCTAATCCATTAAACGCTTGCTGTAAGAACCAAAATCCCAGGAAAAAGACAGAGGGTAATCTTAGTGTGGTAAAAAAGAAGCCTAGGGGAATTAATGTGACTACTTTAGCATTGGGAAACTTAAGAATATAAGCCCCCATCACACCCGCGATCGCACCACTGGCACCCAGAGATGGAATCCCCGATTGAGCAGAGAAAAACCACTGGGCTAAACTGGCTAATACGCCACAGGTTAGATAAAATATCAGAAACTTGAACCGACCCAGTTCTTCTTCGATATTATTGCCAAAAATCCAGAGAAATAACATGTTGAATCCCACATGGGTGAACCCCGCATGGAGAAACTGTGCTGTGATTAACGTCAGCGGTTCTGGTATCGGCTGATGCACGGTAATCCCGTTAAAACTCGCTGTCAATTCCTTGGGAACAACAGCAAATAGATGGAAAAATACATCTAGTTGTTGAGGATTTAAGGTTAGCTCGAAAATAAAAACTAAGACATTAATTGCAATTAACGTATAAGTGATGTATGGTGTAATTTTGATTGGATTTTCATCCCGTAATGGAACCACAAGCCTCTTTCTCCCTGACAAATCAACAATTAATTATTTAAGAGTAGGTTGATGGATACAAACCTAATTATATCAACTTATGGAAATAGTCCTCACACCTTTAGGTAAGATTTAGCTTGCTTTTCGCGCAGCGAGTATGACGAATGACAAATGACCAATGACAAATGACCAATGACCAATGACCAATTAATCTTCAGACAATAATCCAAATAAAGGACCAAGGATGGCTCCAAACACAAAACCGCCAGCATGCGCCCAATAAGCGATTCCTCCAGTTTCCGTTCCCACATCCGTTTGCACGCTGACACTCGCCACGCCACTAAACGCTTGTTGGACAAACCATAAGCCCAAGTATAAAACAGCAGGTAATCGAATGGTGGTCACGAAATACCCTAAAAATACTAAGGTATTGATTTGAGCCGTAGGAAACTTGAGAATATAAGCGCCCATCACGCCCGCGATCGCACCACTCGCCCCTAGAGAGGGAATCCCGGATTCCATGGAGAAAAACCACTGGGACAAGGCTGCTAATATACCACAAGCAATGTAAAAGATGAAGTATTTAATATGACCCAGACGGTCTTCAATATTGTTGCCAAAAATCCATAAAAACAACATATTGCCGCCAATATGTAAGAAACCTCCATGGAGGAACTGGGAACTGATCAAGGTAAACCATTCTGGCACCGGTTGATCAACCGGAGTCCCTTGAAAGCTAGCGCTTAACTCTTTAGGAACAACCGCATACAGTTGGAAAAATTCATTAAGCTGGGGCGGTGTTAAGAGTAATTGATGGATAAAAACCGCAATATTAACACCAATGAGCGCGTAGGTTACATAAGGAGTAATGCGCGTCGGATTATCATCACTAATGGGGAACACAGTATGAATTATGAATTATCAAATCTAAAAGGCAGTATTTGAGTAAAATTATACCAATTACATTTTCAGGGGCGATGCCCGACTGCCCATTTTCACGATACCCTATAGGGGGATTCGCTGAGCAAAACTGATAGAAACACTTTATCATATTAATTGGCAATCTCAATCACTTCAGGCAGATTGAGCAACCATCAGGGTGAATGAGTGGCTGTTGGAGTCAGCTTTTTGTAACGTTAAAGGCTAAGAGTTCTTAACCTTGAAGAAGACCCCCTTAGCTGAGCATCTAAATTCATGGACTTACTAGAGTACCAAGCCAAAGCCTTATTCCGTCAGATCGGCATTCCCGTTTTGCCCTCTCAATGCATCGACCATCCCAGAGATCTCAAACAACTAGAAATTCCCTATCCCGTGGTTCTCAAATCCCAAGTCCCCAAAGGCGGGCGGGGTAGAGCGGGTGGTATCCGGACAGTGGAAAATACAATTGACGCGATCGCAACTGCACGAGCTATTTTTAATCTGTCCATTCTCGGTAAGTATCCCAACGTGCTGCTAGCGGAAGCCCACTATGATGCTGAAAAAGAATTTTATCTGGCGGTTATCCTGGACTACACCTTAAAACGTCCAGTTCTGTTGGGTTCATGCCAAGGTGGTATCCATGTCGAAGGGGTAATGGCACAGATGCAACGAGTGGTAGTAGAGGAAGACTTTTCTCCCTTTTACGCCCGACGTCTAGCCTTCAAAATGGGACTGCAAGGTCATCTGATTGAATCAGTCAGCGATATTGTCCAGAAAATGTATCAACTTCTGATCCAAAAAGACCTGGATTTAGTCGAAATTAATCCCCTCGGCGTCAGTGCTAACCACGAAGTCATGGCGCTAGATGGCAAAATTGCTGTCAATGATCATGCTTTGGGACGCCAATCAGAGTTGGCAAACCTCGCATCAAGCCTGACCCAAACTCTCCAACCCGCCGACCAGCCAACGGATCTACAATGGACGGATAGTCAAGGAAATATTGGTGTTCTGTCCAATAGTCCTTGTCTAGCCGCAGCTACATTGGATTTATTGTACAAAGCAAAAGGTAAGCCAGCTAGTTGTTTAATTGTAGACGGTTATGCCAGTTGGGATGTACCGTCCGCCGCCTCTCCCGTACAACAGTTACAAAATGCCTTGCAGCAGTTGACGGACACTCAAAACATCCAAGTTGTCTTAGTGAATATTTTGAGCAACGCCGCGGCTAGTGAAGCCGTGGCTGAGGTAATTGCCAGTTATCTACTATCGAAAGATGAAAATAACTCCGGAGTCAGTGGAGTAGATCCCGCCAAAACACCAACAACAGGAAAATTGCACTCCCATGACTCACGCAATCGTCGCCGCCGGAATCTCACTCCGAAATCTTTATCTAGGACAGAGTTACCTCACCTAGTCATTCGCTTAGCTAACGGCAAAATAGACAATATCCAAGACCGTTTAGCGGCACTCCCTGTACACTGGATGGATAACTTGGAGCAGGCAGTAGCACAAGCGATTTCTCTGGCAAGTTCATGAACCCCGCCTTACTTCGCGAAGGTGGATTGGCAGAGATAACTAGCCAGGAAGTTGAAAGAGTTGTGAGTTTGTAGGGGCGGGTTTCACTATTATCGTTTTTTTCCGCCCCGATGTGACTAAACCTACCCTGACGAATAACCAGTACTTATCGGTATCCTATAGTTAATCGCTTGCGCCAAACCTTTACTGATATTGTTAATCGCATCTACTACATTGCTGAATCCAGCGCCTATGAAATTCACACCAGACATGAACATCCTGGTTCAGGGCATCACCCAACCCATCGGTTCCTATTATGCCGCCCGCATGAAAGCTTATGGCACAAATCTAGTGGCTGGGGTTAGTGCAGGTCAGGGAGGAGAGACGTTGCATGGGATTCCCGTCTTTGACCTCGTAGAAGAGGCGTTATCCGAAGTTGGATCTTGCGACGCCACGGTTATTTTTGCCGAATCCTACAGCGCCTTGGATGCAGCGTTAGAAGCGATAGACGCTGGCTTGTCACCCATTATTCTAGTGACTGGTGGTATTCCGCCTCTAGATATGATTCACTTGCTAGCCAAAGCCCAAGCCAGTGAAACCCTGATTGTTGGACCGAGTAGTTCTGGGATTATTGTGCCAGGAAAACTGTTACTGGGGACTCAGGAGTGTGAATTTTATCAGCCCGGTACAATTGGTGTGATTAGCCGAGTTAGTACTCTCACCTATGAAGTGGCTTTGGCGTTAACCCAAGCTAAACTTGGACAATCCATCGCTGTGAATCTCGGTAGTGAAGCTATTATCGCCTCGTCATTTCGTCAGTGGCTGGAAATTTTAGCCCAGGATAAACGTACAGAAGCGATTGTCTTACTGGATCAGACGGGGGGCGATAGTGAAGATGAAACAGCAGCATTTATTGCCCAAGCCATAGAGAAACCCGTTATTGCTTATGTTGCTGGACAATATACCCCTGAAGACAAACAAGTTGGGGATACCAGCGCTATTATCGCCGCTCAGTTATCAGGACCGATCGCGAATACGACAACGGCTCAACATAAGGTGGCGGCGTTCAAACAGGCAAATATACCTGTTGCTGAGTATCCTTCCCAAATTCCCGACTTGGTGAAAAAGGCGCTCAAATACCATTAAAGGGAACAAGGAACGGGCAACAGGGA
Source organism: Coleofasciculus sp. (assembly GCF_046539235.1). Taxonomy (GTDB): domain Bacteria; phylum Cyanobacteriota; class Cyanobacteriia; order Cyanobacteriales; family Coleofasciculaceae; genus Coleofasciculus. The sequence goes on from NZ_JBKHHI010000082.1 coordinate 9,880, forward strand.
ACAGAACTTCAGCGAAAAAAATCAAATAGGGGGTGACACCCCCCACCCCCACAGTGCTATACTGTGTTATGTAGATGCACCCTGATGATCGGGAGAGTCGCCTAATTTTAGGGCTCTCCTTTTTTATTTGTCTGGATGCTGCCCCAACTGAATTTAAATAGGGGGGTGACACCCCTCACCCCCAAAATGCTATACTGTGTTAAGTAGATGCACCCTGATAATCGAGAGAGCCAATCGTCGGCTCTTTTTTTTTCTCTTCTTCAAGATTAATTGGTCAACTCGGCAACGTAAATAGGGGTGAGACCCCTCAACTAAACGGTCATCCATCCAAGTCAAACTTGATCAGCGACCTCTGTTTTTGGGAAAATAAGCAACGGTGGCATCATAAAACAGTAGCCTGTACTATCATATTTTGCTGTATAGTGCGCCTATCTATCATAGCCATAGTTATTCGGAAGCAAGCATTACCCTGTTAAGTAGGCTGGTGGAAATAAACCCAACACGATTAATTTCTGCAAATAGACCTTAAACCCTGACGAATGACGTAGCTTGCTTCTCAAGGGTAGCGAGTATGACGAATGACGATCAGAGCCGTTAACTTTAATTGTCCCAACCTACTTACCATGACTTTACCTGAATCAAGCCGATTGCAATTAGCCCCAGATTTGAACATCTGTCGCCTCTTAAATGGCTTATGGCAAGTATCTGGTGCTCATGGACGCATTGATCCCCAAAAAGCCATCCCCAGTATGTTTGATTATCTAGATGCTGGCTTTACCACCTGGGATCTGGCAGATCATTATGGACCGGCGGAAGATTTTATTGGCGAATTTAGGCGTCAACTGGTGGCGACTCGTGGTGAGGAGGCGTTAGCGAACATCCAAGCCTTTACCAAATGGGTACCCCGCCCGGGTCGGATGACTCGACAATGGGTGGAGCAAAATATCGATCGCTCTCGCCAACGGATGGGAATGGATTGCCTGGACTTGCTGCAATTCCACTGGTGGGACTACCGCGATCGCAACTATCTAGACGCCCTCAAGCAGATGGCACAACTGCAAACGGAAGGGAAAATTAAGCACCTGGCGTTAACCAACTTTGATACCGAACACCTAAAAATTATCATCGACGCCGGGATCAACATCCTCTCCAATCAAGTCCAGTATTCCCTGATTGACCGCCGTCCTCAAGTCAACATGGCACCATTTTGTCAAGACCATGACATTAAACTTTTCACCTATGGCACAGTCTGCGGCGGCTTGTTATCAGAAAAGTATTTAGGACAACCTGAACCGGGTGGGACACAACTGTCTACGGCTAGCTTGAGAAAATACAAGAACATGATTGATGGGTGGGGCGGTTGGAGTTTATTTCAAGAGTTGCTCACCGTACTCCAGGACATAGCCACTCACCATAATGTCAGTATCCCCAACGTAGCGGTGCGGTATATCCTCGATCAGCCAGCCGTAGCCGGTGTGATTGTTGGGGCGAGGTTAGGCATATCGGAACATATAGACGATAATGCCAGAGTATTTACTATGACCCTTGATGCCCAGGATAAGGAGAAGATTGAAGCCATATTGGTCAAGTCACAAGATTTATATCAAATCATCGGCGATTGTGGCGACGAATATCGGCGATAAGCCAGAAAAGACATTCCTGAATCCGTGATCCGGGAGGAGTATATTCTACACTCAAGAATAACCAGAAAGATAGCAGACCAATGGAACACTCTCCCGTTGACGCCCAACCTGATGCTAAATCGGTGTCATCGGCGTCTCCTCATTGGACGCCATTTGATCGCACGATGATGCAACGGTGCATCGAACTTGCCCGCCGTGCTCTCGGACGAACTAGCCCTAATCCTTTAGTGGGTGCCGTTATTGTCCGGGATGGAGTGATCGTGGGAGAGGGATTTCATCCCGGCGCAGGTCAACCCCATGCAGAAATCTTTGCTCTCCGTCAAGCGGGTGACAAGTCTCAGGGAGCGACTATTTATGTCAACCTAGAGCCTTGTAATCACTATGGACGAACGCCCCCCTGCACAGAAGCCTTAATTGCCGCAGGAGTTGCCAAGGTTGTCGTCGGTATGGTTGATCCCAATCCTCTGGTGGCAGGGGGTGGAATTGAGCGGCTGAGAAAGGCTGGGATTGAGGTTGTCGTGGGTGTGGAAACGGAAGCTTGTCGCCAGCTTAATGAAGCCTTTATTCATCGCATCCTTCACCAGCGTCCCTGGGGAATGTTGAAATATGCTATGACACTAGACGGCAAAATTGCCACCGCCAGTGGTCACAGTGCTTGGGTGACGGGTCAAGAGGCGCGGCGGTATGTGCATCAACTGCGGACGGCTTGTGATGCCGTTATTGTGGGGGGTAATACTGTGCGTCTGGATAACCCTCATCTCACCAGTCACGATACCGATACCCACAATCCGTTGCGAGTGGTGATGAGTCGCACCCTAGACTTGCCCATCGATGCCCGTTTATGGGAAACCGCTGATGCTCCCACGTTAGTTTTGACCGAGATCGGAGCCAATCCGGATTTACAGCACCAGCTAGTGAACAAGGGAGTAGAAGTGATTGAAATGACGCCTCTGACACCCGCTAAGGCAATGGCGTATCTGTACGACCGACAGCTTTCAACGGTGTTATGGGAATGTGGTGGCACCTTGGCAGCCAGAGCGATCGCGGATGGCACCGTCCAAAAAGTACTGGCATTTATTGCTCCGAAAATTGTCGGCGGTATAACAGCGCCCTCACCTGTTGGGGATTTAGGACTAGCAAGGATGACAGACGCCCTGACGCTTGAACAAGTTAGTTGGCGTCAGCTTGGATCAGATTATGTTGTGGAAGGCTATGTGTCATGAATTTATAAATTATGAATTATGAATTATGAATAACCGAAAAAGAGGTTTAAGTTTTACAGGTTGTAAGAACGGGTTTCACGATTATCGTTTCTTGCTACCCGAATGCCGCTAAACCTGCCCTGACTCAGTGCTGGCTTGGAGAGAAGCGAGTATAACAAATGACAAATGACAAATGACGAATGACGAATGACGAATGACGAATGACTAAAAAATGCTTGAAGTGACCATTTTCAGCGTGTTAGTCGGCAATCTGGGTTGGCAGTCAGTGGTTGTCAGTACATGGCTGCGCTGGCGACAGATGATCGGGAGTCATGATTATCAGGAGGAGGAAGAGGATATTGTGATGGGTTTTGATGCAAAAGAAGACTCAGCGTTATTACAACAGCGACAAGCCAACGGCACGATTGACCGTATGAGTCATCCGGAACAACCTTCAGTAGACCCGCAACTGGTTGGCTGGGAATTCAAAATTGTGCGATCGCACCGCGACTTATTTCATAAACCGGCTGTGTTTCAACAATTGTGTGAAGAAGAAGCCTTGGCGGGTTGGATTCTACTGGAAAAACTTGATGATCGACGAGTCCGATTTAAGCGACTGATTGCGTTACGGAATATCATTGATCCCCAACAGCTACCGTTTGATCCCTACCGTTGTTATTATGGGTCGTCATGGACTGCCCGAAGCGGGTTGGGTCTAGTCGCCGTGCTGATCGCGATCGCAGTTCCTGCCTATCTGAGTTATAGCCTCGTTTCCAACCTGCTACACGACTCTCCAGAGTCTTCACCTCCGTCTCCTTATCAGGATATACCTGCCCAAGACTTCCCCCCTGAGCCGTGACGTGATTATTGTTAATCCTACTCTAACCTGGCTCCAGATGTGGCTAAGGTTTTTAAGACCTCGGAAGCTGTTAATCATGCCCTGAGAGCCTTACTTTCTGCAATGTCTGAGGTGACAAAATAATTGTTTTCAGATATTCTCCGAAATCCGTAACATCGTAAGGAACAAAGATATCTCGTAATCTGAGAAATACATTTGAACAGAGGGCGACCCGATCCGATTGAGTGGACTAGAGTTGTTCATTTATGGAAGCGGGTCGCCCCTACAAGGAAGGCTCCCCTCTACGCCGCTTTTATGAGTGAGATTACCCAGAACGGCTAAGTTACTGATGGGTGAAGTGTTGCTAACGACAATCATTGTGGATACAAAGTATTAATTGTTTTAAGATCTTCTTTGAAATCCGCAACATCGTAATGAACACAGATATCCCGACTGGCAATCAAATTCTGGAACTGGATTAGATTCATCCCCAGTAACCGACTGGCTTTGCCGATGCTGATTTTTTTCTGCTGGAAAAGCATCAGCACAATTTCTTGAATCAACTCGGCTTCTGAGAGTCGTGAGGCTTTAACGATTTCATCAGGAATGGTAACGCTCACGCTTATACCTCGCATCCATATCATCAACACCTATAATTCCCCTGTAGGGGCGACCCGCTTGTACAAATGAACATCACCAATCCACTCAATTGACTCGGGTCGCCCTTTGCTTAATGGAGAATGAGACGTTCCGGCTTCACGTTTCTACCCAATTGTGCGAATTGCCCAAACCAGGGAAGCCTTATAATACAGGATAAAACACTGATGTGAACTACCTACACTAACCCTCTTGGTATAGTGTAGGCTTCGCGTCTCATTCACCGATGCCAAGAGCAAAGAGTTACCTTTGGTCTTACTCAGCGTCTCTAGTTGGTTGCCCAACCTTTATCCCCACATCCGGTGGAGAACCCGCGCAGCCGCCCTGGTTCCCAAGGCAGAAACTAGTATACCGTAAAATTAAAGGCTTTTACTTTTTCGTATAAACTAGCAACATTCTCTTGTGTAAACAGCTTGTATTTACGCTTAATATAATCTCTTTCTCCCAACTTACAATCAGCGACAAAACGCGATCGCGAATGTGTTCTTTCAAGATATCCACTCTAGCGATATCAACCTGGCAATTGAGTAGCCTTTCCCAATTATTGGTGTCATAATTTATCAATTATCATCCTCCTCAGGCAACGCTGAATCTAACAATCGCTGCCAATCCTCATCGGTTGGCAATAAGCCTTGATATTCCTCTGGCACCTGCGGGTAAAGCTGATACGTCGCCACCCCAATCGGGTTCGTCTTTGACTTCAGACTAAACTCTACCTCTAGCCTATCCTGCTGTGCACAGAGAATAATTCCAATCGAAGGATTGTCATCTGGGGCACGTTCTTGCTCATTCAACACCTCCAGATAAAAATCCATCTTGCCTGCATATTCGGGGCGAAACCGTCCGGTTTTGAGATCAATCGCCACCAAACACTTCAAAAAGCGGTGGTAAAATAACAGATCGAGAAAATACTCATTCTCTCCCAAGGTCAACCGATACTGACTACCAATAAAACAAAACCCATAACCTAACTCAATCAAAAAATCCTTAAGTCGAGCAATCAAATTTCGCTCCAACTCTTGCTCGTGAACCGCCTGTGTCAATCCCAAAAACTCTAAACTATACTGGCTTTTAAGCGTTTCTTCGGCTTGCTCTGCCAAATATTCTGGTAAGGTTGTCGAAAAGTTATGACTTTTGTCTTGTCGGCTCACCTCATAGGCACCTGCTTTAATTTGGTTGAGTAGCACATTGCGCGTCCAACCTAAGCGAGCCGTTGCTTCCAAATAATAGTGGCGAGCCGCCTCATCTTTAATGCGCTGCATAATCAAAATATTATGACCCCAAGGAATTTCTGCAACAAGCTGTTTCAGAAATTCAGGTGCTTCAGCATAGGCTTCATAAAACTGCTTGATTAACCACAAATTGCGCGGTGAGAATCCAGTTATTTGAGGAAATTCAGCCTTGAGGTCAGCCGATAGCCGTTCTACGACTGCCTTGCCCCATCCTAACGCCTCCTGCCGCTCTATAATCAACTGCCCCAAAGACCAATACAAGCGAATCAGCGATCGATTAACTGCCCGCGCTGCCTCAATCCGACTTTGAACAACCTGAATTTTAATGTCCCGGAGGAAATCCTGATAGGCGCGATCAAAAGAAGGTTTAATGGTACTCATGTTCAAAACCCTGGATTACTGCGATGACTCGCTAATCTTACAGCCTATCACTAGGGTAGCCGCGATGTCCCTACGGAATTCATGGAAGTGTTGAAAGCGCGATCGCACGTTTTTGACATCGAAATTGCCATTGGTAGGGACACAATACCGGCTAAAGTCGGGGCGGGTTTAGTCGCATCTAGGCGCAACCGAAAAGATAATAGTGAAACCCGCCCCTACACAATTACGTTTTCTACCTCTGCCCCATTATTCACCATATATCTTGTATCCATATATTCATGATAAAAATACAACATGAAAGGGTTAACCTTTCCAAATTCATGGAAGTATTGAAAGCGTGATCGCACGTTTTTGACATCTAAATTGCCATTGGTAGGGACACGCTCCCCTGATACCCTGCTATTTGCTTGAGTTTTGCCATATTGCATCTAGGGTAAAGTTACAAGAATCTTGGAGAATAAAAACATCATTTACTTTTATTAAATTACCTGTACAGAATATAGGAATGCGTTCTTGATAAGCTTTGATCGCCAAAATATAATCACGTCCGATTAATTCGGTCTGAATTTTACAGACTTGATTTTTGACGGTTCCAAAAAGTGTAATTTTTCCTCTTACTTCGGTCGTTGTTGGAGGTTGAATTTGCATCACTACTCCCTGAACCTTGACAGCATTGACTGTTGCATTTAAGAAATGGCTGGGTTCTTAACCTGTAATCCTTGCGTACAGGACAACGGGATCGAGATCGGCTTCATTCTCCCATTGGATCGTGCCTAAATCATGATTGACTCGGACTTTAGCAAAATAGTCTGAATTTTCTAATGGAGTAAATATACCTGTAAATTCTATTATTTGACTAATATCAACTATGCCCTCAACGCCATCATCGAATCGTAGATGGAGTTGATATCCTGCTAAAGGTTGAACATCGACAATATCTTTTAGCATGATTTCTGGCATTAAATCACCTCTTGACTGCAAACGCCTGTCTGCCATGACTAGCCTATCACTAGGGTAGCTGCGATGTCCCTAGGGAATTAATGGAGGTGTTGAAAGCGCGATCGCATATTGATGTGACCAGTTAAAAGCCTGAAACCCACGTATAGTAAGGATTTCATTTTTGAAAATTGCCACAATATACTTAAACAGATATAACTTAAAAGCTGAACATTTCAACTCACAGCAAATTCCGTAAACTGACGCATATAAGGAGGATGAAACCCAACGACAATATCCTCTTTCAATACACCTAAATCAACTAATTCTTGTCCGATATCAATTTCTGTTACATTTTGCTGAATCCAAATCTTGTTATCCTTAATATCGAGATGTATAAAACAACCATACACGCGCTGTTTGTTATCCCATCCGACCCGAACCAGTTGATAATGATTGTTTTCTGTATCACAGACAAATTGCACCTCTATCTCTCCGTATGAAGGCTTGTATGCAGCATAATCTGTCAGTATCTTTTTGATGCAATTTCGATACATTTCTACTTTTTCCATAAAGCAATTACCTCGTCTTCAATGTCATACACCAACAATGCCAACTGATAATCTTCTATAATAATAGTTGCAAACTCACGCTGAAAGAAATCATTATAGGTTGTTAAAGGAATTGCCATGAATAGCTGGCGCTGGGGATCTTTTATTTTCAGGGCTGTACGGTAGTTGATAAATTGTCCAACGGCTAAATGAAAATCTGTTATGGCTGAAGTATTCAAAAAACTCTTAATCTCAACGGCAATTTTCTCGCCCTGCTTTTCTGCAGCAAGCAGGCGTTCTGCCCCCAGATCGATTAACATATCGACTCCACCCACAGTGATGAAAAGTGGGTCATCTGTAATCTCCCAACCATCCTTTCGCAAGGCAATTTCCACAACCTGATGAAATTTATCCTTTTTTGGTATAAAGTCCAGATGACAAATCACTCTAATTATGGTAATACGGCTTTTCCGGATGTACGTCGGTGCGATTTTACAGGGATAATCTTTGACCTTGGGTGTGCTACGCCAGTGGTGAACGAATCGATAGTAATGATTCCAGGATGGATCACCCCTTAAATCGCGAGTATTTTTAACACAAAACAATTCTTCCCCATTCTGTTACATTTAGCTTACAGTATTAGAGTGTTTCAGGCTATCAACATGACCAAAACATCTGGTCACACCACTGTTGTCGGGACTCACCCCTACCTTGAACTCAACAATCAAGGTCAAATCCAGCGCTTTTACCTGAACCAAAACACCCATACACTGGGACGCGATCGCACTTTCTCTAACCTCCCCATCCCTCCCAGTTGGGGTGTTATCTCTAACCGCCACGCCATCTTACGCAAAGAGGGTGAAGACTATCGTATTTTCGATGGCGATGGTCAACGTCCCAGTACCAATGGTATTTTTATCAACAAAACCCGAATCAACACCAGCAAAGGCTATCTCCTCCAAAGCGGTGTACAACTGGAAATTGGTCAAGATCCCCGCAACTATATCCTCCTCACCTATACCAATCCCAATCGCAGCCAACTCACCGTCCAACCCAGTAAACAGCGCCTATCTCTTCAAGGATTACGGGAGTGGCCCGTGGAATTGGGACGCGAACCCACTCCTGGACGCTACGCCGCCATCCAACTCGACGCCCCCACGGTTTCTCGTCTACACGCCGTTATCACTCCATCCCCCCAAGGTGGCTATGTCTTAGAAGACCGTAGCACCAATGGTACTTTCCTGAACGAAAAACCGATTAACACTAGCGTTCCCCTCCAGGATGGCGATACTATCCGCATCGGTCCCTTTAGCCTACTACTACGCCAAGACACCTTGGAATTAGTGGATCGAGGCAATTATATCCGCCTCGACGCCCATCGCTTAGTCCGTCAAGTGAAGGATAAACAGGGGCAAACCAAAACCATCCTCAGTCATGTCTCTCTCCCGATTGAACCTGGACAATTTGTCGCCTTGGTGGGCGGAAGTGGTACGGGGAAATCCACCCTATTAAAAACCCTCTTAGGCATTGAACCCACCCAGGAAGGTGGCGTCTTTCTCAATGGCGATAACCTGCGACAGAATTTTAACCTCTATCGGTCTCAAATTGGCTATGTCCCCCAAGATGATATCGTTCATCCGGATTTAACTGTTGCTGAAGTCCTCACCTACTCCTGTCAACTACGATTACCCCCGGATACCAATGTCAAGGCGATCGTCGATCGCACTCTTGACCAAGTTAAGCTAGAGTTTGTCCGCAACAGCTTTGTCCGGGATTTGAGTGGGGGACAACGCAAACGGGTGAGTATCGCCGTGGAACTCCTAGCTGATCCGAAACTCTTTTTCCTAGATGAACCCACATCCGGACTTGACCCCGGATTGGACAAAGAGATGATGCAACTCTTACGGGAACTCGCCCATCAGGGGCGCACCATCGTCCTCGTCACCCATGCAACCGCCAATATTGAAGTCTGCGATCGCATCGCGTTTCTGGGTCGCGGTGGACATCTGTGCTACTTTGGTCCCCCGCAAGAGGCGATGGACTTCTTTGAAATGCCCTCTGGTGACTTAAAATACTTTGCCGATATTTACATCAAACTCGACCAAGGCAAAACTAAATCAGAAAATGAGCAAACTGTCAAGCATTGGACAGAGAAATTTTTGCATCATTCCGCCGCCTATCAAACCTAAAGAATCTAGTATTTATGCTAGAGAACGATTAGTTAATTTAGGCATTTTTCCCTATCTGGGGTCAAAATTCCTGATCCGTTCAGGTTTAGCGATTCTGCAAACTATTTTGATGGTTCTGGTTATTGTATTGGGGTATCCTTTGTGTACATACCGTTGTTTATCTCGCGATCGCGCTTTGGTTACAGAAGCGTAAGGATATTCTTTGATACTCTCCCTGAGAGGGGTTTGGAGACCAAGGGTTTGGAGAGGGGTTTGGAGACCAATGGTTTGGAGAGGGGTTTGGAGACCAATGGTTTGGAGAGGGGTTTGGAGACCAATGGTTTGGAGAGGGGTTTGGAGACCAAACCCCTACGTTGATCATTAATGTGATGCAC
>NZ_JBKHHI010000083.1:0-19806 GCF_046539235.1 Coleofasciculus sp.
CTGTTGCACGGGGGAAGCCAGATGTTGCTTCGCGTTTTTTGCACGGGGGAGACCAGAGGATGCTTCGCGTTTTTTGCACGGGGAAGCCAGATGTTGCTTCGCGTTTTTTGCACGGGGAAGCCAGAGGATGCGGGAGCTTTTTTTGCTTATGGGATGCGAGGGGGATCGACAATGTACCGCATAGCAGATCAAACTGCTGTAAGTTGACACCAATGGAGTCTCAACGCCCTAATTTATTAGTAATCCCATCACACCCTCCTGGAATCGTCCGGCGAGACTGTTCACCACACCAATAACAGCAGTAGTGGCGTTGTTCTTCCCCTAACCGTTGTACCCCAGTAAAATTCGCGCCCTCAACCACAGCACCCGTGTGAATTCCAGTGCGATAATTAGGCGGTTCATTACGACTGCGGGGACTGGCGGTTTCCACTGATCCATAGAACAGGCGCACACCCTTGAGATCAGAATTGGATAAATTCGCTTTATAGAGAATCGTGCGAGACAAATTCGCTCCGGCTAGGTCACAATTGCTTAGATTGGCTTGAACCATATTGGCTTCACTTAATTCTGTCCAGCGTAGATCCGTACCTGCCAAATTAGCCCCGGCTAACATAACATTTAGAGCAATAACCCGCACACCATAAACCCGATCTTCTTGATACCCGCCATAACCATCTAGCATAGGACGTCCTAAATGGCGATCGCGTTTTAAAGGTGCGAGTAATCTGGATTGAGACAAAAACCGTAAAACTTTTGCTTTGCCGCCAGCGTCTACACTATTGAGAATAGCAGCCGTTCGTCCTTCACAAAACGCCCGTTCTTGGGGCCAATCTTCTAGCAATCCTTCATCGTCTAAAGCGAGGTCACAAATACCCTGAAAATAGGCATCAATGGTTTGCTGCTGGGTAATTGTATTTTGCTGGATGGTGAGTTCCTTAGAAATAACATACTGACGCCAAGCGATATATACGGCGAGAATAGCAATCAGAATTTGCCCTAAAGCACCAATCCATTCCGCTAAAGAACCCACCGAATCAAACGCCTTAGTAAAGCCAGTTAAAGCCGCAATCCCAACAATTGCCAGGATCACACCACAAACCGCAATCACTTGCGATCGCTGCCCTTGAGAGAGAGATTTCTGAAACCATTGTTGTAAAGGTGACCAAATCACCGACAGGGATAGGAGTAACGTCACGATTACCCCAGCGAGAATCACCCAGTTGTTATCCAAAACTAAGCCAACAATCAAAACCGCGATCGCGCTGAGGGTGATAATGGCAGGATCAGCCAATGCCTTACTGTTAGTAGTCTGTGGATCAGAGAATTGAGTCGGAGACACCGCCGACACCTGATCAGAAGCCTGGGATGAGATTGGCTCAGGATTAGGGTGGGTTGACTGGATGGCTGGATTAGACGGAGATGGATCGGACGGGTTGGTCATATTTTGCCAGTGCAGCAGTGGAAGCAGATACAAAAGATTTTATTTTGTACAATCAGGTGGATAGCGATCGCCTGATCTTCTAGGGTAGGCAAATTATGATAATTTGAGCATTTATCAGAAATTGTCTCCATTTGTCCACCCTACGCCTACTGGAACATTTACTATAAACAAGACGCGCCTATCCTATCGGAAACAGAATGTTTGACTTGGAGTAGAAACGCCGTGACCCCAGCTACAGCCTCTACATTAGTAAGCGAAGACCAAGCCTTATCCTTGGTTGATTCCGTGATTCAGCAATCCCAAGCTGAAGGCGTGTTCGTCAGCGTGAGTTCCAGTGAATCTGCTCTCAGCCGCTTCTCAGAAAATCAAATTAGCCAGAATATTAACCGCCATAAATTTACTCTCACCGTTACCAGTTATTTCGGTAAACGCAGCGCATCGGCTTCCACCACAGAATTTTTACCCGATGCAATTACCGATACCATCCAGCGATCCGAAGAATTAGCTCGGATTGCACCCGAAGATCCAGAATGGGTTCCCTTGCTTGAACCCCAAGTCTACGAGTCGCGTGTTCCTGCCTTTGACGACGCCACAGCTAGCTTATCTCCCTTAGCACGCGGAGAAATGGTACAACAAATCTGTGCTAAGAGTGCTAAAGCTGGAGTGGAAGGTTCTGGACGATTGAGTACTCAAGCCTTTGCTCAAGCCGTGGGGAACTCCCTGGGATTACGCGCCTGCGATCGCGGTACAGAGGCGGAGTTGAGTTTTACGGCTCGAATTGAAGATGGATCGAGTTGGAGTCAGCGTACAGCCTTTGCTATTACTCAGTTACCCCTAGATTCCCTGATTGAACCCCTGATTGAGCGGGCGTTTGCCGCCCGTAATCCCCGTGAAATTCAACCGGGTGTTTACCCTGTCATCTTTAATAATCCGGCGTTTGCGGATGTACTCCCCTGGGTGATCTTCAATTTAAATGCGCGATCGGCCGATGAAGGGCGATCGTTTATGTCTCGCACCGATGACAAAGGTCAACCTGCGGGGAATCGCCTTGGCGAACCCCTATTTAGTCCCTTGGTACAAGTGCAACGCCATGCCGCTCATCCATTGTTGCAGAGAGGAACCTGCTTTAGTGATGGATTGAGCAATCACTACCTGGAGATTATTCAGGATGGAGTGCCTAAAACCTTATCCTATAGTCGCTACTGGGCGCAACAGCAGGGAAAAGAACCGACAGGATCATTGTTTCCCATCGTTATGTCTGGATCTGAGCAAAGCCTGAGCGATTTGATTGCTCAAACGGAACGGGGAATCTTGGTTAATCGCGCTTGGTATGTGCGCTATGTCAATCCACGTACCTTAGAGGTGACAGGAATGACCCGTGATGGTACATTCTGGATTGAAGATGGGAAAATTGCCTATCCGATTAAAAATCTGCGATTCAACCAAAGTCTGCCGGACATGTTACGGGATATTGATGCTCTGAGTACGGTACAGCGTTTCGGGGGTCGGGTGATGCCAGGGGTACGAGTTAAGGCGTTTAATTTTAGCAGCGTCACTGATAGCGTTTAAACAGTAGGGTGGGCAATGCCCACCTTAGCTACGGTTCGGAGATGAAGCTGCCGTATCAAGTATTACTAAGTTGAGGTGAGATATCGATTAAGCTAATCTCACGTTAATATATCTCCGCTACACCATCATGCGTCTAGAGCAGTTACAAGCTTTTTTAGCCGTTGCTGAGACAGGCAGCTTTCAACAAGCCGCCCGTGAATGCGGTGTTACCCAATCGACAATTAGCCGCCAAATTCAAGCGTTGGAAGCTGAACTGGGGCTACCCTTGCTCCATCGAACGGCTCGGGCGACATTAACTTTGGGAGGCGATCGCTTTTTATTTCGCGCCCGTAAAATCTGCCATGAATGGAAAACCGCCACCCAAGAATTATCTGACTTGTTAGACGGAAAACAACCTGAACTCTGTGTCGCCGCTATTCACTCCGTCTGCGCCCATTACTTGCCCCCGGTTTTACAGCGTTTTTGTCAGGATTATCCCAACGTGCAACTGCGGGTAACGGCATTAGGGAGCGATCGCGCCCTGAAAGTCTTGAAAGATGGCTTGGTTGATTTAGCGATTGTCATGAATAACCGCTATTTAACCACCAGCGCCGAAATGGTGACGGAGCAATTGTATGACGAACCCATCGAAGTCTTAATGGCAGCCAATCATCCGTTAACAAAATATACCCTCGTGCCTTTGGATGCCCTAACCTGCTATCCCCATGTGATATTTAAAGATGGCTATGGGATGCAGCGATTGGTACAAGACTTGTTCTCCCGGCAAAGTGGCACCCTTAACGCTAGCTTAGAATTAAATTCCCTGGATGCTTTTCGGGGAGTTGTGCGTCAGGGAAAGTTAATTTCGCTGCTACCCCGATCTGCCTTGGTAGAAGCCCTAGGTGATCCGACTCTGGCTGTGCGTTCGATTGCTGCTGCTGCTACTGAAAATGGATCACACCCGAAACAAACCTTGACCCGGCAAGTGGTGTTAGTCACGACACAAGATCGACTGCAAATCCCACCGATTCGCTCCTTTTATAACATGGTGCTGGAACTCATGCCTACCTGTCATACAACAGTTCAAAAGACTGTGGGTATAACTCCCGCGATCGCTCCTTAACAACATTGCGTAAATCCCCTTCCGAGCGTGAAACAGGGAGGGGATGTAAGCAGAAAATCTCGCTTGTTCGGAGATTTTAAAATTATATTAGACACGCATAATTTTTATTCGTCATGACCGCTCCTTATTCGTAGATACACGATTTTACTCCTTAGCTGCCATTAAGTTTGTTTTTTTGTTACTCTTTATGAAAACTTAATTTAACGAGTCTAAAGTTTTATGTAATCTTCATAAACGCTTGTCCCAACCTGGATTAGATTATTAAGTAGGCAGATAAAATGTGTTTCACTTCAGCATATATTGGGTCAAGGCTGAATACTCAGTGGAGAAGAATCTCCCAAAATTGTGCTGCATAAAAAGTGGGCTTTGATGGTTTCGGTTTCTAGCTGCCTCTGACAGTGTTTCTTGATGACTCAACGAATACGTTAGCCCGTCGCTGCTTTAGGGGCTGCGGTATAGAGGCGTAATTGCACGACCGAAAAATCCACAAAAACAGGGTGTATCTATGCGTTTTTTGAAGAAATCCTCGAAAAAGTCGAAAAAAACAGGCGATAATTCTTCATTACAAGCATTTATATTAGAACCGATACTGACGCCGAGTGGGGTGGTGGATAGTCCCGATACCCCAGATTTAGGCATGGTGGATGTAGACGCCTTTGACCCGGCTGATATTGATGTGGATTTAGAAGACTCGATTGAAGAGGGGAATCTGGCGACTACTCAGGAACAGGGTACCCAAGTCTGGGAACCTGTGGATTTTGTTGACACGATTGAACCCCAGGATGGGGACATTATTAGCGATGAAAACCTGGAACCGCTAGAGTTTATTAGTGAGACGGAAGCGGCGGCGATTTTAAGCAGTTTGGAATCTGACCCCACCTTTGAATCTGGGGTGTTTACGGTGGGTGAAACTGGGAAAGTTAGTGTTGATTTCCTCTTTGATGGTGGGGGATATGAAGGTGAACTCGCCGTCTTTAGTTTAGAAGGGATGGAGGAGTTTGAACCGGGTTCTGAGGCGTTTATTCAGGAAGCGGCGTCTCGTGCGTTGAGTGATTCCGATATTCTCAGATTACGTTAGGAGTCCACAGCAACAGATTTACAGACGCCGGGATGGGATGTGGAGACGGGCGCTGGATTGCTGAATTTGGTCAGGGCGGTGGAGTTGGCGAAAACCACAACACCGGAAGATTATCAACCCAAGGAATTGTTGATTCCAGAAAGATGGAGTGGAGAAGGAACAGTTACAGCAACAGAACGGGCGGCTGATAATCAATCTATAGGCTTAGAGTGGGTTAAGCAGTTGGGAACGCCTGGTGAGGATTGGGCGAGGGATGTGGCAGTAGATAGTGCAGGTAATGTCTATGTTACAGGCTCGGCGGGAGGTTCTTTCACAGGTTCTAACCACAGAGATGGTAGTTGGATAGCCAAATACGATTCCACTGGTCAGCAGCAATGGCTGAAACAGTTTAGTTTAGATAATTCCCGTAGCATTGTTCTAGACCAGGATGGCAACATCTACCTTGCAGGGGGAGAAAAAAATGCTTGGTTAGCTAAATTTGACACTAATGGAAAGCAAAAATGGCTCGAACGATTAAGTGTTCCTGGTACTGATATTTTTAGTAGTATCGCCGTTGATAATTCAGGTGGTCTTTATGTAACAGGATTCACCGAAGGTTCTTTGGGAAGCTCTAATGCAGGAAGACATGATGCATGGATTGCCAAATACGATACCAATGGTGATCCAGTTTATAATTATGGCAAACAATTATGGATTCGGCAATTGGGCAGCTCCAGTAATGATCGAGCTTGGGGTATAGCAACAGATAGTTTAGGCAATATATACATTACAGGAGAAACAGATGGATCTCTACCAGGAACTAGCTCATTAAATGGAGGTGCATGGATTGCAAAGTATGACAGAGACGGCAATCGAAAGTGGACAAAACAATTAGACAATACAGAGTCTTACAAATTGAGCCTTTCAGCTACCTCCCGATCTCCCAGGGATTTAGAAACCAATATCGGCAAAACAATAGGTTCTGGCAAGAATTTCCGGGTAACAGGTCGAGTATATGACCCTGATGGTGCTAGCGACCTAGAAACAGTGCTTATACAGCTTTCTCCAGAAGTGGGTGAAACTCAAAATTACTATATAAAAAGTTTTACTCCCGCTAGTGATGATCCCAACTGGGCTGAATTTAGCTATGATTTAGGGCGTTTAGCTCCGGGCAAATATGGATGGTCAGCCAGGGCTTATGATAAGTCAGGTGGTTCGAGCTATATCAGTATATCATTGGAAGACTTTGAGGTTGTTTCCTCACCTTTAGACCATGTTGGGGATAGTCCCAAGGACGCTCTTAATATTGGTACAATTAACGGAACTCATACGTTCAGTGATTGGGTTGGCAATACGGATAATAATGATTATTATCAGTTCTCATTATCTAGTAAGACTCACCTAGGACTTGTACTGGATAAATTGAATTCTTATGCGGATCTTCAATTACTTAAGCTCAATAGCGATGGTACAACTAATTTAATCCATAGTTCCTATAATCGTGGAACTAAACCCGAAGAAATTGGCATCAATGGTTTAGATTCAGGAACATACCTCGCACGAGTCTACAATCGTGGTAATACCAACTATAATCTAAGCCTATTTACTCCCTCTATTACCACGATCGATCTAAATCAAACCATTAGCGGCAGCTTGACAAAACTCGATCCTCAAGACACAGGTGAGCGTTTTGGTGGCAGCTTCTATGATGATTATCGCTTAACTGGCGTTTCTCCAGGTCAACCTATTAAGTTGACGATGAGTTCCTCTAAATTTATGCCTCATATCTTGCTACTGAATCCATCGACAGGAGAATGGCTGGGGCGATCAAGAATTACGAATCGGGATCTAGATACTGCCGAGTTAACGTTTACCGTACCGACTCAAGATTACATTATATCGGTAACCAGCTATGGCTATAAATTTGGAGATTATACTCTAACAGCAACGTCAGATAAAACGGCTGAAATTCCTACAAGTCATTGGAAAGCTGAATATTTTAACAACCGCGATTTAGCCGGAAATCCGGTTCATGTTGAAGACTTTGGAGATAGTAGCCAGAATTTTGAACATCAGTGGGGACTTGGTTCTCCTACCAATACTCCCTCAGATAACTTCTCAGCGCGAATAACAACTCAGCGTTATTTTCCCGAAGGTAAATATCAAATAAACGTCAACGCCGATGATGGTGTTCGAGTTCGGATTGGTAATCAACTGGTAATTGATAAATGGCAAAATCAGGGGTTTGAGCATCTTCGCACTGGCTATTTCAACTCCAACGGTGGGCAATATCCAGTTACAGTTGAATATTATGAAAAAGGAGGAGCGGCTGCTCTTAAATTTGATATTGAGTCATTTAATTCTTTCGAGGAACCAGCTTCTAATGGTTCAGAGTGGAATTCCTCATTCTTTTGGTGGGATAAAGAACAGGGTGACGAGCCACCTGTCAACTTCTATGAAAATCAGGATAATTTCATTGGTGTCGTTAGCCTTGGCTCCAATCAACGTAGCGATGGGCAGAATGGTATACATCTAAATTTAGGCGATCGCTTCCCTCAAGGGGACTCCCGTCTTCCTCACGATTTCTTTGCCCTGCGTAGCTATACTCATGCTGATTTTGAAAAGGGTAAACGATATCGGATACTTGTAAAAGCAGATGATGGTTTTCAACTTCTTGCCAAACATCACTGGTTGCCAGATAGCGATCCAAATAAGTGGGTTGATATCACGTCAAAATATCACTGGCAACAGGCTTATAATTCATACAAGGTAATCGATTTTGAAGTGCCGAATAGTGGCAAATATGACCTCCATTTCCATCTCTATGAGGCAGGTGGTGATGCCTATATGGATTTAGCCTGGGGGGAAATCGTTGGTAATTTCATGGTTAGTGGAGATTTCTACAATGCCTATAAGAATCGCCGCGAACTGGGTAATCCAACAAGTGAGGTGTTTGATAGTGGAAATGGAACGTTCAAGCAAAACTTTGAACACGGTTATATTTTCTGGAATGGTCAATCAGCGCAAGTCTATCAGACTGGCAGTGGTAAACCTTCTCAGCCATCCAATTCATTCCAAACAGGTCGAGTTAATTCCCAAGTAGGCAGTTTACCCCTAAGACTCCGCAACGAACCCTCCACAATTGGGACAACGACTCTTGACCTACTTTATCAAGGAACTACGTTTAAAATTATCCGCCAGGTTTCCAGTTCTGATCCAAATTGGCACAGTTGGTATGAAGTTGAAGCAAATGGTAAACACGGCTATGTTGCTGCTGATTATGTTGATGTTATCAGTAACAATAATTCCAATAACTCACCTAACCCAACACCTCAGCCAGTTATCGGTTCAGACCTTTTTGATACTTGGAGACTTAGTAAGCCTCGACACGATGGAATTGCAAATCAACAAGATCCTCGAACTGATGAGACCGACTACGCTCAGCTTCAACAGAAAATTATTGATATTAAAAATGAAATAGATGAACTTGATAGCCAAATTTCGGACAAGCAAAAGGAAGTGGATAAAAAAGAAGCTGAAGCGAAGGGTAAAACCTGGTTCAATCGAACCAAATTAAAAGTGGAAGCTTTCTTGATCCGAGAGAACATTGAACTGCTTAAATCAATAAAGGAAGATAAGGAAGAAGAACTAGATCAGGCACTTGAGGATCAAGAAATTGATACTTTAGCACGAACTATATGGGGAGAAGCCCGTGGAGAAAGTGATTTAGGCAAGCAAGCTGTAGGATGGGTTATACGCAATCGAGCTTCTCGCTCACCCCAATATGGCTGGTCTTCTAAAATCAGTGAGGTTTGTAAACAGCCAAAGCAATTTAGCTGCTGGAACGATAGTGATCCAAATTATCAAAAGCTTCTGACAATTACTGGTAAAGATCTAATATTTGGTAAATGTCTGGAAATTGCTAGAAAGGTAATTAATGGGGAAGTGCCAGATCCTACCAATGGAGCAGATCACTATTACGCATACACAGACATCCCTGAACCAAACTGGGCAGTTGGGAAAAATCCCACAAAAACTATAGGTAACCACAGGTTTTACAAATTAGCGTGATTGCTAGCTCTGATGTACTTTTTTTGGCAGAGGGGCAACTATCCGGCTTAGGTTAACAGATCTACGCCTAGAAGACATCCAATATCACCTGTATGTCATCGAGAAAGTTTATCGTGGATTAGAAGCGGCGGCAACACAAGGTACAATTCCCCAAGAAGAAGCCCAAAAGCGTCTAAGTCAATGGCTTATCAAGTAGTGCGATCGCCTAAAACACACACCTCCATTTTGAGTCAGGGCGGGTTTGGTTGAAACGTGATCACAAACATCAAAATTAAACGCCTAAACCCGCCCCTACAAATACCTGGACTCCCACGCGATCGCGCCTCCCTCTTTCCCCAGATACACCATCTCACCAGGAATAAAAGCGATTTCCCACCAAAGTGCTATGGAAGCTTATCCAGGAACGCATATAACCGCTCAAAAAACACCGTTTGACACCTGGAATTGAATAAAGGGCGACCCGATCAAATTAAGCGGACACCGTTGTTAATTAATGCAAGCGGGTCGCCCCTACACCGGAATCAAAAGTGATAGTCTCCCAGGTGCGATCACCAAACTCCCCCGATTAACGTCCAACTGGCTCAAACGTTTAACCGGAACCCCTTACTGGGTTATCGTCCACGGTTTAGAAGGATGGAACCTCTCTCATCCCCTGCGCCAGAAAGCATTACGCCATGCTGACAAAATAATTGCCGTCAGTCATTATACCCGCGATCGCCTGCTCCAAGAACAACAGCTCAACCCCGCCCAAATCTCCGTTCTACCCAACACCTTTGCAGCGACTCAGTTCCAACCCACCCCCAAACCCGATTACCTACTCCAACGCTTAGGTGACTCTATCCAATCACAATTCATGGCATTATGGTACTCACCGATAGGATGAGGGCGCACATCTATGCGCCCCTACATATCTCTCATATCCGTATTTGTCGTTTGATCAAAAGGTGCGATCGCGTTTGGGGATGGGAGAGGATTGCGATCGCGTCTTCCCTTTCCCAGATAGCCCCGATAATTGCGATCGCCTGAAACACGGTAGGATAGCACCGACGTGCGCCCTGATCTAGCTGTGAACTTAGGAGCTATAAACCGCCCAAAATATATACAATATAACCCTGTAAACTCAATAGTCTACAGGGCTTATTTTTTGAATTTGGTGGCGGGAGGCGGATTTGAACCACCGACCTTCGGGTTATGAGCCCGACGAGCTACCAGACTGCTCTATCCCGCGTCGCTTTAAACAGCATAACACCTATTTCCTAAATGTGGCAACTCCAAGCCAAAAAAACCAAGGACCCAAAGTGCAAACAAAGGACAAAGGACAAATGACCAAGGACAAATGACCAATGACCAATGACCCAATTCAAAAACTCATCGAGAGTTCGCCAATCACCTCTAGACGCTTGAACTCACCCAGCTGCATAAAGGTTTCTGCCAGACTTTCCGCCACGGCGGGGCTAATCCAACCCATTTGCTTCAAAAGCTGAATCGCTACCGCATATTTAGCGCGTTTGGCTCCATCCATGACTTTAATCGCCATACCCAATCCTTCACCGACACGACCAATACATTGAACGCCTTCTGAACCGGCTTTACTCACCAGTTCACCTTGAGTCAATCGCATTAATTCCGTATCAAATGCCCCTTCTCCTGCCACCAAGGTAGGATGATGGGTCATTGCCCGAACAATTCGCTCCATTGCCAAATTGTCACCAGAAGCGAGTTGAGCAAAGAGGGTGGCGATTTGAGCCAGTTGCAAAAAATACGTTGGTGCCCCACAGTCATCGTGTGCCAAAATCAACTCTTCTGGTGGCATCCGCATCAATTCCGCGACTTTGGTCAAAACGAGTCGTTGAACGGGGTGATTGTACTGTAAATAACTATCAATAGACCAATTGCGTTGGCGGCAGACAGCAAGCATACCTGCATGTTTGCCAGAGCAGTTGTATTCTAAGGCACTTTGCTTGCCCGGAGGAATAGGACATTGCAAGGCTGATGGGTCAACATCGCAGCGCCAAAGAATCTTAAAAACCTGACGAACTTGTTCCAGATGACCTTGGTGGGAACTACAAATAATTGCCAAATCCCGGTCGTTAAGATTATATCGTTCCAGGGTTCCCGTTGTAGTAACTGCCAGAGCCTGAAACGGTTTTAGTGCCGAACGAATAAAGGTTGATGTTTCTGAATTGCCCGCTACAGATAGGACACGCCCTCGCTCGTCACAGAGGACAGATTGAGCGTGGTGGATGGATTCGGCTATGCCTTCCCGGAGTAAACGGACTTCGATCGCTGGTGCTTGATTGCGTTTTACCCTTGTCATTCGTTATTCGTCATTGGTCATTGGTCATTGGTCATTTGTAAGAGTTTAGGGAATATTGACAGAAATTAATAGTGTTGGGTTTATTTCCACCAACCAATTTAATCATTTTGAGGACAAACCAAACCATAAATTATCAAGAAAGATTCCATAGCAAGCTGCCACTTACGATCAGGATAGCGATAATGCCCAATGTTCGTTGCAGGCGCTGCAGAATGGGCTGAACTTGATAGGAGACGATCAGGCGATCGCGACTCAGGACTTCTGGCGGCTTCGTCCAGGTTTGACCATCATACCAGCCGGACTCTTCATAGCCGATGGTTTCCTGAGATAAGCGATCGCACACGTAAGACCAACCTAAGTACAGTCGCAATAACACCAATATCAAAAACACGCCAGCACCTGCGCCACCCGCCAAAATAAACTGTACCAGATGCTGGTGCGGCGCAAAACTAGCAGCGGCGACTGGACCCGCTATTAACCAGCTTAAGCCCCAAACCCAAGCCAGCTTGAGTCCATAATTTCTCAATTCTAGCTTCGCCCAACGGAAAAACCAAGAGTCTTTTAATTGTTGGTACTCATGAATCGGTTGTTGTTCTGTCGGTACGGGACAGAAAGAAACGGACGATTCCCTCATAGTCTTTGTTCAGGTTAAGATTGTTGCGAGTTGAATTCCACATATTCGGCGTGACCCCAAAATGCTTCTAGATTATAGAACTCCCGTTCCTGGGGCAGCATAATGTGAACAATCACCTCACCGTAATCCTGAAGCAGCCAGCTGCCATCGGCTTGTCCTTCAGTGCGTAGAGGACGCCGTTGCCAAGTCGTTTCCACTTGCTCTTCAATCGACTGAGCAATTGCCCTCACCTGTACCCGTGAATAGCCTGTTACAATCACAAAATAATCAGCAATATAGGAAACATCTGCCACGCGCAGGATGAGAATATTGTCACCTTTGCGATCGTCTGCAGCTTGGGCAATGGTTAATGCCAGATCGGGTCTAGCTTTTTGATCTTGGTTTTCATTGACAAATAAGGTAGATGAGCGTTGAAATTGGTCTTTTGTCATTTGTCCTTGGTCATTTGTCATTTGTTAGAGGGTGATAATTTTTTATAAAACGTAACATTTTTCGGTTTATGTCCATTGACCTACTGAGTCAATTCTGGTTTTTGGCTAAAGCGTTGCACCGCCCAGTTCCGAGTTAAGATCATGCGGGGGTGAATCAGACGACGGGTATTGAGTAGGTGTTTGACACAGTAGTCACAGGTTAGCCAAACGGCTTTGTGCAGATCGACGCGAGCAATTTTCCGCAAATTCTCCAACTCCGGTGTATCACCACGACCTGGTTCTAGACTATCGGCTAAAAACACAACGCAGCTCATCTCACTCATTCCTGGATTTCCTAACGTGTGCAGCGCGATCGCATCGAGTACAGCGTCCTCTTGGATAGCGAACTGCTCTTTAGCCACGATAGCACTGACATCAGCATGTAACAGATGGGGAGTCGCCGCACAGATTGGATCTATATCGATACCTCCCTGCTTAGCCATTCGCAAGAGTCGCTCTGGCTGAAAGTATTTAGCCAGATCATGCATCAATCCGGCTTGAGCGGCTTGCTCCACATTTAAATGATAATGTCGAGCTAATTCCATAGACATCTGCTCAACCCTGAGGATGTGCTGCATCCGGGCTGTCGGAACATTATCGTCTAGCCAGGTTAAAACCTGATCCCGCATTCGGTCACCAAACTCCTCAAGGCTAAGATTGACTATACTATAGGGATTGAATCCATTTTATCTCAACGCTTCTGAAGGGAAGCAAAGAGTTGTTCATAGCGATCAAGCGCTCGGTCAAACGCATAATTTTCTTCGGCATACTTTCTGCCTTTCTCACCCAAAGCTTTGACTTTTTCCGGGTGGAGATAGAGATCCAAAATTTCGGCGGCTAAATTTTTTGGATCTTCGGGTTTGACAATAATACCCGCGCCACTTCTTTGAATAGCACTGGCGGCTGTACCTTCGGCTGGCACCGAGGCGATGATGGCACGACCGCTTGCCATCAAAACCGGGATTTTTGAGGGCATATTAAAGTCAATAACGTTGTGCTTTTGCAAGACCAAGCCCACATCGGCGGCGGCTAGCATTTCCGGGAGTTTTTCGCGAGGTTGAAATGGTAGCAGGAGTACGTTGGTGGCTTTACAGGTTTGTTTGTATAGCTGTAATTGTTGCAAGGCTTTGGCTTCTGCTTTCACCAGCGATCGCGCTTTCCTTTGGATCTCAATTTGCCATTCTACCAGCGCCCTCGCTTCTTCTTGCTGCAATCGTTCTAAAGCTTTTTCTTCTCCCACAATAACAATGGCAATTTCGGGAATGTGGCGCAGGCGAATCGAAGCCTGAATCACGGTTTCTATGCCTTGACTTAGCGCTATATTCCCGGAGTACATGACCACAAACTTTCCGTTGAGTCCATGCTCTTGACGGAATGCATTTGGTTCTTTAGGTAAAGGTTTGATGAAATCAACATTCACCCAATTCGGAATCAGCTCAATTTTGCTTTCACTGACTCCCTTATTCTGCAAGTTTTTAATAAACCCATCAGCAATAACACTAATTTTGGTCGCTGTCCGGTAGGCAAATTTTTCCAACATGGAAAAGATGCGAATCAGCTTGGGATTGGTCAGAATTTCCAGGTGTACAGCCGCATCTGGTAAAATGTCCTGAAGATTTAGAACCACTGGAACCCGGTGTAGCCATCCTAGAAGTGCTGCGGGTACGGCAACGGGTAGTGGTGGTGCTGTCAAAAAAATGATGTCGGGGCGCTTACCCTTTAGAGCATGGACAAAACTTGTCGCCACAAAGCTAACTTCCAATAATAATCGGTCGATTAAACTGGGTTCAGGGCGAATCCAGACATAACTGCGTTGAATCGCTACGCCGTTGATCACCTCGGTGCAGTATAATTTGCCTTGGTAGTCTTTATAGACTTCTTTTTGAGGATACCAAGGCATACCCGTAACTACCCGAACCTGATGTCCTCGTGTCACTAACCCCTCAGCGAGTTCGGTCATCAGTGGGGCAATGCCAATGGGTTCGGGAAAATAGTTGTACGAATAAATCAGAATTCTCATAAATTTTAGGAAAGCAAGTGGGACTGACCCAGTTGGGGCTAATTTTTTCGCCAAACTAGCCGAGTGCCTATCAATCAGGATGTCTAGGCTTATGTTCAAGGACATTGCACGGCTTAATTGCTAAGGAAACACCATTATTGTAGAATCTACCTATTGTAGTTGCCTTTATCAGAATGCCGCATCGTAAGAGTAAGTGCAATCAACCTACAGGCTGGATAAATTCACGGGTTTCACACATTCCTGCAATGGCTTACGGCATTCAATGGCTGACGGGTACGAGTCGTTTTCCCATAAACAAACAATTGCGCTGATCAGATAAGCGTTGATAAGATAGTTCATCCGTGAATTTCTCCATCAAAATTAATCCTCTGCCTGTTTCCTCTAGAAGGTTACAGCCTTTTTGGTGTAAAGTGTCCAACTTAGCCTGCAAATCGAACGGTTCTCCGTGATCCCAAATCCGCATCTCTAAGCGGTCAGCAAATAGCTTCAGCTCCAGCTCAATCGGTGTGGTTTGAGGTAAATGGCGATGAGCGTGGTGAACCGCGTTGGCGAAGGCTTCGTCTAGTGCCACTTTACAATCCACACAAAATTGGTCAGGAAATTGGCGCAAAGCTAGCCGATCAAACCAGGCGAGAATTTTAGCAACAGCATTGATGTCTGTGGCTACCTTGAGATGCGATTGTTTAAGGGGTTTGTCATGGTGCATCAATCGAAAGCCAGTCCCATATTTTTTTAAGCCGCGCCACTATTTTTAGAAAAAACCACTAAAATTGTTTTGATAATTAATTTGACATCATACATCAAGCTCCAGTGATGCTGGTAGCGTAAATCTAAGTCAATGATGTCCTTAAAGTTGTGGATTTGATTTCGCCCATTGACCTGCCACTCTCCTGTCATACCCGGTTTGACATCTAAACGCTGCCATTCTGGTACATCATAGTAATCTACTTCATCCGGTGTCGGGGGTCGAGTTCCCACCAAACTCATTTCCCCTTTCAGGACATTGACAAATTGAGGCAGTTCATCAAGGCTACTTTTCCGTAAAAACCGACCGACTCGTGTCACTCTGGGATCAGGGGCATTTTCATCCAACGGTTTAACTCTAATTTTACCCTTACTAATATCTTGACTACCGATATACATGGAGCGGAACTTCCAAATCCGAAACTCTTTGCCCATCCATCCTTTACGGATTTGACTGAAGAAAATGGGACCTGGCGAATCAAGTTTGATCGCAATAGCAATGGGAATAAACAGCAGTGCTGTAATTCCTAAGCCAACAATTGCGCCGATAATATCAAGCCCACGTTTGATCCCAGAGCGGGTGGAAGGGTGAGTGGGTGGTAATGCTGGTGGCTGACTTGATTCAGATAGCAGTTCCACTGTTAGAATTTGATCGAGTCCCGTCATTTTCAAAACTGCCATGACCGGAGTGCCAACATTGGTAAGTACCAGTTCAACATCCTTACTGGTCGCATTTTTGTAATTGTTCACCAACGCCCCAATCCCACAGCTATCGATAAAGGTTGTTTGACGAAAGTCTAAAATAATTTTGGGCGGCAGGGGGTGGTTCTGCAAAATTTGCTGGAAGGTTTCTTTGAAAGCCACAGCTTCAAGTACACTCAGGCGATCCGTAAGTTGCATGACGGGAGTTTCATGCAATAGTATTACTTTAAAATCCGCTTCTGACATTGAGTCACCCATAACGACCTGTATTGTTGGTATTCACCTGTGTTCTTGACCAATATTGTGTCGTACAATTGCTAAATTAACCGAAAACTCACTTGAATTTACCGATCCAATGTAAAAAAATGTCAGCTAAGACTGGACTCACCGCCCGGCTCATTGAACTGTTTTCTGCCATTCAAGGTGAAGGACTCAATGTTGGTACCCGTCAATTATTCATCCGTTTGGCAATGTGTGATTTGCGCTGCCATTTTTGCGATAGTGAGCATACCTGGATTGTTCCAGATTTGTCTTACGTGGAGCAAACCCCTGGATATCGAGATTTTGAAGCTCATCCTAACCCGGTAACCGGCGATCAGTTACTGGCATGGGTTGAGCGGCAAAATTATCCAGGACTCCATGAAAGCATTAGCTTAACAGGTGGCGAACCCCTGTTGCAGGCTCCCTTTTTAAGAGAGTTCTTGCCCCTGGTGCGACACCGAACTGGGTTACCCATATATTTGGAAACCGGTGGACATCGTCCAGAGCAACTAGCCCAGATTTTACCCTATTTAGATTTTATTGGCATGGATATGAAGCTGCCGAGTGTAAGTGGGGAAGATTGTTGGCAAGCCCATCGTCAGTTTCTACAACTTTGTGATGATACAGATGTTGAGGTTTTTGTCAAGCTGATTATTGCTCAAGCAACGAATGCCGCGGAACTGGAGTTAGCCGCCGAATTAGTTGCCGCCTGTAACCCCAGTATTCCCGTGTTTTTACAACCTGTAACTCCCCTAGCTAAACCCCATCATGGACCAATGATCCCGCCAACGCCGACTCAAGTTTTAGAATGGCAAGGGTTGATGAAGCGCCATCTCAAATCAGTGCGAGTCATCCCCCAAACCCATAAGATGATCGGTCAGCTTTAGGCTCTGGATTCCCGTTTGCTTTTCGCTTCGGCTTTGGCTTTAGCCGCACTTTTTTTCAATGCGGCTAGGCGAGCTTCGTAGCGGCGACGTTGACGGCGACCGGGTGTAACTTCAACTAAGGTTTTTAAGGCACTGCCTAGGCTCTTGTAGGCGTTGGGGAGAGTGTAACCAAAGCGAGTAGCCAGGGCGATCGCTTTTTCGTCTGCCTCAATTTCTGCCTTGAGAGTTTTCTCGCCGTTGTTTTTCTGATAGAGTCTCCATCCAGAAACACCACAGAGGGCAAGTGCCAACAGCAGTAGCAATCCATCTTGTACCCAAAGTTCCCCAACAGCCCCTCCCAAACCAATGGCTAGGGCTGCCATTTCCCACCCTTCTTTGGGGATCGTGTCATTCTGAATCCGGGCAACTTCGTGCCAAAATAGGAGATTACGTTGGTCAAGGGCAAACTGCTCCCATTTCACTAAGTCAATTTGCACTTCCACCTCATCGCTACCAATTTCTTCGGTGCGTAACAATGGGGGATTGACCTCAGTCGTTCCTTCCACCATGACCCAGCTTTGTAATTCTGGGGGGAGCAAGGTTTTTAGACGCCGGAGTTCACTCATCTCGGCTTTGGCAGAAGAGGTTGCATACGATGTCATAGATCTGCCTCCAGGAAACTTAAACCAATTAACAAGGGTATCATTTGGCAGTATAGCGAGATTAGCACTCTGCCTTGTTTACACCTAGGTGTCAGGATTCAACTCAATAGGGCAAGGGAAGTAGGGGGAGCCGATAGAGACGTAAGGCGTGGAACTATGGCGAGAAAAAATTAAATTAGAACTAACTGCTAGCAGTCTGGGGACTCAACTTAACTGGAAATTACCGATAAAAAATAATGCGTCACCGTAGAGCCAGGTATGAGAAGACCCGGAGTTCACGCCTATCCCAAGCATCTCGTATTGCTGCTACCTTCCGGTTCTGACAAGGTTTGAGCGTTGGGATTGCATGAATCCGAGTCACTTACTATGATAACAGCTTTGAACCCCATTGATCAGTTCACGGAGATATTTTTTCATTCGGCAATAATCCGCCATTCGTGAAGCTGGTACTTAACACAGTGATTTGCCACCAACGGATCTCGCTCAACGATCGCCTGTGCCTCTTTTGTTGAACTCGCCTCAAACAGGAGCATTCCGCCCCCTTTCTCAGCCCAGTAACCTGTTTTGGCTTTGTGTCCTTTGTCAATCAAGTCTTGAACATAGGCTTTATGAGCCGGAACATATTGGTCAAACGTAGGTTTATCGACGATGCCTTCTTCTATCTTGACGAACCAGGGCATTTGCTTTTTACTCAAAACCGCAGATAGTACATTATCTCAGATATCAGGTCTGGGGGAAGGGTAAGGCGTTGCTGGAAGTCGGCTAAGTTACGATAATTACCCATCTGTTGCCGATTTTGCACGATCGCTCTGGCTATAAACAAGTCAACCCTAGGAATTCGGCTCAGTTGTTCCACGGATGCTGTATTCGCCGGAATCGACAAGGGTGTGGCTGGACTTTCAGCGTCATAGTAACAAAAGCTGAGAATTGGTTGTAACGGCTGTAACCGCGCCACAGGGATACTTAACGCCGCCGCAATATCCTCCAAACAGCAAAACTGTACCCCACTACTTGCCAATTCAACCAGCGATCGCGCTTGATGGATGGATATCCCGGGTAATCTCAGCCAGTCATCCACCGTCGCTTGATTGACATCAATCTTAATCCCCAATGCTACCGCCACCTCAATGTCTTGTGCCGATTGCAGCCGATAGTAAGGATCACTCTGAATCCGGGTTTGGATTGAGCGCCAGGTTGGGTTTAATCGATCCGTCGATAACAGCCAGTCAAACAGTGCCATCTTCTTTTTTTCAGGCGATACGATCCAGTAGTTGGCGACGCTTTTGCTCAAACTCATATTCTGACATCAACCCCTCCTGACGCAGCTTGTCCAGTTGTCGCAGTGCATCCGCGATCGCACCCACTTGCGCCGGATCAACCTCTGGGGATTGAATTGGTATCGATGTCCCGGTTGAGATCAAATTCCCATTAAAATTTTGGTCGAATTGCTCCGAGTTTTGCAAAAGATACCACACTCCTTCAATAGCACTCGCCACTCTGGGAATCTGAGTCCAAGACAACAACAAATACACCACTCCCCACCAAGGTTGCCCCAGATAAAATTTGTGGAGTCCAGAAATAGGTGTCACTACCCCGCTAAACGCTAGTAAGGAAGCGACTTTCCGACTTTTTGGCTTGCTCAACATAGTGGTTCTAACACCAGACGAAAGGACACCGTTATCAATCAAGAAAAAGGAACGCCATACTTTTATGATAGAGAGATGCTGCTCAATACTACTGCCAGGAATCTCTAATTTAATTTCCTCTCCCCCCACACCCCTGCTCCCTTGCATCCCCAATACGGATAACCGAAGTTTCCTCTAAGTGCAACACTGCACTAGAATATGACTGGAAACGGCAGTACAACCCACTCGGTTGATCGGGTAAGAG
>NZ_JBKHHI010000084.1:0-19223 GCF_046539235.1 Coleofasciculus sp.
CAACGTCTCTACAAGGTTACGCCAACCCTTCCACAACCGGATGGAAGTAAAATGCTAACCCCAACACCAAATAAGCCGCAATTAGCAAAATTCCTTCCAACCAGTTAGACTTACCATCCGAACTAATGGAATTGGCGATTAACACCGCCACCGCCACCGCCACCAGTTCAAAGGGGTGAAAATCCAAATCCATCGGTTGACCCAAAAACCAACCCGCAATCACCAAGACAGGGGCAACAAATAGGGCAATTTGTAAACTTGATCCCACCGCCACCGACACCGACAAATCCATCTTATTTTTCATCGCCACTGTCACCGCCGTAGCATGTTCGGCAGCATTGCCAATAATCGGCAATAGAATCACCCCTGTAAATAGAGCAGTTAATCCTAACTGGGAGGTAGCTTCCTCCAACGTCCCCACCAATAGTTCCGACTCTAACGCCACCAGGAGGGTGACTCCAAGTAACACCCCAATCCACAAGCCTAAATTCACCTGATGTTCCGGTTCCGCAGTGGGGGAAGAAACGGCTTCTCCTGCTTCTAACTCGATATCCACCATGCCCACATCAAACAGATAGCTGTGGGTTTTCATGGAAAAGAGTAAGGTGAGAGCGTAAACAACAATCAACACCCCCGCCACGGCAACCGATAATCCTTGTAACGTCCCTTCATCAATTCCAGGCGTCGTGGCATCCATCGCCGTCGGTAGCAACATGGCAATGACAGCCAAATTCATTGAGGACGCATTTACCCGTGCCACAATCGGTTGAAAGTCCTGTTCCTTGTAACGCAATCCCCCCAAAAGCATAGATAAGCCCATCACCAGCAGCAAGTTGCCAATAATTGATCCCGTAATCGTGGCTTTAACTACATTGACTAAGCCAGCATTGAGGGCAATCAGGGCAATAATCAGTTCTGTCGCATTACCAAACGTGGCATTCAGCAACCCGCCCAAGGTCGGTCCAGCCACCACCGCAATTTCTTCCGTGGCGGTTCCCATCCACGCCGCTAGGGGAACGATCGCCACACAGGAGGTAATAAATACTATAGCTGATCCCCATTCCAGAAAATGCGCGGCGATGGAAATGGGGACAAACAGCAGCAATAGGGACAGAATCGTGTTTTTGTTCAGCATCTACAAATAAGCAAATAGGCACAGATTAAAGTTAACGGTGAAAATTGTCATTTGTCATTTGTTGGTTGTTCATGGTTCATGGTTCATGGTTCATTGGTAATCCTCTTCCCCGGCTTCCCCAGCTCCCCCATCTCCCAGCTTCCCCTGCACCTGGAGTCCCTAGAGCCCCCTGCACCTGGAACCCCCCTACACATCCCCAGCCAGATGTGCAATAATCGATAAGACTTGTTATGCTGCGGTTAAGTTCTGTGAACTTATCGAAACGTTTATGAAGTTTCATCGATTTTAAGTAAATATTGGGGTTGAATAAAGGACTAAAGGAACAGATTGTTACAAGTTCATCCCAAAATGCAAGTTTAGCAACTTGTGCGAGTGATTTTTTATATACTGGGCTGGCGTTCCCTACTTAAATGGCTAGCTTTCAACCCAAAATTCGTTTAGTAATATCTCAACTAATCCCTACTCTGAGCGAAAATTAGTAGAGTAAGGAAATCTGTCTGACATGTTTTCTGTGGAATTTGGTGATCTCAATGACTTCTGCTGCTGAACTTTCAGCTTCACAAGCTGCGGCAATCAATCCCATCGCTACCTTATCAGAGGAGGCTGGGCTAGAACATGATCCCCTGCAGACAGCCAGGGGCGTCTACGTAACGGTTCACGGGCATTTTTATCAACCCCCTCGTGAAAATCCTTATCTGGATACCATTGAACGTCAGCCCTCAGCGGCACCGTTTCACAACTGGAATGAGCGGATTCATCACGAATGCTATCGCCCCAATGCCTTTGCCCGGGTGTTAAATGGTTACGGCGAAGTGGTGGCGATCGTTAATACTTTTGAATATCTCAGCTTTAATATTGGTCCGACGCTGATGTCGTGGCTAGAACGCTACGACATGGAAGTGTATGAGCGGATACTGGAGGCGGATCGCAAGAGTTGTCAAAGGCTCAACGGTCACGGTAATGCGATCGCGCAAGTCTATAACCATATCATTCTTCCCCTCGCCAATGAACGGGATAAATACACCCAAATCCGTTGGGGAATGGAAGATTTCCGCTCTCGCTTTGGTCGTGAACCCGAAGGGATGTGGCTAGCGGAAACGGCGGTAGATTACCCCACCTTGGAAGCGTTAGTGGCAGAAGGGATTAAGTTTATTATTCTTGCTCCCTCCCAAGCCGAACGCTGTCGCCCTCTGCCAACCGAAGACAATCCTGATCCGGATTGGCATGAAGTGGGTGGGGGTCAGATTGATCCCAGCCGCCCTTACCGTTGTTTCCTGGAAAGTGGTGAATTTATCGACATCTTTTTCTACGACGGTCCCATCTCACGGGATATGGGGTTTAGCGATGTTCTCAGTAGTTCCGAACATTTCGCGGGTCGTCTGGGGATCGCGATTCATGGGGATCACCGTCCCTCCCAGATTATCAGTGTGGCAACCGATGGGGAAACCTTCGGACATCACAAACGCCACACGGAAATGTGTATCGCCCATGCCTTTACCCAAGTCTTTCCCCGCCGTAACTGGACGGTGACTAATTTTGCCCATTATCTCAGCATCAGTCCGCCGACGTGGGAAGTGATGATCAAACCCTTAACCGCTTGGAGTTGTTCCCACGGCGTTAACCGTTGGCAAGATGACTGCGGCTGTGGTGGCGGCGGGGGTTGGCATCAGAAATGGCGGCGTCCCCTGCGAGAAAGTTTGAACTGGCTGCGGGATCAGTTGATTCCATTGTATGACGAGAGGGGGCGTCAGTTTTTCCGCGATCCTTGGGCGGCGCGGGATGAGTATATCCAGGTGCTTCGCGATCGCGCTGAGTCTCGGAACGAGAATCGCTCGGCGGAAAATGTGAAGCAATTTCTGAACCGTCACAGCGTTGCGCCCCTCTCTCCCACCGACCAAATTGATGCCCTGCGGCTGTTGGAAATGCAACGCCACGCCATGCTGATGTATACCAGTTGTGGCTGGTTCTTTGAGGAACTATCTCGTCCAGAAGGGGTACAGATTCTGCGCTATGCGGCGCGGGCGTTGGAGTTAGCTGGGGAGGTGGCGGGTATCCAGCTTGAGCTAGGGTTCTTGGAGCGCCTACTCGTAGCACCCAGTAATGTAGACTCCTTTAAAACGGGGGATGTGGTCTATCGGCAACTGGTGGTGTCGTCGCAAATTACCTTTCAACAAGTTGCTGCTCATTACGCGATTAGTTCCTTATTTACCAACTATTCCCAACAAGAACGCCTCTACTGCTACGAAGCCCACCAGCTTGACTATCAACTCCAACGCATGGGTTCACTGACGTTGGCAGTGGGTCAATTGCGACTGGTGTCGGAGATTACCTGGGAAAATATGGAATTGGTTTTTGCCGTTCTCCATATCGGGGGCTGGGACTTCCACTGCTGTATTCAACCCTTTACCGGACGTCGGGCATATACTCAGTTGAGGGATAAGATTTTTGATGCCCTCAAGCAAGCCAGTGCTGCCCATACGATTCTGGCAATGAATCAGATGTTTGGTGAGCAGTCGTTCAGTTTACAGAATCTGTTTGCTGAGGAACGGCAACGGATTATGCAGCTAATTAGTCAGGAAACTCTGACCCGATTAGATCAGCTGTATAACCAGATGTACCGGGATAATTACGGCGTGTTGATGGCATTCCATCGGGATGAATTGCCCGTACCGAAGGAATTGCAAGTGGCAGCAGAAATTGCTTTATCCAACCGTTGTTTAATTGCGATTAAAGCTTTAGACATGGAGGTGAGCGATCCCCAAGCTATCAATGCTCAGATCGCTGAACTGGAAGCGATCGCCATAGAAGCGGGACACCTACGCTGTCACCTGAATATCCCAGAAGCCAAGCCAACTCTGGAAACCTTAATTTGGCGATCGCTGTGGCAACTGTTGCATGATGGTGATCCCGATACCTTAGGCGATGATATCCGCCAGATTGATCGGTTGATTGAGATTGGCAATCGGTTAAGCCTCGGTTTAGCGTTAGACCGTTGTCAGGAACTCTATTTCAACTGTTTACACACCTCAATCGTGCCGCAGTGTGAACTGGCGATTCAAGCCCAACGCTTGAGTGACCAAAAGAATGGACACAATCAGGCGCAACTTACGGCGGCAAATCCTTGGACGATTATCCGACTACGCCAGTTGCTTCAGCTTGGTCAACTGGTGTCTGTGGAAGTGAGTCCTTGGTTGAGTCAGTTGATGTAGATAGGGGCTTGGTTACCAAGATAGGGGCTTGGTTACCAAGCCCTACGGCGGAACTCCATTAGGGTAATAGAACCCCACTAATTCCGTGAATCATGCCGTTAGCGGCAGGAATATCTGCCATAACTACAGGTACACCATTGACCGAAACTTCGCTAGCATCGCTGACTCGTATGGTTACGGGTTTACCCGCGAGGGTGGTTAACCGCAAGGTCGAACCGGGAGTTAAGCCAAAGGTGTTAATGTTACCGGGAACAACGTGATACGTGAGGATTTCAGTTAATCGAGAGCGGTTTTGGGGTTGAAGCAACGTTGCCACAGTGCCATCGGGTAAATTATCAAACGCTTCATCAGTGGGGGCAAAAATGGTAATGGGTCTCCTCCCCGCCAGTGCTGAAGTGAGTCCGGCGGTTTTGATTGCAGCCGTGAGGGTAGAGAAAGCGTCGTCGGCGGTTTCGAGTTCATCGGCTATATTTCTCACACCCCGTTGAGCAATCAGATGGAGTCCAGGTTCTGCCTTTAAGAGGCGAGGGGAGTCGGTGACGCTGTTGGCGGGTAATGCGATCGCGGTACCGAGACTAGCTAGACCTAAGCAGGCGGTTAGTTTCCTCAATGTGGAAGTAAAAGAGCGGGCTGGCATGAATTTTTCTCCTCAGAGCAGGTATTTATAGCACTACGGGGATACGTTAGGACATCAGTTAGCCCAAGAGGGAACAGGGAACTTCTTAACAGGGAACAGTAAAGAATGTCCTAACCTGTCTTAGTACTGCTATATAACGATTTGTATACTACTTTAGTCTGAATTCCGACCTTATGCTTCTTTCTCAGGTACAAGAATCAAGTTAAGACAGGTGAATGAAACTGTTGCCTGTTGCCTGTTCCCTGTTGCCTACCCTCACCACAACAGTTATTCAGCAAACCCTAAATTAAGTAATCCCAGTTATCTGTAGGGACAAGGCAATGCCGTGTCCCTACCCATGCTAGGAACTGATTAATATTTATAAGACAATAACATCCAGCTCATTGAATGTATTTAATATCCTGGAAAAACCCCTAATTCCTTCCTCACCCGTCCCCGTACATCAAACATTAAGAACAACCAAGAGAATCGCTTGTGGCTACGCCAGTTTTAGAATTCATCCCTGACGCCTGCTGACATAAGTGTTTCAGTTGTGCGCCATCTAAGAGAGCATCGGTAAAGTCAGCCCCCGTGATTAATGTATTATCAAATACTGATCCAAGTAAGAGGGTTTCGACTAAAATTACATCACTTAAATCTGCACCCGTCAAATCTGCCTGATCTAACATGCCATAGCTTAAATCCGCACCATGCAAATTGGCATGAGTCATCACCGAACCACTAAAAATAGCACCTCGCAAGTCAGCATAGGCAAAATTACTTAACTGTAAATTGGCATTAGCAAATTCAGCCGTCTGTAAATTTTGACCGGAAAAGTCTTTGCCTGTGAGTTGGGCGTGACTGTAGGATAAGGGAGGCGGATAGTCAGCCGCTTGAGCAGATAGAGGATGAACGAATAGAGCGATCGCGACTAGGAATGCTATCAGTTGCCGAAGAATCATCTCAAATTGCCTGATTGACCTTAATTCTTGTCCATCTTAAATCTGATTGGGGTTTATCCGGTAACATTCAGGCGGCGAGGGTAGGCAAGCGTTCAAGACATGGGTAGGTTAGCGCATGAGACATAGGTAGGTTAGCGGGCAAGATATGGGTAGTGGTGTGGCACACCTAAGTTAAGATGGATGACGCTTACCCCGCATTTCTCACACAAAGAGCGATCGCAAACTCTAAAAGCCTTAGCAGACAGCGATTTGACCTCAGTTAGCGGGGATCGCGAAGGCAATTTATCCAGGTCACCAAGGCGGTGGTATCCTCGCTACCATGGCACTGGGAATCGTTGGGGCTTTAGTTGGAGGCTGGATTGGTAACTTACTCTTTGGAGTCGGTTTTACAGGCTTTACTTGGTGGGGTTTACTGGTGGCAATTGTGGGCGCGATGGTCGTCTTGTTCATCTACGGTCTGGTTACGAAAAACGCATAATAATCCCTTGATTGGATAAGCTGATCCCCCGCTTAAAAGTCGGGGGATTTTACATAGTTTGTCCGAGTCTTTTCCCAAAGAAAGGTTTTGTTCGCTTCCAAAAACCCCTTGCATGTTTACATCTTATGTCGGTATAGTTGCTGACATAAGACCAATCACCAATGACCAATGACCAAACTTCGAGCATTAATCTTTGACGTAGATGGGACATTAGCGAATACCGAACAAGACGGACACCGCGTCGCCTTTAACCGCGCCTTTGCCGAAGCTGGATATAATTGGAATTGGTCTGTTTCCCTCTATGGTGAATTACTAGCAGTTGCTGGCGGGAAAGAACGTATCCGCTATTATTTGAAGCAATACTGCCCCGATTTCCAACCTCCGGCTAATTTCGACGAGTTCATTGCCAATCTGCACAGAGCGAAAACTCACCATTATCAGCAACTTATCACCACGGGTTCTATCCCCCTACGTCCGGGTGTGCAACGATTGATTAAAGCGGCGCGATCGCAAGGAATACGGTTAGCGATCGCCACCACTACCGCCCCTACTAATGTAACTGCCCTTTTGCAGCATACTCTAGGGGATGAGAGTCCGGCGTGGTTTGACCTGATTGCGGCGGGTGATATCGTCCCCGCCAAAAAACCCGCCCCCGATATTTACAAATATGTACTGTGGCAAATGGATTTACCACCCCAAGATTGTTTGGCGATCGAAGATTCTGATCAGGGTTTAATTGCGGCTACGCAAGCAGGTATCATGACACTAATTACAGTCAACAATTATACAAAAGACCAAGATTTTACCCCGGCGGTACTCGTGTTAAATCATCTCGGAGAACCTGATCAACCCTTTACCGTTCTCGCCGGAGATGCTGGAGATAACCAATATGTTGATATAGAACTCCTGAATCATCTCCATCACTGTTAGGGTGTCTCTTGCTGTCACCACATTTAACGGTGAAAAGACTACAGTTAATAGCGGGTCAGACGCCACATTCCCTCTTCCCCAATCCCCAATCGCTAATCACCTAACTTTACAAATCCGAGTCCAAAATTATATTATTATAGCAATAATATCTCAGCCATGATATCATGTCCCTCTAATTACCTTGGAGCAATCTGCCTTCGGTAGTACCAACGTGTAAGTATTCAAACGAACCTGATAATGATCTGCTTGTCCCGGAGTAATGGGTTAGCGTTATGACCTATAGCCTTAGAATTGCCGATATTCCTGCTAGCGAACGTCCACGGGAACGATTAATGGCGATCGGTGCCAAAAACTTGGCGACAGCGGAACTGATTGCCATTTTACTCGCCACAGGTCAGGGAAAAGGTAAACTTTCGGCAGTCGGTTTGGGACAATATATTTTGCAGCAATTGAGTCAAGCTGAGCGCGATCCCATGGCGGTATTGCGAGATATATCACCCCAAGAGTTAATGCGTATTCATGGCGTCGGACCCGCTAAAGCCGCCACTATTCTAGCCGCCATTGAACTGGGAAAACGCGCCTTTCAGTCTCGCCCTACAGAAGGTACGATAATTGACAATCCCATGGCGGCGGCGGCAGCTTTCAGTCATGAGTTAATGTGGCAAACTCAGGAACGTTTTGCTGTATTGCTGTTGGATGTGAAAAATCACTTATTGGGGATTAAACTCATCTCCGTTGGTACAGCAACAGAGACATTAGCCTGTCCTCGTGAGATTTTACAAGCCGTCTTGCGCCATGGGGCGACAAGGTTTATTGTGGGGCATAATCACCCAACGGGTAGTGTTGAACCCTCTGAGGATGACATTTATTTGACTAAACGGCTTTTGCAGGGGGCGCTGCTAATCGGCGTAGCTTTAGTGGATCATCTGATTTTGGGAGATGGCGATCACCGGAGTCTAAATCACACAACTTCATTGTGGAAGGAATATCCCCAAGATATTTAATCGTGTGAGTTGTAGTGTAAGGTTGCTTTATGTTAATCTTGGCTGTTATGGGCGATTAGCACAGTGGTAGCGCACTTCCTTCACACGGAAGGGGTCACTGGTTCGAGTCCAGTATCGCCCATTTAAATAAAATCCCGATATAGCAAGAGTTACAGCCGTTTTTAGCCAATGTGAGTCAGTTGCTATAATTCTTTTTTTGCGACTTTTAGCCTGACTTGTGACTATGAATTAACTCAATAGTCGAACATAAGCTGTTCGGTATTTAAACCTTAATGTCAATAATGGCAAAATTCTTGTATGTAGTGCGTTTAGCGAAGCCATGCCGCAGGCTTTGCATCTTGCTCACTACTAATACCCAATTTAAATGCATGATAGCTTAAATAAAGTTAACATAGTTAAGTTTCATGAAAACCCCTAATTGTTACGCTAGTCGGCTCATCAAGCGGCGATAACAGCGCAACAAATGTCTGTTTTA
The DNA here is from genome assembly GCF_046539235.1 of Coleofasciculus sp. Classification (GTDB taxonomy): domain Bacteria; phylum Cyanobacteriota; class Cyanobacteriia; order Cyanobacteriales; family Coleofasciculaceae; genus Coleofasciculus. The sequence continues at coordinate 8,810 of NZ_JBKHHI010000084.1, forward strand.
GAACAAGAACTCCAGGCGAAAGAAACTGAGTTAGTGGAGTTGAAGGCTTCACAACTTCAGTTAATGGCTGAGCGACACCTACGGAGATTATGGATCGAGTTTGCGATCGCTGGCAAACTCAGGATGTTATTTTTGTCTTCTATACGGTGGATTATATGCCGCCAGATATGCTTTCCGAATGGCTACAGGAGTTCTGGGAACCTTTGGTGACAAGAGCAAAGAAAAGTCTACCCCAGGGCGATAGGCATTTGTTGATGTTTCTGGTGGATAATTGTGGCAGTGTTGGTCAATCGAATGTTAGGTTAGCTGAGAACTTTGAGCAACCGGAATATCCCTTACGCTTACCACCAGCAAGTCTATTTCCACGAGAAGCCCTAGATGAGTGGATAGACAATCTGAGTATGTCGAGCCAACTTCAAATACCGGCTGGATTGACTGCCAAAGTTTTGTTAGAACGTTCTGATAACGGTGTTCCTCACTATGTTTATGAAGAAATATGTAGACATTGTGGGCTTAGTTGGGAAGGAGTATTGGCAAAATGGTTAATTTAAGCCACCCACTCGCGGCTAAAGGGTCGTTGTCTGTTTCATTATATTGAATTTCCGGGGTCAAACCAGTTAGTTGAGATTATTAACGCTCATTTTCCGGCATTGACGCCAGCGTTAGTTGAGGCGGCGGTAGAGCGATTTGCTGAGTTGCGAGAGAAGATGGTGAAGGGGAAGTCGGGGAAAAAGGTGAGTACGAGTGAGTTATTGGATTGGGTGGCGGTGTTGCAGCAGTTTCCCCAGGATGAGGTGTTAAAGCAGCTTGAGGGGGATTTGCTGTTTCCTGAGGTTTTGTTGAAGAAGTGGGAGGATCATTTGCGGTATTTGAAGTAATAAGAATGGGTGCAAATAATAAGAGCCAAGAAATAAATTTCTGGCTCAAAGCTAAAACCCGTTAAAACGGGTTAAGTAGGTGGACACAATTAAAGTTAACGGTTGAGATTAGGGAACAGGGAACACCTCGACTTACCTCGACTCCGCTCGGTAACACGCTCGGTGTGTCACAGGGAACAGGGAACAGTAATGGTTTGAGGGCGGGTTACGAAAATTAATACAGTACTGTTTTCTTTTGTCCGACTACTTACGTTGATAAAGCTAATTATTTAGACGCATTAATTTTAAGGTAAAATAATAAATTTAATAGAATTTTAATTGAAATTAAATTGGTGTTATGAATTATGACGAACTGCCATTGATAGACATTTTTAACAGCCTGCGCCAGCGCCATGGTTTACCGTTGGGGGTAGATGAGTATTTGGTGGTGGTGCGATCGCTCCAGGCTGGTTTGGGTGTGGGGAGTCGGCTGGAGTTGGAACAGTTGTGCTGTCTGGTGTGGGCGACATCTGAGGCGGAATGTCAACTGATTCGACGGCTGTTTGAGCAGATGTGGGCGCGTTTGCAAACCAATTTAGGGGAGGGGAGCGATCGCGCATCCCAGGCTTCTGTCTCTCCATCCCCGCCCTCTCAACCCGATCAGCCAAATCAGGAGTTAGAGGAATCTGCCAGTAAAACCCTAGACATGGATGAACCGGTGCAGGTGGTTCAGGCGGTGCGTCGCCATAAATCGGATAAAGAATTCAAACGCCCCCGCTATATGTTGCTAACTGAATATTTCCCCGTTACTAAGCGACAAATGAAGCAAAGTTGGCGTTATTTGCGTCGCCCGATACGGGAAGGAATACCCGTAGAATTGGATATTGAGGCGACAGTGGAAACGATGGGGCGTCAAGGGATTTTACTGACACCCGTGTTAATTCCGCGTCGGATTAATCGCACAGATTTGGTGTTAATGATTGATCAGGAAGGCTCAATGGTGCCGTTTCATCGGCTGTCGCGACAGTTAGTTGAAACAGCCCAACGAGGGGGGCGGTTGCGACAAACTCGTGTATTTTATTTTCATGATTATGTTGATGAGTATTTATATCGTCATCCCGCCTTAGTGAATGCTCAATTAATGGATGAGGTATTAGCAGAAGTGGGGGAACGGGCGGTAGTCTTGATTGTCAGCGATGCGGGTGCAGCACGAGGTAATTTTGATGCTGAACGGGTGAAGCAGACTCAAGACTGGATGGAACGGTTAAAGCAATCGGTGCGTTATACAGCTTGGTTAAACCCGATGCCGAATGAGAGTTGGTTGTATACAACGGCGGCGGAAATTGCCCGTTTTGTGCCAATGTTTGAAATGAGTCGTCAGGGGATGAATGCGGCGATTAGCGTATTGCGGGGGCGATATGGAGTTGGGGATAAAATGTATAGATGATGGGTAATAAAGCCAGAAAATAAATTTATGGAACCTCAAGTTCAAATCCCCTAAAATGGGAAGTCATCAAGCCCTAAATCAAGCCGGGAAATAAATTTCCGGCTTAAAGCTAAAACCCGTTAAAACGGGTTGAATTATTAGGATGTATGTCAACTTAACAATGGCATGGCACACCTAACTTGAGGGATTAGAATTACGTCCGGAAACCGTAGGGGCGCACTGACGTGCGCCCAAAAAACCGTCCAATCTATTCCACTATTTTAGCTGTATCAGTCCACTATCGTGAGGAGAGTGAAGTGTAACGGACTATTACTCAAAGTTATCATAGCTTACTAAAGCTAGCTTATACTATTAGTCAGTATTGTGTCTTCCCCAATCTCCAATCCCAATCCCCAATCAAAATCATGGCAACAACGAACCAAGAACGAGAAAAGCGAATCGCTGTTGAGCGGATTGTTGGGTTTGCCAAACAATTTGGGGAAGCCCATCTAAATCTAGCTTGTCACGCCGCCTTTCCTCTAGTTCTCACCCCTGACTTGCTCTACCAAATTTGGGCAACCTTCATCCCGGAAACACCTTGGACGGCGGTAGCGCGGGTGCTGCTGTCGCGTTTATGTCGGCAGGTTGGCTATGAGATGTATGAGATGGATATTCCGGTTCGCAATCTGTTGATCAGGGAATTGAAGGAACAGTTTGGGCAACAAAGATTGGAGAAATTGGGTGCATTTTTGATTGATTATGTAGCGCAGCAGCTTACTGAATATGATCCGGCTACGCAGGATTTACGAGAGGCGCAGGAGTGGACAGCGTTGGCTTATACGCAACCGGCTGAAGCAGGGCGAAAATTGGCAGAGGTTCTCAGTGAAACTGTGAAAAGAGAGAACATAGATATGGCAGAGGTATTACGCCTAACTTCATTAGTAGAAACCTATGCTGAGCCGTTAGAGGAATTTGGATTTAAACCTTTACTGCGTTACAGTCAGGCAATGAAAAGCTTTGTTCTTGGCGACATAGCCGGTGCAACAGCTCGATTTGAAAAAGTGATTGAAGATGCTAGTCAGGAGGAGATTATTGGGATACAATTACCGATACCATCATTAGTTCCGACCTCTACCAAACAACCTCCCTTATATTCTTACCATGTTGGTGGAAGTTTGCCTCCAGATGCTCCCAGTTATGTCATGCGTCAAGCAGACAATGAGCTTTATCAGGCGTTGAAAGCAGGGATATTTTGTTACGTCTACCATTCCCGACAAATGGGTAAATCTAGCTTACGAGTGCGAACGAAGAAACGGTTAGAAGCTGCAGGAATTGTCGGCGCGGTGGTTGATTTGACGCGCATTGCTCTTCAGGCAAATGAACAGCAATGGTATAAGGCAATTGCTTACCGTTTAATCAGTGACTTACGACTGGCGAATCGCGTCAAATGGCGACAGTGGTGGGATGATCATGACTCCTTATCACCTGTGCAGCGGTTGGGTACGTTTATTGAAGCGGTTGTGCTGGACATTATCACTAAAAATTTAGTTATTTTTATTGATGAAATCGGCAGTACGCTACGTTTATCCTTTCCCACCGATAATTTCTTTGCCTTAATTAGAGCCTACTATAATGGACGAGATACGCAGAAACGGTATCAGCGTTTAACCTTTGCTTTGTTAGGAGTAGCCAGCCCATCGGATTTAATCCAAGACAAGACAAAAACGCCTTTTAATATTGGTCAAGCGATTGAATTACGTGGCTTTAGCCTAGACGAAGCTATGGTGTTAACACGGGGATTAGAAGGTAAAGTAGAAAATCCTCGATCTGTCCTCAGAGAAATTCTGAAATGGACAAACGGTCATCCTTTTTTAACTCAAAAGCTTTGTTTGATTACCCAAATGATTACCTATACTATTCCGGCTGGTAGTGAAGCACAGAACATCAAAAACTTAGTCAGGTCGCAAGTCATTGAAAATTGGGAAGAAAAAGATCATCCTGAACATCTGAGAACCATTCGCGATCGCATACTCAAAAGTAAGATTGGTACAGAATCATTACTTCGCTATTATCAGCAAATTTTACAAAGAGGAGAAATGTTAGCTGATGATAGTCCTGAGCAGCAAGAATTATGTTTATCAGGTTTGGTGGTTAAGCGTAATGGTAAGTTAACGGTTCAAAATTTAATTTATAAATCTATATTTAATAAGACTTGGATTAAAGAAGAGTTAGCTAAAATTTCTAGGTAAAAACTGAAATCATTATTCCCGATATCTTGCCTAATGGTCATCAAATTAACGGCGTGTATAAAACAAGCGATCGCACCCTCCAAAATCATTACCTCTACCAACCCGTTTTAACGGGTTTAAGCTTTTAGCCGGAAATTTATTTCCCGGCTAAATCTTGTTGTAACGGCTTTCGCTTCCGGCGAAATCTTGTGGCGAGAACGACCAACCCGTTTTCCCTTTCGCCTTGGCTTTGAGGAAATTTATGTTCCGGCTAAATCTTGTTGTAACGGTTTTCGCCTCTGGCTAAATCTTATGGCGAGAACGACCAACCCGTTTTCCCTTTCGCCTTGGCTTTGAGGAAACGTATTTCCTGGAGCAATCACTCACTTATTCATCTCAAAATCCCGTTCCAACGCGGGAATTGCCGTGCCATTTAAATGGTGCGCCTTCTGGTTTAGCACATAAGCCTTCGCCTCTTCCAACTGTTTACCTCCCAAAGTAAATACCCCATATCCGTGTTGCCAACTAAACGCCAAAGAAGAAACCGATGGCAGATGATTCAAATGATACGCACTACTCCCTTTAATCGTCTTGACAAAATCGGCAACGGATAACTTTGGAGGAATTGAAACCACCAGATGAATATGATCCGCCATACCCCCAATCGCATGGAGAATACAACCAATCCCATCAGCCTTGCCAATAATATAACGGTATAATTCAGATTCTCGCTCTGGAGTAATCAAAGGTTGACGGGATTCTGTTGCCCAAATGATATGGTAGTAGGTGCGCCATAAGGACATTATTTTTACAGAAGTGAGCTAGGAGGTGAGCTAGGAGGTGAGCTAGGAGGTGAGCTAGTGAGCTAGGAAATAAATTTCCAGCTCAAAGCTTAAACCCGTTAAAACGGGTTCAAAGATTTACCAGAGCCGATAAACGTGTGATTATTATGAATAGTGTTGTGCCTAATCGAGATTATACCTTATTTCTCTGTGGGCTAAGATATCAGAGCGATCGCGTCAGCACCAAACCGCAAACCTGTCAGTGAATAAGGCTTTCAACCCGTTTTAACGGGTTTTAGCTTTTAGCCGGAACTTTAGTTCCAGGCTTAAATCAACGCCACTCACTACTTACTTAAATGGCTCAAAACCGGGAACCTCTCAGTGAATAAGGCTTCCAACCCGTTTTAACGGGTTTTAGCTTTTAGCCGGAACTTGAGTTCCAGGCTTAAACTGACGCCACTCACCACTTAACTAACTCAAAATCGGGATGACAGGATTTGAACCTGCGACCCCCTCGTCCCGAACGAGGTGCGCTACCAAGCTGCGCTACATCCCGTAATATCTCATCCATACTACCACAGACTTGCTAGGATTAACACTGGTACTTTCGTGGGAGCATGTTCAGGAGTGGTCGTTAAACCTGAATGGTTAAGAGTCAAAGCACCGCAATGGCAGCGCGTGGGCAACGTTAAGGACATCTTACGGGATTTAGCACTGAATACCGTTTGTGAGGAAGCCTCTTGTCCCAATATCGGTGAGTGCTTCAATGCTGGCACTGCTACCTTTTTAATTATGGGACCTGCCTGTACCCGTGCCTGTCCCTACTGCGATATTGATTTCGAGAAGAAACCCAAACCCCTTGATCCTACAGAACCTACCCGATTAGCGGAAGCGGTAGGGCGACTGAAACTTCAGCATGTGGTGATTACCTCGGTTAATCGGGATGATTTACCTGATGGGGGTGCTTCTCAGTTTGTCCACTGCATTGAAGCCATTCGCGCTATATCGCCTCAAACCACCATTGAAGTATTAATTCCAGATTTGTGTGGCAATTGGGACGCCCTAGCCACCATTCTCCAAGCTAAACCTGAAGTCCTCAACCATAATACCGAAACCATCCCCCGACTCTATCGACGAGTACGTCCTCAAGGAGATTATCCGCGATCGCTGGAACTTCTTCAACGCACTCACGAACTCGCCCCCTGGATTTACACCAAATCTGGCATCATGGTGGGATTAGGCGAAACAGATGCCGAAGTGCGCCAAGTTATGCAGGATATGCGAGCCGTCAATTGTGATATTCTCACCATTGGGCAATATCTTCAACCCACTCAAAAGCACTTAGGCGTGACTGACTTTATCACTCCAGAACAATTTGATACTTGGCGAGAGTTTGGCGAATCTATCGGCTTTTTACAAGTTGTCTCCTCTCCCCTCACCCGCAGTTCCTATCATGCTGGAGAGGTGAGATCATTAATGCAGCGCTATCCCCGAAAAGCGCCGATGCTGGGTTGATTGAGGGGGTAAGTTTTGCTCCTTCGCTTCGCTAGACGTGCCATAGCGTGTCTGTAGGGGCGGGTTTTACTACTATCGTTTTTTCCTCACAACAGATGTAACTAAACCCGCCCCGACTTTGAGTGGAAAGTGAACCAGATAACATCCGACAAATTAAGACGAGGAACGCTTGCGTTGAATAATCGCTTGGCGAAAACCTAACACGACCAAAATATTAGATAGGGTTAAAAAAAACTCAGCACTCCCATGCAACCAATCAACATTGGCTAATTGTTCCCCAAACGCAACCTTGGCATAAATTCCCGCCGGAATCGTCACTCCCACAAACACCAACAGCGCATAAAATCCAATAAGTGCTAACCGTGGGGTTTGTCCGGAACGAGTTAAAAACCACAAAAAACCCAGGTAAGGGAATAAGGAAACCGCAAATAAAGTGTCTTTAGAAATCATCACATTATTGAGTTAAAGTAGGGGCGCATAGACGTGCGCCCTTGCCTGACAGAGGTGCGCCTTTACTCATTTGGTGCTAAACAACATCAACGGGCGTTTTAGATTTTTCCGATTCGCTGCTATCTCTCTGATCAGCTTTTCGCGAACAGCGCCAAATCCACCAAGCGGCGGCACAAAGGGTAATATTTCCTAATACCGTCATTAAGGCTTGCAGGGTAACTAACCAATCCAACGATTCAGGATTGTCAAAAAAGTGCCAGGTACAAGCACACATCGCACCGACTAAGGCAGGAAACATGGCACAAGATAATGCCCACCAGTAACGATTGCCTGTAATGTCACCATAACCCCAGATTAACCAGATAGCGGCAATCCATTCGATAACGCTAGAGACGTGAATGATCCACGTTGGAACTGAAAGGGCATGCATAGAGAAAGTTTACTTGACGCGATCGCATAACCTCAATCATTGTAACCCCTACTGTCGCTCTTTCACCCCATTGTCTAAAACAGTATGCAGATAGCTAATCGCGCCCTCGACTCTAGCACTATACAATAACTGAGGGGACTACTACATAATAAAATAAACGAATGGCGCGTACCCCAAAATTAACCTTTGACAGGGGAACTCTACTCCTCCATCCACCCCCACGGGGTAAGGCGTGGGTGGATTATGCGACATGGGATGATCGAGTGGAAAAGTTTCGGATTCCAGGGATGCACTATCGTCCCCTGGTGGAAATGCTGCAAGCCTCTGAGGTTGATTTTATTGATGATGCGAAGGAATTTATTCCTTTGGAGTTGGTTTCCAGCTTTGAGATGGAACCCTATCCCCATCAACAGGAAGCCTTATTAGCCTGGAAATTAGCAGGGCGTCGCGGGGTGGTGGTATTACCTACCGCCGCCGGAAAAACCTATCTGGCTCAACTGGCGATGCAATCGACGCCTCGCAGTACGTTAATTGTTGTACCCACCTTGGATTTAATGCATCAATGGTACGCCCAGTTAGAAGCCGCGTTTCCGGATGTAGAGGTAGGATTACTAGGGGGAGGTTCGCGCGATCGCACGCCAATCTTAATCGCTACTTACGATAGCGCCACGATTCACGCCGAATCCCTGGGAAATCAATACGGGTTGTTAATATTTGACGAATGTCACCACCTACCCACTGACTTTTATCGCGCCATTGCTGAATATGCGATCGCACCCTACCGACTCGGACTTACGGCTACCCCGGAGCGTACTGATGGGCGTCATAATGACCTAGATGGCTTAATCGGTCAACAGGTCTATCGTAAAAGCCCCGATGACTTGGCTGGGTTAGCCTTGGCGGAACATAAGGTGGTGCAGATTAAAGTTAAACTATCACATCAGGAGCGCGATCGCTACGATGCTTGTCTGAAACTGCGGAATGATTTCTTAAGAGAGTCAAATATTTACCTAAGTAGTTTAGACGGATGGCAACGGTTTGTGCAAGCTAGTGCGGGTTCTCAACAAGGGCGTCGCGCTATGTTAGCCCATCGGGAATCTAAGGAAATTGCTTTAGGAACGGAAGGGAAATTACGAGTATTAGCCGATTTAGTCGCGAAACATTATCCGGAACGGATCTTGGTGTTCACGAATGATAATGCCACAGTTTATCGGATTTCCCAAGAATTGCTGATTCCGGCGATTACTCACCACACTCCCGTCAAAGAACGTCATGAGATTCTCCAACGATTTCGCCAGGGAGACTATAAAATCTTAGTCGCCTCCCATGTTTTAAATGAAGGCGTTGATGTTCCTGATGCACGAGTGGCGATTATTTTATCGGGAACAGGTTCAGAACGGGAATATGTGCAGCGATTAGGGCGAGTGTTACGCAAGGGAACTGATCAGAATAAGTTGGCGATATTGTATGAAGTTGTTGCCGAAAATACCAGTGAAGAAGGAACATCGCAACGGCGACGCGGTTCCAGTGGAAAAGGCAAAGCTAAACCCAAATCTAAACCCAAGGAAGTGGAGAAGCCGAAGCATCGACAGTTGGAAATTTTACCCTCTCAACCTTACGAAATCAAACCATCTAAATCACCGAAAGCAGCAGAAAAACCTGGGAAATATGACGTATAATATTAAGTTGAATTTACCGATACAATCGAGGTTCGTAGTAAGCACTTTAGTGCTTTAAAATAAAGTATTTTAATCCCAAATTTCCCTCCCTAAAAAAGTTGAGCAAAACCAGACATGCAATAACCAATGATTGCGTTAACCAAATTTATGATAAAACTCATTAAACTGGCTTTAGCCATCAGTCTGGTGTTTCCAGCATTTTATTTAAGAACACCTTTTCTGGCAAGTTTAAGGGATTGGGCATTTGGTTTGGTCTTTATCCTTAGTTTAGGATTAATCGTTTCGGAAATTTCAGGCTGGACGAGAAATTCAAGCCAAAGACAAGTTATTCTCAGCGTTTTGATTTTAGCGATCGCGTCATTCAGTTTTTCTTTGGCGGTGACGACGGAAGTTAAGTCTCAGTTAACTAAACAAGCGATTCTGAATCGAGAAGCAAGCCAACTGGAAACTCTGGGTCAGCATTTTATCGTGGGTTATCGTAATCTTGAGGAGGTAAAAACTCTGGTTAAAAAAGGCGCGATCGCTGGTGTCTTTATCACTCGACGAAATATCCAGAGTAAAACCCCAGACGAAATTAACCAAGAAATCCAATCGTTACAAGCCATTCGCGCCAATCAGGGGTTATCACCCTTGTGGATAGCTACGGATCAAGAAGGCGGTATTGTCTCGCGATTATCTCCGCCTTTAACTCAATTACCCCCCTTATCATCAATCATTAAAGATGAAAAAGATATCGATAGTGCCAAAGAAGACGTTATCCGCTATGCTAGCATTCAGGGTAAAGAATTGTCCGAGATTGGTATTAATTTAAACTTTGGTGGATACGGATACCCATCTTGAGGATGCTCAATTGAAAATGTCGGTAGCGGAATTAACCCAAGCAGACTGGGTGCCATTTCGGGAAGTCATGAGCAAAACAAACGCCTTTACGATGTTGGGACACGCTCAATTAATTGCCGTTGATCATGACCATCCTGTATCGTTTTCTCAACAAGTTGTTACAGACATTATTCGAGACAAATGGCAGCATAATGGCATTCTGATTAC
>NZ_JBKHHI010000085.1:0-19186 GCF_046539235.1 Coleofasciculus sp.
GCTATCCCTCCCCACCCTGCTAACGCTGAGGGTGGGGACTCCCGCGATACGTTGATGAAATACCCACAAGCTAACGTCACTCCATCAACCGCGTGAGTTTCCGGTTTAGCTATGGACTTGTTAACCTTATCCTTCTCTAAGCCTAGCTGAGTTCGGAGTTGAGATGTGCCGTTTCCATCCTTTTGCCAACCGTGCCGGACATAGACGGGGGCGATTTTCTCCATTTGGGATATTGCCCAATTCTGACCTGTCATCACTGGGGAGAAACCTTTCCCAGACTTAGCGCGTTTGCGCTTGGTCTGATCTATGTCGGCTTTAACCCGCTCATACCCAATTGCTGCCACCGGGAAGATAGCTGCCAATTCCTTAACTGTCCGTAATTCTAACTGTCGAGAAGCTTTAATGGATGGGGGGAGTTTACATTGTTTGCGGTTATCGAAACTGCATTGTCGATGGTTACGCTGCTTGACCCTTCGACTTCGCTCAGGGTCAACACCGAGCGGAGCCGAGGTGTTGAATGGGACATTCCGGTTAATCCGACGTCCCCGGCGAGACCTTCGCAACATGGCGCGGGTTTCCATCCGTTTCTTGACTCGCCCAAATGGGAGGATCAGATGTAGTTGTAGCAGGGTACATTTAGCCGACTGGACGCCAATACCGGAATAAGACTTACCCGGATCCACTCCTACCGCGATTGGTTGTACTTCCTCAGCCGATGGTAGTTCGGTGAGTTGAACATAGTAAACGCCCAAGTCCGACCATCTTCCCACCGCCTTGCCTTCTTTGACCCACCGTCTAGCCCTAGAGGGCTTAGTAGGCATCAGTGGCTTACCTTCTTTGCTAACTACTGGAACACGATTCATAGATATAATCCACTCGTGTAAATGTTTACGTCTCTTAAGGCATTGGTAAGGGTGTGTCCTGGAACTAGAGGGTGTCTAGAGATTCCTAGACCTACATTTAAGCTGAACTAGAGAAACGTTCAGCAGTGGTTATCCCCTACCAACTCATGCCCTATTCATGACTTCCTGGCAGGTTCCCTCTGCCAATCCCTAACCTCAACGAAGTAGGTTAGGGTTCATGAAGGTGATCATTATTACCCAATCACGCCTGTAGCCAACGGGCGGCGTCTTTGGCATGGTACGTCAGAATCAAGTCAGCGCCCGATCGCTTGAATCCGGTCAATGTTTCCATCACCACCTTCTGTTCATCAATCCAGCCATTCAGGGCGGCGGCTTTAACCATGGAATATTCACCCGATACATTGTACGCGGCAACCGGTAAATTTGTAGCTTCCTTCACCCGCCAGATAATATCCATATACGCCAGCGCTGGCTTAATCATCAGCATATCTGCCCCCTCAGCAATATCCAGTTCTACTTCCTTGAGGGCTTCCTGACTATTAGCGGGGTCCATTTGATAGGTGCTGCGATCGCCAAATTGCGGCGGGGATTCGGCGGCGTCCCGAAACGGTCCATAATAGGCAGAGGCATACTTCGCCGCATAAGACAGAATCGGCGTATCCTGGAATCCAGCTTCATCTAATCCTGTGCGAATTGCCTGGACAAAGCCATCCATCATCCCGGATGGGGCAATAATATCTGCCCCAGCCTTGGCTTGAGAAACGGCGGTTTTCTTCAGCAGTTCTAAGGTGGGATCGTTGAGAACTCGTCCGCTTAAATCCCCAACTTCCAGATACCCACAATGTCCATGACTGGTGTATTCACACAAACAGGTATCGGCAATAATCACCAATTCTGGCACCGCTTCTTTAACGGCTGTGGCGGCTTTCTGGACAATGCCACAATCATGCCATGCGCCCGTGGCTTCCACATCTTTGTTATCTGGGATGCCGAATAAAATAATCGACGGAATCCCCAGATCGTAAACTTCCTTTGCCTCTGCCACGATTTTGTCTACCGATAACTGGTAAACTCCCGGCATGGATTTGACTTCTTGGGCGATTCCCTCACCGGGTACAGCAAACAAGGGGTAGATCAGATCGCTGGTTGTGACAACATGTTCACGCACCATGCGACGCAACTGGGTAGTTTGGCGAAGACGACGAGGACGATGAATGGGAAACATAGGTTAAGATTTGAAAAGACTGGTTAACCGAACGTTTTTAGACTAGAAGACTATTGTAGAACGAGCCGTCCCCTAGGGATAGCCATCATCGCGATCGCGACGTTCGTAGTCAGCGCTTTAGCGCTTGACGCATCAAACATTCCGTCTATCGCTTTCTCTCAGCGAAAGGCATCGCCGTTCGTAGTCAGCGCTTTAGCGCTTGACGCATCAAACATTCCGTCTATCGCTTTCTCTCAGCGAAAGGCATCGCCGTTCGTAGTCAGCGCTTTAGCGCTTGACGCATCAAACATTCCGTCTATCACTTTCTCTCAGCGAAAGGCATTGCCGTTCGTAGTCAGCGCTTTAGCGCTTGACGCATCAAACATTCCGTCTATCACTTTCTCTCAGCGAAAGGCATTGCCTTTACGGGCGCGACAGCTAGCCGTTTGCACGATCAATTCTATCAAGCGATCGCGTTTTTTCCAGCGCATTGCCCGCCGACTTGAATCCATCCCATGTTCGGCAATTATATCTTTGAGTTGTTTAACCTCAAGTGGCTTTAACTGTTCCCGTAAATGTTTTTCCCCTTTTTGGTGATACAGTTCAACCGGATCAAAAACACTTTTCATCCGGCTATTGCGGCGCTTTTTCGCGGGAGATGGCTTTTTTGTCGATAAAATTTGAAATAAGGAATCAATCTGTTCAGCAAAGTCAGGATCATGTTGGTATTTTGTTAGAGTGGCTTGGGTATCGGGAAGTATTTCTTCCAGGAGTTTTATCAACGCTGTAAGTTTGTCAAGGCTCATGCAATTTATCCAAGTTCAACTGGAGTGAGACGGCTTATCTTTGATAATTTGACTCGCCGCCATTCTGATCTCTTTGGCTAAATTTAGATATTGTTCAAACTGACCCGCATATCCCCATTTTTGTCGCAAAGTTGAAAACTTATAGGGATGATTGAATTCAACGGTTTCAGCAATTTGTTGTTTGTGGGGAATTTGGGTTTCAAAGACACGGGCATCTTTACTGTATCGACGTAAATCCTTAATTACGCGATCGTGCAGTGTCATTCCGGCATTATATTTACAGATGACAATCCCTAAAGGAACAATTGGTTCAGCGATGGTTTCGGAAAACTCATGAATGGTTTTGGTGATTTGGGGAATTCCATAGGTTGAGAGAATATCCGGAATGGTGGGAATGATATAACCATGGGAAATTCGTAACCCATTGAGTGTCACAATACCTAAATTAGGTGGGCAATCGATGAGAATGTAATCATAGGGTTCAATCATGGCGCGAATTCCGCGCCGCAAAATGTTAATCGGACTAGCAGCATAAAAGCGCCCAGCGGGAATAGTCGCTAGCCTATCTTGCACATTGATTAGATCTAAACTCGACGGCAGCAAGTCTAAACTGGTTAAGTCTTTAACATTAGAAACTTGGTGTTGCAATGTTTTATGCAGATTAAACGTGGGATGTTCTGGCGCGATCGCATCCAGAAACAATTGGGCTAAGGTGTGACGATTTTCATTGAGTTCTTCCCATCGTTCTTCGCCAATCAGCATTAATGTGGCATTGGTTTGCGGATCAAGATCAATGACCAAAACTTTGCGATGGAATACCCCAGCTAGCATTTCCGCAACGGCGACGGTGGTTGTTGTTTTACCCACACCTCCCTTCAAGTTAATAAATGAAATTACAATTGCCACAAATCTACTCCAATCTCTAGATTGATTAGGGTGAATAGTTGTTGAATGAAGACTTGTCTTGACTGAGAAGAATTGAGTAGGTTCATGGGTCGCGATCGCGTCACGCTTGGTAGTAGATAATCAAGCAAAAGATTATTATTTGTCATTGGGAAGACAGGTTCTGCCAATTTACACTAATTCTCAGGCTCACCCGATTACATTGGTAGGATTAGGAGATAGCCTGTTACTGCTGATCAGCCTATCATAAGGTAGTGCTAATCACCCTTCTACTCTCCAAGGTAACAAGCTCCGATAAGAGTACGCCATGGTTACAAGCCACGAGATAGGGGCAAACCCTGTTCCTATCAGGGATAGGAGAAGAGAGGTTACCCTCAGAACCAATGTTGCGATCGCGCCCAATCTAATCCTCTCCTTACCTGTCATGGCTAACCCAACCGATTCAATAATCGGCTGCTTACTGGGTACAGCCGTTGGCGATGTGTTGGGACTCCCTTGTGAAGGATTATCAAAACATAGATAACGCCAGATTTATCCAACTATTATCAGGCATCATTTTTTCTTGAACAAAGGAATGGTTTATGATCATACTGAACATACCTGTATCATCGCTTAATCTCTAATTATCTCAGGAGATAATGAACAAAGAGCTAGGCGGTGCATCGTTACAACGGCTGGGATTTTAGTTGCTGGGTGTGCCGAAGCAAGGGGGATTTGTAATCTGACAAGCTATTTTGAAATTATGGTGATTTATGGAACTTATCCAAAAAACTCTGTCAAACCCTGTAACAGTGTTACCACAAAGCCAACGAGTGAACAATTTGCTACTGTTCTAGGATGCAGTCGTGGCATTAGGGGTTTCTTTAGGTGTATTATATCGTGCCAATGGTTATCCCCGTTTGCTTAAGCCATCAATGGGATGATCCGAGATTGTCCGATTTGGTAATCAAGACACCACCCTAGCTATTTTAGGTGGTATTATGAGAGCATGGATTCTGCTAAATATTTCCTCCCTAATCAATCCATTAATCCATATCAGCTAATCCAGTCATTTTTATTTTATACCGAACATAGATGCAAAAAAAGATTCAAAGTCAGTGGAATAAAGTCAGTTATAAAATCAGCAATCAATTTTTCAATCTAGTTGGGCATCTTTTAGTTAAAGAGTGGAATCCTAAACTACTCGGTTTAGCCAAACTCCCCATCCGCTCAATTATCGACGTGGGGGCGAATGACGGTAACTGTTCTCAGAAACTGTCCCGTATTTTTCCCCAGTCTCATATTTATTCCTTTGAACCCTTACCTGAACCATTCAAAAAACTAGAGCAATGGGGAAAACAACAAAAAGGTAGAGTCAAGGTTTTCAATATTGCCTTAGGTGATTCTATTCAAGCCATTGAAATCACTAAACATTTATATTTTAATCAATCATCTTCTATCCTAAAAACCACTCAACTTTGTGAACGCATTTACCCAATGGTCAAAAAACAGCAAACTATTGTTGTGCAACAGTCAACATTAGACCACAAAATTTCATCGCTGCCGACACCGCTTGCTCCTGATATACTGATTAAGCTTGATGTACAAGGCTATGAAGACCGGGTAATCCGAGGGGGGATTGAAACCTTTAAACAGGCTATAGCTTGTATTGTGGAAATTTCCTTAGATATTCTTTACCAAGAACAAGCTGATTTCAAAGACATTTTTCTGTGGCTAGATCAACTGGGATATTGTTATGCTGGTAACCTGGATCAAGTGCAAGGAAAAGATGGTCATGTTCGCTATTTTAATGCCGTTTTCATCAAAAAAAATAGCCGGAATAATTATGCGCGTTGAAGCTTGCTGCCAAGTATTGTTAGAACAACTATTGCCCATTATTGATCAAAAAAGAGAGGGGATTTGTATTGACGTAGGAGTGGGAACCTTTGCTTTTTATTGTGAGCGGTTTTCTCGACTGGGATTCAATACAGTCGCGGTCGAACCTCTCCCGGTAAAAAAATTACAGAAGCTATGCCAATATTACAATATTCGATTAATCAAATGTTGTCTATCAGATATCGATGGTGTTCAAAACTTATATATGGGTAAGTTTTTTGGTTTATTTAATCATAACTTTAACTCTTTATCACCCGATTGGTTTGGTGCTTCCCAGGATATAAAACAGGTCAAATCTATGACTTTATCGAGTTTACTATCAAGTATAAATGCTCAAAAAATTACTTGTATCAAATTTGATGTTGAAGGATGGGAATCTAAGATTATTAAACAGTTTAATGAATTGCCGCCATCTCTACTACCGAGAGTGGTTATGTTTGAATATGGCGGTGGCACAAGCAAACAAAATGGAAAAAGAGGATGGTCATCCACATTTCTTAATGCTACGTTGGAATGTTTAACTGTTTTAAAACAATGCGGTTATGGTTTTAGTATGATGGTCGATTATGCTTATTCGGCAAAGGAAACTATTTTTGACTTGCAATCGTCGAATTTAGACATCGATGAAATAATTCCATCTTATTCAATTTATGGAAATATTATTAGTTTTAAAAATTGGAATTATCCCGAAGAAAAAATCACCCAAATTTGTTCCCCTTATTATGGAGGAGTCGCACATCGGTTTTTGACCACAATTTTTTCCATAACGCTGAATTAAACTGTATTCCTGGCGACAAAATGTTAAAGGATGAATTTTAGTTAAAATCAACCCTTCTAAATTTTTTGAACAAGCTGGTGACGTCGAGATTTAACGATTTCAGGAATATATCTATTCTTTTCATCTTGACCTTGAAAACCTAGCCGCTCATACACACTACCACCAATACCAGGTAAAACTATACCTTTATCATCTCGCGTGGAATCTTTAGCAAAGTAGAAAAACTCAAATTTACTGTAAATATTCTTGTTGAATTCACTCCTTAAGTTTTCTTCTGCTGTTTTATAAATTACTGGTGCAGCAATAAGTATTTTTTCGGGTTCAATTTTTTGAATTAGATTAGTTAGATTTGTCCTCACTACACAAGCACCAGAGATAATGGACTTAATCACGATTAAATACTGAACGATATCATTATTAACAGGCTCTTGGTACTTTTTGAGTATCGGAGCAACTTTTAACTCGTTTATCTCAAAGGGGGAAAATCGTTGATTCCAAAAACAAGCAAAGGCAAGTTTTGAAACTTTAGGTTCTAAAGTCGTGAGAATTCCTTTGGCTAAAAAATCTGCATCTTCAACGGTACAGGCTAGATATACATTGCTTTGACTATTAATAGACTTTAAAATTGAATTGCCAAGTTTTACCCCTAGCTTAAACATAACTGAGCGATAGGCTTCAGGAGATGTGCTTTTATCTCCTAATTTATCGAGAAGTTTTTTGGTACACTTCGTCTTCACCGTCATCTTAAATAAACCAAGCCCTGCACTAAGTTTTAAGTTGCACAGATGATCCTTTGAATCTCTTGAGCGGTAGCTGGGGCGAGGAGAACACCGTTGCGATAGTGACCCGTTGCCAGCAAGACATTATCATAACCTGATAGTTTACCAATAACCGGAGCTGGTTGTCCTTCTGGACGAGGACGTTTACCTAACCAAGTGCGAACCACTGTGGCTTGGGCTAAAGCGGGACAAAAGGCGATCGCATCTTCCTTAACCTGTTTCAGTAACGCTGGTTCTGCAACTACTTCAGCGCCATGAGGAAACTCCACCGTCGCCCCTACCCAATAATCACCACCCCCAATTGGCACAATATGCACATCATCCCCTGTAATCACGGGCTGAAACTCCGGCTTGCCGATTGTACCCGCTAGGCGTAATTGCAAGGCTTGACCGAGAACGGGTTTGAGTGCGATCGCAGGCGATTGATCCGGTGGAGATCGCAGAAAATTGACCAATTGCGCCGAACCTAATCCAGCCGCAATTACCAGCCAATCCACTGCCAAAGTTTCCCTGTTTGTGTGAATTTGTTGGCAAATTCGCTGATTGGAACCATTAACAGGCATGGATTCTACTCCTTCCACACCAACGCCAAACTTAAACGTTACGCCCCTCTGTTGGGCAGCAGCAACTAGGGCGTGAGTAAGGGCGGTAGGTTCAACTTGTCGGTCATTGGGAGAATAAATCGCACCGATACTATTCTCCAGATTAAGCTGAGGACAGTGGGATTGAACTTGATCAGTATTCCAAATTTCCAGTTGCCATCCTTGGGATTGGCGAATTTTGACTAAATTCTGCCAACGGGTTAAATCGTCGTTTTCAAACGCCAGCATTAGAATGCCTTGACGGTTAAAGGGAATGTGATGCCCAGTCAAGGTTTCCAATTCCGGAATCAGGGTGTCATAGCGCTGCATACTGGCTTGGCGCAACTGCCATGTTCTCCCCTTAACCTTTTGACTAATCACACCCATCAAGACACCTAAAGCCGCCCCAGTTGACCCTTGGGCGGGCGGTTGTCGATCTAGCACAGTCACCTGTAGCCCCGAAACGCTACTTAGTTGGTAGGCGATCGCAGCCCCAACAATTCCACACCCAATGATGGCAACATGAGTCATTCAGGTAACTCCGACTGCATTACTGGCATCAGGAATCAGCTTTAAGTACCGATCAAAGTCGATTAATGCCTCTTGATAATTTTTGATGGCAAGTTGATAGTTGCGGCTTTCCGCGGCGGTGTTTATTTGCTGCAAATGTTCAAACAAGTCGTCTGCTGCTTCACTGGCTGCCTTTTGTTCTTGAGGAACCAATTGGCGTGTCAGATAACTCATGGTTCGCCGCAAGCTACCTAATGGACCATGAATATAAGTGCTGACATCCACCCAATTACGGTTATCAATTTTCGTTTTCAGAACGGGCATTTTTTCCCGCAGTTCCGAAAGGTTAGACACCGTGCGCTGAATCTGCTCAACCTGCTGAGATGTGTAAGCTGGAGGCGGTGCAGTTGCCGCAGGACTACCGCAGCTTACTAAACAGGTGGTCACCAGCGCCAGCATCAACGCCAGAATGGAGCGATAACTTCTGATCAGCATGAGTTTCCTCGTATACAATCCTTGATCTTGATATAGACAAACAAATACATTGGGTTATAGCTCAACCCAAACGCTAATTTAGCCTAACTAGAGGTATTATAGGGGGTGTTGCCAATACTACTGAAGTGGCGCAGGAAAGGTGTTGGTTCGGCTTTGATCAGACCCAAGTGCTACTCGATACAACCATGCATAGTGCGATCGCGACCAACAGGCGGCGAGTGCCCTGGATTCCTACCCAGCCGAGGTTAAGCGATTTCAAGCAGGTATTACGGAATGATAAGAAAAACTACATCAGTTAAACACGGATAACATTTTCCCGATTTGGGACTGGACAACTGCCAAAAATTGAGTATACTTAGGTTGTGTGTGTGAGGAAAAGGAAAAGGCGCTTGGGGTCGAAACACGGCAAGACTCCCAGGCGCTTTTCCCATATCAGTCTTTGTCTACCTGATCCCCGAGTTCTTAAAGCCGTCGGGAATCTAATCTAATTCACTCTTTTATGCGTAACGGATAGAGAGTTGATCGACGACATTAATCACACCACTTGTATAAGCAGCGGCGTTGTAGGCAGCTTGCCATGCCGACCAATTAGCAACTGTACCACTGAGGGTGACGACACCATTGCTAACTTTTACCGTCACATTATCAACATTGACATTGAAATTGCGTTCTAAAGCGGCTTCAATGTTTCTGGCGATTACCTCATCACTTAATTTTTCCGTAGGTACAACACCCAATTCGTTGATTACATCGATGACACCGGTAATGCCGTAGGCATCCTCTTCCGCCTGGATTTTCTTCCAGTAATTATTTACAGTTCCGGTGAGAGTGACGACTCCTCCAACGACACCGACATTAATTTTGCTGGAGTCGATGTTTGGCTCTAACGTTAGGACAGTTTTGATATTGGCAGCAATTTCGCTATCCGCCGGGACAGTTACGGTAGTAGGATACTGCACCCGCAGTTGGTTATTAACCTTAACCACTCCTGGCACCGTCCAAGCATCTTCTGCGGCGGCGACTTTGGCACGGTAGCTGGGTACAACGCCAGTCAAGACGGCTGTGCCATTATCAACAGTGACGTTAACGTCAGTTGCACTCACCCGGTTATCCCAAAGCAGTTGAGATTTCACTTGGTTGTTTAATTCGGGATCGGTTAGTAAAACCATACTAAACTTATACCTCTTGGCTATTAACTCACAATCAGTTGGACGAGAATGTTTTATCTGATTCTGGACGTCTATTGATTTATGACGAAATTTTGTCCAGAGAGAGTGACAAAGCAATCAACACTCTGGATTCATCCTGTCTTGCTTGATGCAAGGTTAGCCTCTCTCTGAGGAGGGATCTAATTGTTACAAAAGGATGTGATGGTTTTTACAAAAATCTGGTCAAATTAAAAGGGTTGGCATTGTTCATCGGGCTTGTCTTATTTATCTTTCTTGGGCTTCTTATCGTGTTGGCGGTGGTCGAAAGCTGATGATCAGGCAAGTAATAAAAGCCAAAACCCCTGTAAAATTACACCAGATGTTAGATTTAAAAGTCATAACATCTGGGGTAATCTGATCAGGTACGGATGGGTCGCCCGTTGGCTGATTCCGAGTCGGGCGATCGCACGGCTAAAACCTTGACAAGTTTCTCAGACCATGCATTTACAGAGGGGTGATATGAAAATTGGCAGCAACTACCTGGGTAACGGTCAATGTGAATTCCGAGTTTGGGCACCGTTTCGGGACAGCGTCGCGGTTCACATCCTCTCTCCCCAAGATCAAGTGATTCCCCTACAAAAGGATGAATCGGGATATTGGCAGGAAACGGTAAAAGCTGACCCTGGAACGCTCTACGTTTACCAACTCGATGGGTCACTGGAACGACCAGATCCCGCCTCCCATTACCAACCTGAGGGAGTCCATGGTTCCTCTCAAGTCGTGGATCACCAATTTGACTGGACGGATAATTCCTGGCAAGGAATTCCCCTCAAAGACCTAATTATTTACGAACTCCACGTCGGTACATTTACCCCAGAGGGAACCTTTGCATCGATTATTCCTCGCTTAAGTTACCTTCAGGATTTAGGCATAACCGCCATTGAAATTATGCCCGTTGCCCAGTTTCCCGGAAGCCGCAACTGGGGGTATGATGGGGTTTATGTCTATGGTGTGCAAGAGTCCTATGGGGGACCTGCGGGGTTGAAAAAGCTCGTGGATGCTTGTCACCAGGCGGGGATCGCGGTCATTTTAGATGTGGTGTATAACCATTTAGGACCCGAAGGCAACTATCTCTGGGCGTATGGTCCCTACTTTACCGATCAATACCGTACCCCTTGGGGCAATGCGGTTAACTTTGATGGCGCTTATAGTAATGAAGTGCGGAATTTCTTTATCCGGAATGCCCTGTACTGGTTAGATAAGTACCACATTGATGCCCTGCGCGTTGATGCGGTTCACGCGATTTACGACATGAGCGCTCAACCCTTTCTACAAGAGTTAGGGGATGCTGTCGCCAACTTCAATCGCACCACGCCAGTGCAACGATACGTCATCGCCGAAAGTGATCTCAATGACGTGCGCGTAATTAAACCCAGGGAAGAAGGGGGATTTGGTCATGATGCTCAATGGTGCGATGACTTTCATCATATCTTGCATACCCTGTTAACGGGCGAACTATCGGGATATTACGCAGATTTTGGCAAAATTGAGCAGTTGGCAGTCGCTCTGCGCGAAGGCTATATCTATAGTGGACAATATTCCAGCTTCCGCAAACGCAACCATGGCAATTCAGCCGCAGATCGTCCGGCGGAACAGTTTGTCGTCTGTATCCAGAACCATGATCAAATTGGCAATCGACTGATTGGCGATCGCTTATCTACTTTGGTAGACTTTCAGGGGTTGAAGCTAGCCGCGGCGACGGTATTGCTTTCTCCCTATATCCCGATGCTATTTATGGGTGAAGAATATGGAGAAGATGCACCGTTTCAGTATTTTGTCAGTCACAGTGATCCCGATTTAATTGAAGGTGTGCGTACCGGGAGGGCGGAAGAGTTTAAAGCCTTTGGTTGGGACAACGCCCCTGATCCCCAAGGGACAAAAGTCTTTGAGCAGTCAAAACTACAGTGGGAGAAGATAGACCAAGACAAATATGCCGTATTGCGGCGCTGGTACAAACAGTTAATTCAGCTACGCAAAGAGACCCCAGCTTTGGCTACACTAGATCGGCAGAATCTTAATGTATCGAGCTTGTCCCCAGAAAAGGTTATTGTTATCCATCGCACGGCTGGAGATAGCCAAGCTATCGGCTTGATCAACTTTGCCAACGATGCGGTAACGGTTTCGCCTCAGATTCCCCCAACGAACTTCTCAAAAGTGATTGACTCGGCGGATAAAGAATGGATGGGTGAGGGATCTCACCTCCCCCAACAGCTACAAGCTGGACAATCCTTAACCCTTGCTCCCCTGAGTTTTGCCTTATATGCTCAGTGACACTAGCGTCGGTTCAGTCGTCAGGGAGAGGCGTAATCCGCCCAAAAGAGGATGTAAGCCCAGTCAAAATCATACCATTATCAACAAATAAGCTGTTACCTAGAGATAATGCATGTATTGGTTGATTTGTCAATCTTGGTGGCTAATATCAGATTCGCTTTTGTCACCCCCTTTATCCCTTGAGGTACTTTTTCCTGGAAACCATCTGCCTGGGAGCCTTCCTGTCCGGTACTCTTGCTGTTGCTCAGAGCCAATCCCTGTATAATGAACTAATGTTAAGCTATGATTTAAGCATTACGTTCAACGCAACTATCCTACGGTTTAACGCCACTGTTAACAAGCCATTTTTAGATCGATTCTTAGAGCCAACGCTCTGTCAGTTGTTTAACCCCTCTAAAAGCTTATGATGCGGATTCCAGTCGCCACCTATAGAATTCAATTTAATCCTGAGTTTACCTTTGAGTCAGCCAAAGCGATTATTTCCTACTTGGCAGAATTAGGAATTTCTGACTTTTATGCATCCCCCATATTTAAAGCCAGATCCGGTAGCACTCATGGCTACGATGTGGTTGATCCCAATCAAATAAACCCAGAACTCGGCGGATTGGAGAACTTTGAGTCTCTAATTGAGGAGGTGCAAAAGCATGGGTTAGGATGGCTTCAGGATATTGTGCCGAACCACATGGCTTTTGATCGTCAAAATCCCATGCTGGTCGAAGTTTTAGAGAATGGTCCCAATTCTCAATATAAAGACTACTTCGATATTAATTGGGAACATCATTATGAGGGCATTCGGGAGCGAGTATTAGCACCATTTTTAGGGAAATTTTGTGGCGATTGCTTAGAAAGTGGCGAACTAAAACTCCAGTATAACCAAGAAGGTTTTACGATTAATTACTATGACCTACAGTTTCCCATTCGCATCGAATCATACTCCAATGTCTTAACCTACGATTTGTCACGTATTCGCCGGAAATTAGGCAGAAATCATCCTGATTTTGTCAAGTTTCTGGGCGCTCTCTATGCGTTAAAATACATTCCCTCTGGCGAAGAAGGAACGGAACGCTACGACCAGATTGGCTTCATCAAGAGCATGTTATGGGAACTCTGGAATGATAGTGTGGAGATCAGGGATTTTATCGACGAAAATATTCAAATCTTTAATGGAGAACCCGGAAAACCTGAAAGCTTTGACTTGTTAGAGCAATTATTAGGTGAACAGTTTTTCCGCCTCGCTTACTGGAAGGTGGGTAATGAAGAACTGAATTATCGGCGATTTTTCACAGTCAATGACCTAATTTCCGTTCGCATCGAGGATGAACGGGTGTTTAATCACAATCATGCTTTGATCTTCAAGCTGATTGAAGAACAGAAATTTAGCGGCGTCAGAATCGATCATATCGATGGACTGTACGATCCGGCTCAATATTTGAATCGCTTGCGAGATCATGCGTCTGATACGTATATCGTGGTTGAGAAAATCTTGGAAGAGGATGAAGATTTGCCGCTAACGTGGCCCGTACAAGGGACGAGTGGGTATGATTTCTTAAACAAAGTTAATGGCATTTTCTGTCATCAGCAGACTCAGCCGAAGTTTGACAGCGTTTACTATCGCTTTATTGGGAATTCCATATCATATCAAGCCATAATAGATGAAAAAAAGCGATTGATTATCGCCAAGCATTTGACCGGCGATATCGATAATTTAGCCAATTTACTCAAGCGAATTTCTGGTCGATACAGATACGCCAGTGACTTTACTATCTATGCACTGAAAGCCGCTTTGGTTGAAATCATGGCGCTGTTTCCCGTATACCGAACTTATGTAAGTCCAGAAGGTTTGAGCCAAGCGGATCGAGATTGTATTGAGTACGTCATTAGCAAAGCCAAAGAAAATACGCCAATTTTCTTTAACGAACTGACGTTTATTGAGAAGTTTTTATTACTGGAGGTTGATGAGTCACTCAATCCCGAAGAAGCCGAACAATGGCGTTATTTTGTCATGCGGCTACAGCAGTTTACCGGACCGCTGACAGCCAAGGGGGTAGAAGATACGGCGTTCTATATTTACAACCGTCTCATCTCTCTCAACGAAGTGGGTGGTAATCCGGGTGAGTTTGGCGTTTCCTTAGATGACTTTCATGAATTTAACCAACACCGCATCGCTTATTGGCCCCATACAATCAATACAACAGCAACCCACGATACAAAACGGGGTGAAGATGTAAGAGCTAGAATTAATGTCCTTTCCGAAATTCCCGGCGAGTGGGATAGTATGTTGAGAGAATGGCAGGAAATAAATGCGGTTCACAAGGATTGTATTGATGGGTTAGATATTCCTGATCCCAATGACGAATATTTTCTTTACCAAACCTTGCTGGGAACCTTTCCCTTTGATGATGCGGAGTTCCCTACTTATGTGCAGCGGATCAAAGACTATATTATCAAGGCAATCCGAGAGGCAAAAGTCCATACCGCTTGGTTGAGACCGGATACCAACTATGAAGAAGGGTTTATTCGGTTTGCGGAACGCTTACTCAAAGATCCCCATGACAATCCCTTTTTAGAAGCGTTTCTACCCTTTCAACGCAAAATTCAACATTACGGCATTTTTAATAGTCTCTCCCAAGCCTTGTTGAAACTGACATCTCCGGGGGTTCCTGATTTTTACCAGGGAACAGAACTGTGGGATTTAAGTTTAGTTGATCCCGATAATCGCCGTCCGGTGGATTTTGAACAGCGGCTGGCGTTAGTTCAAGACTTGAAGCAGCGCTTTGAAACGGATAGCCTGGGTTTAATTCAGGAACTTTGTCAGACTCCAGAAGACGGTCGAATTAAGTTATTTGTGATTTATCAAGCCTTAAAAGCACGGCGCGATTATTTAGAGGTATTCCAGCGAGGAGATTACCAGAAAATGACGGTTATTGGTAGCTTGAAGGATCATGTGGTTACCTTTGCCCGAACTTGGGATCATACAACGGTGATTATCATTGTCCCTCGGCTGTTGACAAGTTTAGTCAAGCCAGGAGAATATCCCATGGGTGAACAAGTTTGGCAAGAAACCCGGATTTCTTTACCTTCTAGTTCGTCGTCTATGTGGCGGGATGTGATGACGGGACGGGAAATTCAGGGGGACGATACATTGTGGATTCGAGATGTTCTCAGTGATTTTCCAGTGGCGTTATTGATAAACACTGTAGGGGCGACCCGCCGCACATAATTTACACCACCGAACCATTAATGGACTCGGGTCGCCCTCCACGGGGTTTCGGCAATTATCTGACATCACGTACTTTGAGAAAAGGGCGAGTCGAGACAGGTTAATTCTCACACCGTTATAGTTGTGCAGCGACTCGCCCCTACAAAACCAATTACCAATTACCAATTACCAATCAACAATCAACAATCAACAATCAACAAATAATAAAATGAATGATTCATTGATTAAACACCATGGCTGGATCAAGGCGTGTCACTTTCTGAATCGCGAAAATAGCCGAACCGACGCACATTCCCACCGTGATCACCAAAACCGCGATCGCGGATACGGGGGTGATCAGAATCAGAATCCCCTGAGTTGCTGATGTCCACAAAGCTACACTGTAACAGAGAATCATGGCGGGGAGATAACCGAGAACCGACATCCACATCGCCTGTTCAATAATTACGCCGTAAATGCGCCAATCTGACGCGCCAATTGCCTTTAGCGTACCAAATTCTTTAATATGGTCAGCTACAGAGGAATAAAGAATTTGACCGACAATAATCACACCAACGACTACACCAACCACCGCCCCCAAACCCAGAATAAAACCAATTCCGGTTCGCTGTTGCCAAAAGTCTTGATTCCTTTTAATAAACTCCTCGCGAGTATAGGTACTCACATTCGGTAACGCTTTCTCTAATCGTGCTTTCAATTGCGACAAATCCTGATCCGGTTCCGCCGCAATTAAAACATATTGAATCAAATCAGAAGCAACTAATGGATTAGGTGGCGGTGGGGGTTGATTCCGGAGTTCAGATTCCGATATTCTCGAATAAGTATTGGTACAAATTAAATTTTCAGAATCTGACGGCAATTTACAAGATAGTTCCGACTTTTGACCCGATGTTAAGAACGCATTGGCACTGGTTAGGGAAGTAAACATGAAGGAATTGGACACAATTGATGCATTCCCTTGAGTGAAACCCACCACCCGGGCTGGCAAAGAATTTACACGGGCAATATCCCCAATCTGTTGCACATTCAGGGAATCTTGATTGGTTGCATCTACAATAATTTTATAGGGTTCAGATAAATCTCTCACATCGCCTTGCACCAGATTTATCGGTTGAAATAATTGCCCATTGGGGTCAAATCCTACCACTCTGACGCGGGTAATTTCCCCTTGGGGTGGATTCCACAACGCACCACTAAAAATCAGGGCTTCCGCTTTAGCCACGCCTTCCACATTACGGGCAGATATAACATGGGATAAGGGAATGGGTAGTGTCAACTCCATTTGCACCAATTTATCCGATGCGACCCAAATATCTGCGTTGGAATTGTAAATTAACTGAGCTGTGGATTGGGTAAATCCATTAAAAATACCCGTTTGCAAGGTAACTAAACTCACCGCAAACATAATTCCAGCTTGGGCGACTAAAAAGCGGGGAATGTCTTCGAGTAAGTTTTTCCTAGCAAGAGAAACCATTTTCGTGTGTTTTTTGTTTAGAATCTCTCTGAAAATTTGGTCAGGGCGGGTTTAGTTACATCTGGGTGAGGGAAGAAACAATAATAGTAAAACCCGCCCCTACATAAAAACGTTCTCAGGCTTCATCTTCAGAGGGCCACAGCAAGCGAACAGCCATTAATGCGAAACCTACTGCCGCGATCGCTTTTAGCATTCGCACGGGTAATAGTTGCGCTACGCCTCCCCCAGCTAATACGCCAATCAACGTGGCTAACAGCAATGCGGCTACAGCCCCCAAGAATACCGCACGAGGCGATTTGAGGCTACCGCCAAGCGCGATCGCAGCCAGTTGGCTTTTGTCTCCAATTTCGGCTAAGAATACGGTAATGAAACTTAATCCGAGTAATTGCCAATCCATAATCTTCAAAACTCTCTGATTTAGTCGGGGTGGGTTTAGTCACATCTGGGTGCAAAGAAAAAGATAGTGGTAAAATCCGCCTCTACACATTCCCAATTGTTTCATCCGAGTTGCACCACATCCCACAACAGCATAACGGAAATGAAGAGTAATAATGTCCCGGCGGCGGTTTCCAGGGTTTTGGGCGGTAAACGCTTGGCTAACCAGGTTCCCAGCAAGACACCGATTAAACTGGTGGCAATGAGTGCGATCGCGGCACCTGTAAACACAATCCACGGGGATTGAGATTCTGCACTGATTAGCAGGGTAGCTAGTTGGGTTTTATCACCAATCTCAGCTAGAAAAATAGTTAGGAAGGTTGAACTAAAGATACCCCATATCCCCCGTTGGCGCTTGACGAGGGGACGCAAACTGGTGGGAGTGGGGGAAATTGGTAACTCAGAGGGAGCAGAGACATCTTTGGGGGCTGGATTCATCGAGGAAAAGGGTGCTGTCAGGACAAAACCGACGATGGGCAAGGAAGATAGTTTCACAGGGATTGCTCAGTTCACGTCAATCTTTTTTCATATTCTATTCATCTTTGCAGAACTTTACAAATTTGACTACGATCCAGGCTGAAGTCAATATCCTTGAGAGTCGGTCAGTATTCTGGATTTCTGACAAAACGCGATCGCTACTGATGGAAGCCCTGCTTTATAAAGGTTTGAAGTCATTTCTCCTCCCCAGTCGCCTATAACAGTGTGTTGTTGATTCAAGAGTTAAATTTATCATTCTCATGAGGTATTTCCCCCTCTCCCCCAACCCCTCTCCCACCAGGGGAGAGGGGAGAATTAAATTGACTTTAGTGTTTATGTTTTGGGTGAATAAGAGAGGGAATTAAGTTGATTTTTAGCTATTTTTTCTATTGATAGGAGAGACATAAATAGAGCAATTGTCCGGTTCCCCTTCTCCTATGAAACAAAAGCGAAGCATCCTCTGTCCTCCCCCCTCTTCGTAGGGGGGAACGAGGGAGGTGGGAGAAGGGGTTAGGGGATGAGGGTGACTCAACTCCCTCAATGAAAAAAGTAAAAAAACGCTCTATTGTTCTGTACCAATGCCATCACACAAGTCCCTATCTTCCACATTTGGATTATACAACAAATAATTGCGTATCCTGTCGCAACTGCGCTCCATTAAATTGTCAAAGTCCACATTCCATAATTTTATGGTGTTGTCGAAACTACCAAAAGCTAAAGTCTGACCATCCGGGCTGAAACTTACGCTAATGACCGAATTATCATGACCCAGGGGAGTGGTAATTTCTTTCCCTGTTTGCACATCCCATAGTTTTATGGTGTCTGCACTACCAGAAGCTAAGGTCTGACCATCGGGGCTGAAACTTACGCTATTGACAGAAGTATCCTGGAGAGTGGTAATTTCTTTGCCTGTCTGCACATCCCATAGTTTTATAGTATTGTCTCCACTACCAGAGGCTAAGGTCTTACCATCCGGGCTGAAACTTACGCTATTGACAGAAGCACCATGACCCAGGAAAGTGGTGATTTCTTTGCCTGTCTGGACATCCCATAGTTTTATAGTATTGTCCCAACTACCAGAAGCTAAGGTCTTTCCATCCGGGCTGAAACTTACGCTTCCGATATAATGATCATGACCCAGGAAAGTGGTGATTTCTTTGCCTGTCTGGACATCCCATAGTTTTATGGTTTTGTCTTTGCTACCAGAAGCTAAGGTCTGACCATCGGGGCTGAAACTTACGCTATAGACGTAAGAATCATGACCCTGGAGAGTGGTAATTTTTTTGCCTGTCTGCACATCCCATAGT
>NZ_JBKHHI010000086.1:0-18935 GCF_046539235.1 Coleofasciculus sp.
TAGCGAGGCAAACCAATAGCGAGGCAAACCAATAGCGAGGCAAACCAATAGCGAGGCAAACCAATAGCGAGCGAGACGCTCGCACTACTGTTCCCCTCTGCCCTCTGCCTTCTGTATTAACAGGGAACAGCCTTTGCGTCAAAGCCAATTTCCGACTAAGACAAAGGGCGCCCAGTAAAAGGGATGCTGATAATTAGGTTGACGTAGGAGAGTGAGTTGAGCCTGACGCAGGGCTTGGGCTTTACTCACTTGAGATTGAGTGAGTTGTCGATAAAACTCAACCATCAACTGAGCCGTCGATTCATCATTAACTGACCATAAGGTTGCTAGAGTACTACGAGCGCCCGATCGCACGGCTAATCCAGCCAGTCCCAAAGCCGCTCGCTTGTCCCCTGTCGCCGTTTGGCAAGCACTGAGAACCAGCAGTTCAATCGGGTTGGTATTCTGTCGCTGTCTGGTTTGCAGGAGTTGATCCAAATCTTTCACCTTGATCCGCCCATTCCAAGTGAGCAGAAATGTGTTCTCGGCTTTGGAGCTAAACTGTCCGTGAGTCGCTAGATGAACCACTGGGAAAGGAGTCGCTTCAATTTGCTCTTGCAGCGTTTGATGGGTAAACTGTTGATTTAAAAAGACCTTAGTCGGAATTTGGGCAGCGATGTTTTGCACTTCCAACTCCACCGCGGGGAGAGCCGGAAAACCGCCCCGCGCCTCGGTGAGTCCAGCGGTTAACGCTTTCAGTTGTTGGGGAAGGAGCGATCGCGGCTCGATCAGTTGTAATCCTACGGATAGCGCGATATTGTAGTTTTCAATCAGATACTGCTGTCCATCGTAGAGCGCCGCCATGGGCAAATTTCGCAAAGCATCATCCAAAACGAAGACGAGGGTTTTAATCTCATTCTCTTTTAATTCAGGTTCAATCGGTCGGATCAACCAATCATAAAGTTGTTGGGAAAGGCGTAACCGTTCTTTGTTTGACCATACTGGATTTAAGGCTTGTAGTAGCTGCTCAATAGTGCTGTCTATTTGAGTCTGAGCTACATCCGTTTGAAAATAGCGCAGGGGTTTTCCGGGTAGGGAGACAATCACGGCAAAATGATCAGGCAAAATAATCGGGTAAATTACCGAAGCCTGGGGATCAATCTGGTCAATGGTTTGGCGTTGAACTTGCCAACAGGCTTCCCGAAAGAAGTTCTCTAGTTCCGCCAATCTCAGGGATTCAATGGTTTCACGCGCTTGGGTGAGCAGCTCTGGTGTGGGCTGATTGCTTAAGAGCAATTCCACCAAATTGCGATAAATGGGTTCAACGGTTTCCCGAAAGGAAAATTGCACATCAGGATTAATCGCCACCAAATCACGGCGTAGGGATTGCAGGGTATGAACGGCTTCCCGATTTGCCGCGATCGCGCCTGTCAGATTACCTTGATGTTGGAGTATCTGACTCAGTTGCCATTGCCAACGGTAGGCGATTTCAGTGGCTTGTATTCCTTGCGCCAAACTTAATGCTTCCTCCGTTAACCCTCGCGCCTCTAACCACTGCTGTGTCTCCATATAAAGATGTCCCAATTGACCCAAGGCGTAAGACTCGGCTCTCTTATCATTAAGCTGTCTGGCTTGGTGGATCGCTCTAGCTAACAATTGTGCGATCGCGCTGGGATTGGGGATTGGGGCTGGGGTAATTATATCCCGTTCCCCAAGCAGGGCGGGTTTAGTGTAGTCTACATTGCTCCCCATTTTTATCAAACTCTCAGCGAAATTCACTTGAGCATAAACCGCCGCCCGATTTAGGGGTAAGTTGGATAATTGAGCGTAAATTTGGGGGACTAAGGTTTGAGCGTCTGTCCAATTTTGAGTTTCAATCAGCAGGCTGAGTTGGTTGAGTTGGGCTTCCACTTGGGTGAGAGTGGTGGTTGCTGTTGAGGCGGCTTGTTGATAATAGGCGATCGCATCTTCAAATTCCTGTAACGCTCTAGCTGTATTTCCCAGGCTAAATAGCGTCGCACTTTGATCCGATGCTGAATCGAAGCCCTGAGTTATAGCCAAACTTTGCTGCAACACCTGTTGTGATTCCTCCAGATTACCCACCACTTGCAACGCGACGCCCAGACTCCTTAATCCGGCGGCTTTGAGTGACGAATCGGGTTGAGTTTGGAGTTGGGTTTGCACTCGCTCTAAGGTAATCTGCGATCGCCGATAGAGTCCCAACGCTTGTAAAACTTGTGCTTGGTTAATTTGGCTCCCGAATATACCTGTTTGATCCCCCGCGTCTTGATACGCCTGTTCTGCCTGTTTCCAGGTTTCTAAAGCCGCTTCCATTTGTCCTTGGACGTAGTGGAGACTGGCTTGAGTATTCAGCAGTTGGGCGAGGAGGCGTTGATGATTGGGGGTGGGTTTGAGGAGATTAGCGACTAGATTTAAGCTTTGGGTAATCGTTTGTTCTGCCTCATGCCATTGTCCCAACTCTTGATAGGCTAAGGAGAGATAACTTAAACTCAGGGCATGGTGGATGCGATCGCCTTGAGCTTGATACGCTTGCATCGCCTGTTGCCAAACCCTAATCGCTTGCCAAAAGCGCCCCGCCGCATAGAAGGCTTTGCCTTGTTCGAGTTGAGTTAAAGCATTGTTATCCTCCTGAACTGAGTTTCTATCCTGTTCCTTGTTTCCTATTAAGAGTTTCCGACTCAAGAATTGAGTCTGAGTTGATCCCGTAAGCGGTATCGGCGGATGCTGCGCTTGGGTGGGAAAAACCCACGTTATCAGGAACAATGTGAGTAATCCTAACCCGATACAGCGACTGAAAACCTTGAGGCGTGAGGGGATTAGCGCTATTTTTTGAGTTCGCGATCGCCTTACAGCCATTTTCAGTCTGATGCGGGGCAAAAAAGTCATGAGGGAAAGAATAAAACGATGACTTATGAATATTATGAATAAGGGCTAGTTGGGTTGCTCAGTTATTGGGTAACAAGTTTTCCTAAATGGAATAGCACGCTCCTTGATCTGAATATCGTCAATTTAGACCCAGAAAATAATTTTTTTAATCTTTAAGCTCAAGTAAGCGGAAGCTGACTGTTTGGTCAGTTTTTTCACCTCTCAAGGGTTTATTCCTTGCCCTTGGCAAGGTCGAAAAAGGGCTTGAAACCCTCATCTTGTCTACTTTCTACATTAATGCAGCAAGTCCTAGGTAAGTCTTTGCACCCGTTTTAACGGGTTTATGCTTTGAGCCAGAACTTTAGTTCAGGGCTTAATTTCGTTCGAGGACATACTTATAACTTAATTTAAGCATGTTGCTGATCCATACAAGGAACTGTGGGGAGTAACTTCAGGAACATGAGCCACTAACTCAACCTGACCTTGAGAATTAATGATCCATCCTTGAGCTTCTACAATGGGTAAGCGACGCTCAGAAGCAGATTCTCCCCTATCTCCCAGACTTTCTACAGTCACGTCTCTACTAGCCCCGCTCCCAGACGTTGCATGCAAAGTCTCTACATAATCTCCTTCATCTTCATTCAACACCAGCGTTCGTAAATCCTGCCAAAGGGTTCGACCTCGCAGGGTTTGAGTGGGGTCTTCGGGTAAACCTCCCCGCCCAGTTACCACAAAGGAATTACCTTCATCCGCAGCACAACCTGTAGCAATTTGGTTATTGGATTCAATAAAGTTTTCCGGTAACCGGACTAATCCCTGATTGGGATCAATATTCTCTATGTTGATATTGACCATACCTTTAAACTCAGGTCCAAGTGCTGATGTCGCCGTAATATCACTCTCTGGAGTTAACCTTTCTCGAAATTGTGTACCAAAAATACCAAACGCATTAACCGTAACCCGACCCCCTGTTCCCACTTGAGCATTGGCACTAATATCGCTATTATTAAGTGCCACTAAATTACCTGTATCAATCGTAATATTACCACCATTAGCATTCTCAGCATTCGTGCTGATTTGACTCTGATTCTGTAGCAACAAATTCTGCGTTTGCAGCGTGATATTCCCGCCAGTTCCTGCAACCGTAGTCGCCGAAATTGTACCCCCGTTACTTAACCTGATCAAATCAGCCTCTATTCCTAAGTTTCCTGCGGCGGCTAACTTTTCCCCATTAACTGTAATTTCCGCTCCATTTCTGATGATTAAACGTCTTGTATCAATCGTTACATCCCCCGCTTCCCCTAATACCTCAGTCTGAGGCGGTGGAATAAAGCCACTGGGAACGGAATCAGAAGAAGCATCTGAGCGCAAACTACTGGGAAACTTGCCATCGGCGGAAACACCACTCAGTTCCACAGACTCTGATGTTCTAACCACCAATCGTCCCGCCCGCCCAGCATTTTGGGTGGTGGTTGAAATCACTCCGCCATCACGCAGGACTAATCGCCTAGTATAAACCTCAATATCCCCCGCCGCACCTGTGCCAAAACTTTGGGTATTCAAACTACTCAATTCTTGACCATTCGCCGAAGTGCCAATTAGTTCCACACTATCTGACGCCCGAACATTCACCGTTCCACCTTGAGCTGTACCGAATGTCGCCGCACCAATTCCCGCACCATCCTGAATGGTTAAGCGTCGAGTTTCAATGATCACATTTCCCCTGGCTTGAGTCGCATCCTCAAAAGCATTAGAAGCAATAGCACTTTTGAATCGACCATCGGGTGTCGTACCAATCAGTTCAATCGAATCGGATGCTTGAATGAACAAATTTCCGCCACGCCCTGCATCAAAGGTAGAGTTAAATATTCCACCTCCTTCGCTAGCCCTTAACTGTCGGGTTTGTACGGTTAGTTGACCTGCATCTCCCTTGCCATAACTATCAGCAAATAGTTCTGAACCCACCAATTCCACCGATTCAGACGCTCTCACCATCATATCACCGCCTGAACCAGTGCTAAAGGGAGAGGTTGAGATAAAACCACCCTCTTGCAAACTTAATGTTTCCGTATTAATGATTAAGCTATTTGCCGCACCAGAACCGAAACTTAGCGAAAATAGACCCGTACCCAACTCCGGAAGGGTAATTGTTTTCTCCTCAAACAGTGTATCTAATACCTCTTGTAGATTTCTTATGCCAATAATTTCCACCGATGCAGCATTTACCATCAAGCGACCAGCTGCCCCATCACCAAAGGTAGACGCCGAAACAAAAGCGCCCTCTTTTAGGTTCAATTGTTCCGCTTGAATCGTAATATCACCGCCGTCAATATCACCTTCTGTATTCGCCAGAATTTGTGACGCTTGCGTCAGATTCACCTGAGCGCCTCGAACTTGAATAAAACCGCTACCTGTACCACTAGCGTCTACGACTGATTGCTGGGATAGGTTAATATCTTGGAAATTTTTCACTTGTTCATATCCCAGAGTGAAGCCATTAATCGTTGGCGTAATCTGGACAAAACTATTCTCACCAACACTACCTAATTCAATTCGCCCTTGAGGTGCTGTCAAATGTCCTCCCGGAAACCGCAGTTCGCCACCCACTAAAGCTAAGGTTTGAAGGGAATCTAAGTGTAAGCCACCAGTCGATTGATTCTCAATAGGAGCTGGATTTGCACCAAACTGCAAGCCAATGGGTACATTTATTGATAATAAGGGTGGGGTTGAGGAATTCCTGGCGCTAAACTCCTGCCCATCGGGAAACTGAATGCTATTGGCTGTACTGGCTAAAAATGAGCCTCTAATATCGAGTTCTGCATTCGCGCCAAAGACAATGCCTTGAGGATTAATTAAAAATAAATTTGCGGCATTATTAACTTTAATTGTGCCATTAATTTCTGATGAGTTATTGCCTGTAACTCGATTAATAATATTTTGGACATCCTGATTAATCGTTCTCAGGTCAAACAATGCTGTTGAACCTTCAGAAACAGAAAACTCTTCAAAGCTGTGGAATAGATTATTTCCTACTCTTGTGCCGTTTTGAATCTCACTAATATTACCATTCTTTGTGACTCTTGTATTTTGGGGCAATGTGTCATCAGGTATAACCTGGGCATGAGCTATCTTACTTGAAACCAGTAAGTCAACAAACAAATTCCCGGTTAATAAAAGTAATGTAAATGATTTTTGCTGAATAAAACTTCCCATAGGTAATTGTTAATTTAAGTTATTACTGAAGTAGGTTGGGTTGAACGGAGTGAAACCCAACAGTATCAAGTTAGCTTCTGTTGCAATACCGCTCGGATAACCTCTAAATTTAACTTTTTCTACCCCTGCTTCCCCTGCTTCCCCTGCTACCCCTGCTTCCCCTGCTACCCCTGCTTCCCGACGCGCCATGGCACGTCTCTACATTGCTTCCCCTGCTACCCCTGCTTCCCCTGATCCTCTATCCCTTGATCCTCTATCCCTTGCAGTATTGGCTTCTGTTAGGTCTCGTACCTCAACCCAACCTACTGTTTTATTGAATAACAATAAGATTTTGTGGATAACTCCAACCCCCTTAGTCTATTATTAGGCATATCAGCCACCAGTTCGATATTACCATCGGCATCAATAACCCATCCTTTAGCCTCCACAATAGAAGAACGGCGAGAGGTCAGGTTTTCCCCTGGATATATTTCCTCTCTTGTCGATGGGAATTGCTGTCGATTCTCTCCATGTCCCGTCTCCTCCAGATTTTCCGCATCCAAATCCAGAGGACGCCAATCTTGCCAAATGGTTCGACCGCGTAAAATTTGACTGGGGTCTTCGGGTAATCCACCGCGTCCCGTCACGACAAAGGAATTTCCGGTTTCAGCGACACAACCTGTGGCAATTTGATCACTGGGTTGAGTAAAGTTTTCCGGTAAGCGAACTAATCCCCGATTCGGGTCAATTCCCTGAATATTTAAAGTTACCAGACCATTAAATTGTGGTCCTAAATCTGATGTGGCAGTGATATCACTATTGGGGGTAAGTTCATCCCGAAACTGAATGCCAAAAATACCTTGAGCTGTAATACTAACACGACCACCTCGACCTTGACGAGCATTAGCCGTGATATCACTATTATCGATCGCGACTAGAGTATTGGTATCGATTGTTATATTACCGCCATCACTGTTCTCTGTATTCGTGGTAATCCGACTATTGCGCCGCAGCAACACATTTGATGCTTCCAGTCGAATATTTCCCTCTGTCCCCGCCACTGTAGCTGCACTAATTGCCCCTTGATTGTCCAGCCAAATCGAATCAGCGATGATATCTAAATTACCAGCAGCACCCGATGCTGTTCCCCTGACGCCAACTTCTGCGCCATCCCACACATTTAACTCTCTGGTTTGAATCTGCAAATCCCCTGCGCCACCAGCACCACTGGTATTCGCTTCAATCGCACTGGGTACGATACCATCACCAATGATGCCAAAGGAGACTCGTTCGACACCGGGATCAACACCCGTCGCCACACCCGCCACTGTGACTGATTCAGCCGCATTAATCGTTAACGTTCCGGCTGTCCCTGCACTCCCTGTCGCGGCGGAAATTTGAGCGCCATCCTGTACACTTAAGCGGCGCGTGGTAATCATTAAATCTCCCGCGGGCGCTGTTCCCCGTTGTCCTTCTACAGTTAACAGCGATGACGAAGTAAACAACCCACTCAAAAACCGACCATCAGCAGAAATTCCCCTCAATTCCACCGTATCGGCGTTAATCATAAGATTTCCCCCTCGTCCCCCACCCGCCGCCGACGCTGAGATTTGTGACCCATCCGCAACAATGAGTTGACCTGTATTCAGGGTAAAATCACCCGCATCCCCCGCACCCAGCGTCGCTGTGAACAACCCGCCTGGAACAACCGCATCGGCTGGGGTTCCTCTGAGTTCCACCCATTCAGCCGTTATTGTCATATTTCCCCCCTCACCCTGACTTATACCGCCAGGAGTGGTGCTTAGGGATGTACCCTCTAGCACTCTCAATTGATTTGTGGTTATGGTAAAATCACCGGCATTTCCTTGAGCGATGGTTCCTGTGGCTAACAGAGACCCACTGGTTAAATCTGCCAACTCCGAAACATTTAGGGTTAAATCGCCACCATCACCCCCAGCCAATGCGGTGGTTAAAATAGCCGCGCCGTTGTGCACAATCAATTGGTTGGTTTCAATGGTTAAATGTCCAGCATCACCCTGTCCACCACTTACGCTAAATAAACCATTACTAGGATTAAGGGGATCCAAGGTTCCGGATAGAAGCTGCCGTGAGGGTTCTAGAGGGGTTGTGCCAGTCACGTTCACTCGGTCAGCACGAATGGTCAGATTGCCTCCTGTACCTGCACCAAATGTAGAGGTAGAAGCAAACGCACCCTGTTGCCATGTCACCTGATTTGCCTGAATATCAATCCCGCCGCCGTTCACATTACCGAAGGTTTCCGCCACTAGGTTTGAGCCTTGAGTCAGGGTGACTTGTCCCCCCCGCACCCGAATTTTGCCACCACCACCAGCACCTAAATCACTGGTATTGACGGCTGTGGAATCGGTTAAGTCAATCGTGCCAAATTGTTGTATATCTGAATAATCTAAGGCAAAACCTGGGGTTATAGGAGTCAGATTCACTTGTCCAGAACTCGCCACACTTCCCAATTCAATGTGTCCTTGTGGTGCTGTCAGATTGGCTCTATTTAATGATAAATTTCCTCCCACCAGTGCTAAGGTTTGACCGGGGTTTACTGACAGGTTACTATTTGCTTGATTAATAATCGGTGCTGGATTTTCACCAAACTGTAAACCAATTGGTACGTTAATGGTGAGCAGGGGCGGGAGTTGGGTATTGGTGGTGCTGAATTCACTGCCATCAGCAAAAATAACACTATTCGCGGTACTGGCTAAAAAGGAGCCACCGATATTGAGTTGTGCATTAGCGCCAACTATAATTCCGTTGGGGTTAATCAGGATTAGGTTGGCAGTGCCATCTGCGGCAAGGATACCATCAATAATGGACATTTTGCTGCCTGTGACGCGGCTGATAATAGTTTCTATATCTATGTTTTGGGGAATCAGTTTAAAGATGGCTTGGGAGTCTTTAGGAATAGAAAATTCCTCAAAACTGTGGAGGAGATGATTTCCGGTGCGGATTCCGCCTTGAATCTCACCATTAGTAATGTTGGTGTTGGTTGAAAAGTTATCGTTATCGGGGATTATTTGGGCATTGGCTGTGCTGATGAAGATGAGAAGGCTGAGGAGAAGATTACTGGGAATCCAGAGGAAAGGGTAATTTGGTTTGGGATAATAATGGTTCATGATTGGGGTATATCTTTGAAGGAGTGTAGAGACGTAGCATGCTACGTCTCTACATCGGGGCGGGTTTAGTTACCTTTGGGTGAGGTAAAAAATGATAATAGTAAAACCCGCCCCTACATAAAACTTTCTTTCTTACTCAATCACCAATTGTCTGTACTTTTATTCCGGAATCGATGCGATCGCTACCCTTCTACCCTTCTACCCTTTTACCCTATTTCATCTAAAAATGATAAGGGGCGGCTCATGTTGGCAGCAAAGCCGAGTATTCCGCGATCGCGATGTTCGTACAGTAGCTTCCCATCTGTATCAAATAGGAAGGTTGCACCTCGCTGGGTCATATAGGCGGGATTGGGAACATAAGTTTTCCAATGGCTTAAAACTTCTACCATATTCCGTAGTCTTAATGTGGCGAGTTCAAAGGGGCGCTGATATCCACGTCCCCCAGCGAATTGAAAAAATGAGCCTTTGAGCAGGGGTAAGGGTTTCGCCTTGATAACTTCCTCATCGCCGATAAGCTGAGGTGCGTTGCGATCGCCCCGATAACCGCGAAATACTTCTGCAAGCGTACCAGGGCTACCAATCCCCGCACACATTAAGAGTAGATTCAACCAGGCTCTTTGGGTGGTAGAAAGTCCCGGAAGTTTGAAACCCAACCCAGGATAGAGGTTAAGCTGGCGATGCAATTGAGCCTCTGGATCAATAAACAACCACTCCGCCGGAAATCCGGTATAGTGACAAAACTGTTTTCCCGAATCGAGATTACCAATCCCCACAGCGCGAATGGCGATTCCCTTAGCCTGCAACTGTTCAGCCTCTCGCTGTAACCAGAAGGCGTATTCGAGGCTGTCAAAGTCACCAAGTTGAGACCAAACGAGTACCAGGATGCGGGGCGCATTCTCGCAGTTTTCCAGGAGCGATCGCGTCATACCATCGCTGACTCGTTGGCGTTGAGTTTGATGAATAATAGCGTAGGGATTCATTTTAGGCAAAACTGTGATGAGTAAAGATTTTGTGCCAGTGATAACAACAACTGATACCCAATCCGAGCGCGGTTGATTTCAGTTATGATTATTTATAATGTAGACCTGTAGGAGGCATGAGTAAATGAGTCTGACTTTAGAGCGTGAAATGCCACCTCTTTTTGAAGATTCAACAGGAGCGATTCGAGTCGGAAATTCAAGGGTTTTGCTGGAGTTAGTGATTCGCGCTTTTCAGGATGGTGCTTCTGCTGAATCCATTGTTCAGCGTTATTCAACACTATCGTTATCTGATGTTTATACCACAATTGGTTATTATCTCCGACACCAAGATGCTGTGGAAGCCTATCTTAACCTTCGAGAGCAGTTGGCTGAATCTGTGCATCAGCGTTTATTGAGTGTTCAACCTGATTTAAGTGTAATTCGTTCTCGCTTGTTATCTCAGCAGAAACAGAATTTATGACCCGCAAGGAAATGAATTTCCTTGCTAATAGCTCAAGTCATCTAAAGATGACTCAATTGGCTGGCTTCTTTAATCTTCAGTCCACGAAGCGTGGACTTTCGCTATTAGCCAAGAACTTCAGTTCTTGGCGGATGTGGAAACCAACCATTAAGCCTTCTATTGCTTAAGTTGACACCAATGGACATATCGTGCCCCTACAGGTAGCGCAGACGCCGTCAAGAAATCTCGCACCCAGCCCATCGAACCCGCCAGGTTAACTTAAGATTAATTATCGATTCACAAAACTTCCTAGTTTGACCGCAACTTCATCAAATCTTTATTTGACTCATTGGCATTGGCGAAGTAAAGTAATCCATAGTATATTTTTTGGTTTACAGCACCATTTTAATGAGAGTCATGCAAAACATTTTCACAAAAATTGCCGTTACCGCTGCAACTTCGGCGGCTTTATCTGTGGCGATCGCTCAACAAGCCCAAGCGATCTCGTTCAACTTTAATTGGCAGGGGGATACGGGTTATTCAGCAACGGGGATGTTTAGCTACGACGAAACCACAGCCCCAACTATCATTTCCGAAAGTGGTGCTGGAGCGACAAACAACCTAGAATCCTTCATGGTTTCTTTCTTCGATCCAGACAACAATCCGCTCCAGTCGTTTAATACGGTGACTGACGGAATATCTGAATCGCCTTTTTTTGAATTTAATTTTGATACTTCGACTCAAACTCTGTTTGGTGATTTTAACGTCGGAGGGGGTATGGGAGTAACCGGAGAACAATTCTTATCTGGAGAGATTGGTAGCCTATTGCGATTGCGTGAGAATGTCGATCAAATGGGAACTTCAATTGAATTAGATCGAAATTCTGGGGAGATTACAGTTAGTGCCAAAACATCAGTACCAGAGCCTGCTTCGGTTTTGGGTGTATTGGCATTCGGTGCAATGGGTGTCGGTTCAATCCTGAAGAAAAAGCAAGCGTAGAGCGATGAAATGAATGCGATCGCTCTTCTCATAAATCTTGCTTGATTAGGAGGCAGTGATCGCAACAAAAGCATACCTGGCTTGTATTATGAGGTATAGGGGCGAAGCATTTACGGAGCAAGGATAGCAATAAGTTCTATAACTTTTATGCGTAACTACTTCGCCCCTACCTAACACCAACCTTCCACCGGAACGTCGGAAAGATTGCTCCTAGGCATCTCCGCTTCAATACGGTTCCCCAAACAACACTAATGAGCAGGTGAG
This sequence comes from Coleofasciculus sp., assembly GCF_046539235.1. Classification (GTDB taxonomy): domain Bacteria; phylum Cyanobacteriota; class Cyanobacteriia; order Cyanobacteriales; family Coleofasciculaceae; genus Coleofasciculus. The sequence continues at coordinate 11,886 of NZ_JBKHHI010000086.1, forward strand.
TTCCTTAATCAATTGTGTGGTAATATCGCTCACCGCTAACCCCGCAATAGTACGGCGACGCAAAGAGCGCAAAATGACCATATCCGCTAACTTAGCTACTTTCAAAATCGCCAGCGCCACATCGTCAGCTTTAATCACTTGCACCTCTGATTTTACCTGCCCGCCAGTGACATTCAACAGATGGATATACTCGTCTTCAATCGCCGCCATTTCAGAAGGTGCTGTTTTAGCCGGACAAACGTGCAGCAGTTTCACCTCCCCTTGATGAGTATCAGCCAGGAGTTGAGCAAATCTCACCGTGCGGATTGTCTGGGGCGAGAAGTTTTTGGCGGGTACCAAGATTTTACGTAGATTGACTGGCTCATCTAAAAGTCGCATCACCGCAACTGGACAGTGAGATGCCCAAAATACCCGGTTAATAATCGTACCAAACAAACGTGCCCGCAATCCGGTATTTTTGCGCCAACTCATGACAATTAAACTGGCGTCTTGTTCCCGGGCGGTGTGAACAATTCCAGAGGCGATGTCATTCTCAATCCGCACTACAGGTTTCGCCTCAGCTTCAAATTCAGAACTAATGGTTAGCGCTTTGTGTAGGAGTCGCCGACTTTGTCGTAGGTTAACCTGCATCTGGGGTTCATCCATGTAGGTACGAGATGGAGATATGGACAGAGGTATAATTTGACCGGATTGATGACGCGCTATCAGTGCTGCCATTTCCATCAAATATCCCTTGGTTTGACTTTTGCTCACAGGTACAATTATCGTAAATGGAACGGATTCTTGTTCCTCTATCGGTTTAGAGTGAGGTTTTTCCCACCAAAGTTTGGACTGGTTACTTTTGGGGCTGGCTTTGGGTAAAGGGAGTTTCGGCGCAAATTTTCCAGTCAGTAGCGGACCGAGGATAGAGGTAATCAGCATTAAAACAATGATGCTATTAAATACAGTTTCCGTGATTAACCCCACCTGCAAGCCAACCAAGGCGGCGGCTAGCGTGGCGGCGACTTGGGGGATAGACAAGGACCACATTACCATCATCTCGTTAAAACTGTAACGATAGAGGAATTTCGCGATCGCGGCGGCGAAGAATTTGCTCCCCAGTAATCCCACGACAATTGCTAGCGTTAGCCAAAAACTGGTGGTGAGGCTTTCGATAAACACAGGAATGTCCAGAAGTAAGCCCATGTCTACAAAGAAAAAAGGGATAAATAAAACACTCCCCACAAACTCCACTTTTTCTTTCACCGGTGAGTTTCCCACCACATCATTAACCGCCAAACCTGCCATAAAGGCACCGACAATCTGATCTACCTGAATAATTTCTGCCCCCACCGAAGCTAGAAACACCGCCAGGAGTACAAACAAAAATTGATTGCCTTCATCATCTCCCGTCCGCCGAAAATGTTCCTTTCCCACCCAGTCAAAGCCAAATAAAACGATAGCGGTGTAAATCGCTAATGCCACCAATTGCTGGAGCAAACTATACAGAGAAAATTCTCCCGCATTAATCGAAACACAGATGGCTAGAACAAGTAGCGCACTAATATCAGTAAAGATTGTCGCGCCAATGGTAACAATGACTGGTTCTTTCTCAACTAAACCCAACCGCTGGACGATAGGATACCCTAATAGAGTATGGGAGGCAAATAAAGAACCCATCAGCAGGGATGTATTCCAACCAAAACCAAATAATCGCCCAATCATCATACTGACGACGAGTGGTACGATAAAGGTCATCAATCCAAAAACTAAGGAGCGATGTTTTTTCTTGCGGAACTGCACCAAGTCAATTTCTAGCCCAGCCACAAACATCAGGTAAATTTTACCAATACCTGATAGCAGCTTCATGGTCTCGGTTTGACCATCTAATAGCTGCAAACCATTGGAACCCAAGATGACTCCTGCCAACAGCAATCCGACTAACCCAGGCAATCCCAGGCGCTCGAACAATGGCGGAATGGTTAAACTGACTAACAGTAGAATAGTAAACGCAACAATTGGACCTTCGGGTAGCCCTGTTTGTAAAAATGTTAGAGATTCATTCATTACCTTTTGGCTGAAAAATTGCCGCTATTTTATCGATGCTTATTCTTCAATTCCCCAAGTTTGCTTAAACCTATTGCTTCGGAATTCTTACGGTCTTGAAGACTGATAGGTACATTCACTCGCTCAGTAAATTGACTAAATTGTTTTTGTCTATAAAGGGTTGATGTTATACAAATATTGTAGCCAAAAGCACAGCATCAGGAAAAATTTACCACAGAATGGATGTGAATACCGCGATCGCGACTGAGTTATTTGAACCCACCCCATCCTCCCTCAACCCCCTACACCCTTGGCATTGGCGCAAGCTTCCTCTGGCTAAGCGTAGTGGTTCACACGTCTTTGATGCGCTATTTCTCCATCCTAGAGGAGATTCGACACAGGGAATAAATTTGGCTAAAAATTATCACATTGCCACTCTTTTAGAAAGCCCGGTGACACCTCATAATACCCATCTGGCTCGATATTCGATTTGTGCGGGATCTCCTCGCTTTGTTGAGCATCACCCTCAACTATGGACTCCATCTATGGGAAATATTTTACCCTTCCTGCGCCGCCTACTTCAAGTGAAAAAGCCAGAATCGCCTGTACCTGCTGAACTTCCCTTTACAGGGGGTTGGTTAGGATGGCTGGGATATGACTTAGCCTGGGAGATTGAACAACTCCCCCACCTAAACACTGATCCTCTACCTTTCCCCATCGCCTACTGGTATGAACCCGACTCCTTTGCGGTGCTAGATCATCACCAGCAAATTCTCTGGTTAGCGACGACAGATTCGACTCAACTCGACTCCCTGCAACGTCAGTTAGAGGAAGCGGATAGAGAAACAGGAGTAAAGAATCCAGCCAAACCAGACAAAAGTAATCCCATCACTCCCATTTTCCACAGCTCCCAGCAAGATTATATAGCGGCGGTGCAGCAAGCGAAACGATATATTCAAGCTGGGGATATCTTCCAGGCGAATTTGTCGTTGCGGTTTGAAGCACATACCGCTTTGGATAGCTGGTCAATTTATCGAGCATTGCAACAGATTAATCCTTCCCCCTTTGCCAGTTATTGGCAAACGCCGTGGGGAGCAATGATTAGCTGTTCGCCAGAGCGATTGATTCAGTTATCCGGGAAAAAAGTTGAGACCAGACCGATTGCTGGAACGCGGAAACGTGGCGTTAATTCAACTCAAGATGAGCAGTTAGCCCAGGAGTTAATTGCTAATAAAAAGGAAAGAGCAGAACATATCATGTTAGTTGACTTAGAGCGCAATGATATCGGCAAAGTTTGTGAATGGGGAACTGTACAAGTGAATGAACTTCTCACTATTGAACGTTACAGCCACGTTATGCACTTGGTTAGCAATATTATCGGAACACTTAGTCCTAACTGTGACCCGATAGACTTAATTAGAGGTGTATTTCCTGGAGGCACCATTACGGGTTGTCCGAAAGTTCGCTGTATGGAAATTATTGAAGAACTCGAACCCGTCAAGCGCAACTTATTTTATGGTTCTTGCGGTTATTTAGATTGGCGGGGGAATCTCGACTTAAATATTTTGATTCGCACGTTGCTGTATCGTAAATCTAGCCAGTCTCAAGCTGGAGCAACGGTTTGGGGACAAGTGGGTGCTGGCATTGTGGCAGACAGTGATCCACAAAAGGAATGGTATGAGTCTTTACAAAAAGCCCAAGCTCAACTCAATGCGCTGAATCTGGGCGGCAAAAACACCATTGGATAAAGGGCGCACATCGATAAAGGGCGCACGTCGGTGCGCCCCTACAGATGGGATATTTCATGATTACATCCTTCGTCACTGCATCAAATACTTTCCACAAACTCCCTAACGAAGTGTCAATTAACAAGGGGTTGAGTGGCGATCGCATCGAGTCCCACTGATTTCAATAAGTCTGCCCAAGCCACTTGAAAGGAGGAATCCTCTGGATGAGATTGTCTAAGTTGAGCCAGGGTTGTCAGAGTATCGAACCAAATGCCATTTGCCCCATACTGGAGAGCCTGTTCTAGCAAAGGTTCTCCGTCTAGCTGATTTAATGTTCCATTCGGCTTAATCCGTTTAATCACGCCTTGGACTCCGGGACTATCGGGCGTAACTTGTGCGCCACAAATCATCAGAAACGACCAATGATACGTTTTACCAACTTCTAGCTTGGATGCTTCATCGGGGAGCTTTACGCTGATAATCCCTGCTTGTTTGGGTATGGGCAAGGTTGTTTCGTAATAATAATCCTCATTTTCGTCCTTGAGCACAAAGAGTACCTGCTTCGCCGTGGTTTTAGGGACATAAACAAAAAATGTCGGGCGCTCTGCAACGGTCAATCCTTGGCGAGTCGTGGGCATTACAGGCGTAATTGTTGGCTCAAGTGCCTTCGCATCTTGAGGACATCCGCCATCACGAGTCCCTCCCCCTTCCGTATTGTTGGGTAAGGGTGGATCATCAGTTGGTGGCGGTGTGAAGCTTACCGTCACCATCGAACGACTGGCTAAAGTTCTACCCGGCGTAACCTCTTGCGCCTGCACGGGTAGTCCCTCAATCGGTAGGATGTGCCACAACAGACTGAGGAGAAAGAAGCCGATATAAATGTAGTAACGTTGCCAAGTCACGATAATAATCCTCTTGAACAGTAAATGCCTTGGCGAATGACACTATTAATCTTAAACAATTTCGTTTATAATAGCCAGTCTTCAGCCTAGATTTTCCTCAACCCATAGGAGTAAAAAATGAGAAGATTTATGTTGTAATAAGTCTTTCTATGTAAGGTTGATCACAAAAATACATCTAGGTTGGCTCTGGGATAATCCCCCTCCGGGATTTTTGATGAGCCTGAGCTGCCATCTGTCACGATTCTGAATAAACAGGAGTACATCAACGAAAAATCAGGGTTTTTACCGGGTAATCTTCGCAATAATCCCAATTGCTCACGAGAGTACCAAATCTCAGTTGAACTAGTCCCCCCAATGAAATTCCTCATTCGCCAGGAATTGCCAGAGTGGTCACGTTGTCGTGTTTACATTCAGGGAGTAGGTGCATCTTAACCGGAATCCTCCAGTCAGATATCTATCGGGCGACAGAGTTGCTTACAGCAGTTTGCTCTGCTATGCGGTACATTAAACAGGTTACTAAGTAACATAATCTACAGCCATGTTTATCGAGATAACTAATTTACACTAATTTACATTATTTGACAATCAGAGTAAAAAAGATCTAGCGCGTCTAAATCATTTGTACAATTAATTAACATTCTTTACTAATACTTAATATTGGCGAAACGTCTGTGGTTTATAACTCTTAGGTTATGCTCTTGGCTTTTTCAGTTTCACCTGAGTTGTACAACTCAAATAGACTCTATCCCAGCCAGATCCCCGACTTCGTAGGAGTTGTCGGGGATCTGTTTACCTCACTTACACGCCATGGCGCTGTAGAACCGACGCTCTATAACCAATTGCCCACCAAAACAAACGGCGCCCAGTAATAAGGATGCTCATACTGAGGATTTTTCAAGATAGAAAGCTGTGCCTGACGCAGAGATTCCGCTTTGTTGTTTTCAGCTTGAGTCAGGTATTGGTAAAACTCAGCCATCAGTTGAGCCGTTGATTCGTCGCGAACTGACCACAGAGTTGCCAGAGTGCTGCGAGCGCCGGAACGCACCGCCACACCCGCTAATCCCAAGGCAGCTCGTTGATCCCCGGTTGCGGTTTGGCAAGCACTGAGAACCAGTAATTCAATCGGTTGGCTATCCTCTCGTTCTCGAACTTGCAGTAGTTGATCCAAATCATTGACATTAACTTGACCTTCCCACGTCAAGATAAACGTATCTTCCACCTCAGAACTAAACTGACCATGAGTAGCAAGGTGAACCACGGGGAAAGAAACGGCACTAATTTCTTGCTTAAGTGTGGTTGTGGTAAACTCCTGATTGAAAAGCATCTCAGACGGTACTTGATCCGAGATTTTATTCAGTTCCAACTCGACTCCAGGTAAGGCAGAAAACCCCCCACGTTCCTCGCTGAGTCCACCAATTAATGCCTGAAGTCGTTCTCGGTCTAATGCACGCGGTTCTAATAGTTGCAATCCAGGACTAACCGCGACACTATATTTTTCAATTAGATACTGTTCTCCATCATAAAGGGCTGCCATGGGCAGATTTCGCAACGCCCCATCCAGAATAAAGACGAGGGTTTTAACGCCACTGTCGGCTAACTCGACTTCTATGGGTCGGATCACCCAGTCATAAATGTCTTGGGAATAGCGTAATCGTTGTTTGTTTGATAGAACCGGGTTGAGGAATTTGCGGAGCTCGATAAAGGCGTTGTTCACCTCTGTTTCTGGTAATTGAGTTTGATAATGGCGCAGGGGTTGTCCCGGCAATGATAGAATCACAGCTAAACGGTCTGGCAGAATAATCGGATAAATCACCGCCGCCGTGGGATCAACCTGATCAATTTGCTGGGGTTGCGCCTGGATACAGGTGTGGCGAAAAAAGTTATCTAATTCAGCAAGCTGGAGAGATTCAATCACCTCGCGGGCTTTTTGCAGGTTTTTCTGACTCGGATCAGATTTTAGGAGTAATCCCACCAGTTGACGATAGACGGGTTCAACCCGCTCTCGAAAGTAGAATTGTAAATTGGGCAGGGCAATCAAATCACTACGGAGCGATCGCAAGGTTTCCACGGCTACAGTATAAGCGGCGACGGCATCCTTTATATTGCCTTGCTTTTCCTGAATTCGACCCAGTTGCCATTCCCATAAATAGGCAATATCGCCAGCATTAATTCCTTGCACTAAACTCAGCGCCTGTTGCGTTAACTTTTGCGCCTCAGCTAACTGCTGCTGCTGTTCGTAAAGTTTGCCTAATTGTCCAATGGCGTAGGATTCAGCTTTCGCGTCTTGAATCTGTCTGGCTTGTTGAATTGCCTTGGCTAACAATTGTGCGATCGCACCGTCCGTAGTCAGCGCTTTAGCGCTTCCGTTCGTAGTCAGCGCTTTAGCGCTTCCGTTC
>NZ_JBKHHI010000087.1:0-18822 GCF_046539235.1 Coleofasciculus sp.
CAACAAGATAAGGATAAAATTTAGGATAACGACGATGTAAATAATAGAGTAATAAGTCAGCGTCTCCACCAGTTAAAGCAATTGGGCTGTTAGGGAAGCGATGCAACCAATCGGCAATAAACTCTCGAATTCCTGCTAATAGAGTATAAATAACGCCACTTTCAATCGCGGTCAAGGTATCTATCGCCCAACGGTTGGGTAATTGGCGCTTAAGTGAGATAGACGGTAAAGCGGCTGTGTTGTGGGCTAATGATTCTAGTTGTAATTTGAGTCCCGGTAAAATAGCGCCGCCGACGAGATGACGATGATCATCGACACCCGTAAAGGTTAGTGCTGTCCCCGCATCAATCACCAGCACCGGATAATTATAGGTTTCCCCCGCCCCTAACACAGCCAGGGCGCGATCAATACCCAAGGTGGGATAGACGCCTAAAAGCGGTACATCCTCTAGAGTAATAACGTGGGCAGCTGGATAAGTTTGCCACAATGGAGTTTGCTCAGGAATGACTGAAGCGATATAAAGGGGTAGGTATTGATTGGAGGAATACCAAGAAACGAAGGGTTCACCAAAGATGGTGGTAGGTAGAAGACCAGATGTCCACTGTTGGATGAGCCATTCCACCTCGGCGGCTGGGAAATGTTGGGTATCCCAAGCCTCTTGGAGAGTATCTCCCACAAACCAAGCCCAGTGCAGCCGAGAGTTACCAATCATCAATGCGACATAGTGGTCTTGGAGATTCATTTCAGTTAAAATTACTTAGACGTTGAGGATTAAAGATGGGATAGGTTAAATGTATACCATTGGGTGTAATAAAAGTTTCATGCATCAGCGCAGACCCATTCTGTTAGATGCTTGACGTCTCAAAGCAGTAATTAACCTTACCAATCCCCAAAACAATTGATTGGCTGATCTATCCATTACTAATCAACTGCATCTATTGTTAGGGAAGGGAATAATCTGCAAAATTATAGGTTGCTCCTGATCAGGCGCAAATGCAATAAGTAATTAGATCCATCTTACGGCTTAGGAGAAAGGTTGCCTTTAGCTTGAGTATTTTATAGTGATGGAGTAAGGAGGTTCATGTATGTACGTACCCGTTTGGCCCGGTAAAAGTTACCCTTTAGGAGCAACCTGGGATGGTAAAGGCACAAACTTTGCCTTGTTCAGTGAGAACGCAGAGGCTGTCGAGCTTTGTTTATTCGATGATCAGGATGAAGAGACGCGCTTCGAGTTGACAGAAGTCAGCAACTTCGTCTGGCATGGTTATTTACCGGGTATTAGTCCGGGACAACGGTACGGTTTCCGCGTCCATGGTCCCTTTGCACCGGAGGAGGGTCATCGCTTCAATCCCAATAAACTGCTCATTGACCCTTATGCTAAGGCATTGGATGGCGAGATTGGCTACGGGGAGGAAATCTTTGGTTATCCGTGGGATGATCCAGAAAAGGACTTGGCATTGTCTGAAAGCGATGATGCTCATCTGGTTCCCAAAGCCGTGGTTGTCGATGAATCCTTTGACTGGGAAGAGGACGAACTGCTGCAACGACAGGCGCACGAAACGATTATTTATGAAACCCATGTCAGGGGCTTCACGAAGCTACACCCAGACATCCCCGAACCGCTAAGGGGGACTTATGCGGGACTCGCACATCCTGCTGCGATCGCGTATCTTCAGTCTTTGGGGATTACGGCGGTGGAATTGCTCCCCGTGCATCACTTCTTGTCCCAACCGGGACATTTGGTGGATAAGGGGTTAAAGAATTACTGGGGGTATGATTCCATAAACTATATGGCACCCCATGCCAACTACAGCGCCAGTGGCACTCAAGGGCAACAGGTGCGTGAGTTTAAGGAAATGGTCAAGGCGCTGCATAAAGCGGGGATTGAGGTGATTTTGGATGTCGTCTACAATCATACAGGCGAAGGCAATCATTTGGGTCCAACACTTTCTTTGCGCGGCATTGACAATGTGGCATACTACCGCACCATGGAAGATGACCCTCGCTACTACATGGATTTTACCGGGTGTGGAAATTCCCTGAATGTGCGTCATCCCCAAGTCCTGAAGCTGATTATGGACAGCCTGCGATATTGGGTATTAGAGATGCATGTGGATGGCTTCCGCTTTGACTTAGCCTCAGCCTTGGCGCGAGAACTCTATGAGGTGGACAGTCTAGCGGCATTCTTTGATATTATTCACCAAGACCCTGTCCTCTCCAATGTGAAGCTGATTGCTGAACCCTGGGATGTGGGCATGGGCGGCTATCAAGTGGGTAAATTCCCTTTGCTATGGTCTGAGTGGAATGGGCAATATCGGGATACCGTGCGCGACTTTTGGCGCGGTGAAGATAGTAGTTTAGCTGAATTTGCCTATCGCTTCACCGGGAGTTCTGACTTGTATGAATCCAACGGACGCCGACCCAGTGCTAGCATTAACTTCATTACCGCCCATGATGGATTTACCCTCAACGATTTGGTCAGTTATAACGAAAAGCATAACGACGCCAATGGGGAAGAAAACCGGGATGGGGAAAGCCATAACCGTTCCTGGAATTGTGGGGCGGAAGGCGAAACCGATGATCCAGAGATTCTCCAGTTAAGGAATAGACAACGGCGCAACTTTTTGGTCACGCTGATGTTATCCCAAGGTGTCCCCATGCTACTAGGTGGCGATGAAATTGGGCGAACGCAAGGGGGAAATAATAATGCCTACTGTCAGGATAGTGAAATCTCCTGGTTTGATTGGGATTTACCTGATGAAAATGCCGCCCTTCTCGACTTTAGCCGTCAACTGATCTATTTCCGCCGCCAGCATCCGACATTCCGGCGACGCAAGTGGTTTCTCGGTCGAGCGATTCACGGTTCTAGCGTTAAGGATATTGGTTGGTTCAACCCCGATGGCGGCGATATGACCGAGGATCAATGGATGGCGGGGTATACCAAGGCGATCGGTATTTTCTTAAATGGTGAAGAAATTGCCACGCCAGGAGAGGAGGGGGAACGAGTCATGGATGAGAGTTTCTTCATCTGCTTCAATGCTCACTATGAGATGATTGAATTTACGCTCCCCCCAGGATTGCAAAACCGAGAATGGCTGGTTGTGATTGACACCGATAAGCCTCGCTTTGTTGAGGAGGAAATCAGCTACACCGAGGATAAGCCGATTCAGGTTACGGCGCGATCGGTGATGGTGTTGCGACGACGATAAGGTTGGCTGTAGAGACGTAGCATGCTACGTCTCTACGTTTGTGCTGTATTCCATCAACCTGAAAAATGCTGTAGAACGAGACGCCATCCCTAAATGCGCCAGGACTTACGCAGCTACGCTACATATAGTGTAGCTGTCTGGGAGCATACTCCAGGGTGAGGTAGAGCGCGATACGTTCTCTTCGGAACAGGCTCCGCCAACGCGAAAACTCTCCTCGCGTCGAAATAAACAATCCTGCATTGAGGAATCAACTGCCAGTTTTCCCATCCGCATCGCTGGCACCGGATAACGTGGCAATCCTTTCCCATAACTTTTCGGCATCGACTCCCCTTGAATTTCTGACATACTCACCGAATAATAACCCGCAACATTCGGTTCTCCCTCTTCGGGAATGGCTACGAATGTTTTAGCGATACCCTTTTGATGATTTTGTTTGGCATATTTTTTAAGATAATCATTTAATTCCGGAACCCCGCAGTCAAAGTTATCCCGGTTTACCGAGTTATCTATCGGCTTAAATATCCATGTCACCTCAAGACGATTCCTGTTTACAAAACAATAGATGCTACACCATTTCTGTCATACACATACCTATTCCCAAATTAATTATGATGCCTTTTAAACGCCTCTTTTAAAACCCTATTGGGTTCAGGAGGATTTTTCAAAGCCGAGGCAAAGATATCCCAGTCTTGTTCATCTAAAACCATGGGTTCTGGAGTCGCTAATTCCTGAGTCGCTGCATCCAGAACAAGTTCAAGTAAATATTCACTCAGAGTTAAACACCGTTTAGCCGCCGCCTTTTCCAGAGTTTTCTTCTGTTGAGGTTCCAGAATCAGGCTGATATAGGTTTCCGGGGTATCAGGGGATTGGTTTCCCTTTGCCAATGACTGTCCCATCATCCCTACCTCTGACACCGATTGTTTGAGAGAACTGTTCTGTGTAAACAGGTTTGGCGGACTATCATCGTGATACCCTGAAGCCAAAGATTGAGACGGTGTAAATGTTCTCGTCTCCTCAGTCTCCTCAATCGCTAGATACTGATTAAGTTCCTGTTGCTCACTCGGCGTCAGTTCACCCGCTTGGCTACGAACTAGAAGTGTTTGCAGACGCTCCTTGTTTTCTTCAGGGACTTCAATCGTCAGTTTTGGCACGGTGTAACCTTTGAGTGTCGATTCTTACTGTTATTGTATAACTTATGGGCAGCCGCCCTTGGTGTTGTTCAAGGGGAGACTCCAGGGGATGTAAGGCTCAACCTGTCACTTGAACCATAAGGTGTCCCGAAGTTGAAAATGGAACCATAAAGTGTCCTGCCAGTTGTACAAACCGGATGTAGCCATAAGTCTATTGACGACAAGCTTTTTGGAGTCCAACCCTTTCAATCAGAGTGCGATCGCGAAAAATGATCACAGCTATAGGAGCAGATGGAAGCTTCCACTCTGGACAGGATATGATTCAAGTGACACAACCGCTACCGCAGAACTCGATTTAAAACCCTTACCCTATACCCGCACCGAAGCCGATACCATTCTTGAATTCCTCCAAGGTCAATCCAGTCTAGGAATTTTCGATTTTGAAGCCAACTTAAACCGATTCAAACGTCCTGATTTAAGCAACTATCAGATTATTCATTTTGCCACCCATGGCATCCTCAATCCGGACTACCCCGAACTATCAGGATTAGTCGTATCCTTAGTAGACCCACAAGGCAACCCGCAAAACGGCTTCTTACGCCTAAATGACATTTTCAACCTAAATCTCCCCGCCGAATTAGTCGTATTAAGCGCTTGTCAAACAGGTAGTGGAAAAAATGTCAAAGGAGAAGGCATTGTGGGATTGACAAGAGGATTCATGTATGCAGACGCACCAAGAACCATTGCTTCATTATGGAATGTCAATGATGCCTCAACCGCCGAACTGATGAGTCAATTTTATCAAAAATATCTCCAAGAAAATCTGCCTCCAGCCGAAGCCTTGCGACAGGCACAGTTAGCCATGTGGCAAAGTGAAAATATTGATTGGCGAAACCCTTATTTTTAGGCAGCCTTTACCCTTAAGGGAGAATGGCGTTAAACACAGATATGCCATCATTACGTAGGGGCGACCCGCTTGCACCAATGAACAACTTTATCCACTCAATTTCCTCGGGTCGCCCTGTCTTAAGCTGTCACGCATTTAAATTGGGAATGAGTAGCGAGCAAGATGCAAAGCCTGCGGCATGGCTTCGCTAAACGCATTACAAGGGTTTTGCTGTTTTTGACATTAAGTAAGGTTTAAATGCCGAACAGGTTATACGCTGAACAGACGTTGTAACGTGGTTGACAACCCCAGCTATCCTCTAGCTGACTTTCTTTCATGATAGGCTCCCAGAAGAGAGCGATCGCGGCTTGATTGGGATATAGTGACCGGATAAGCGAAAAAGAACATGACCCCATGAGCGATTTCCTGGCTCAAAATGCTTTATTCCAAGAAATTCGTCAGCTTATTGACGATGCTAAACAACGCGCCGCTGTTACCATTAATTCAGAACTCACCCTCCTGTATTGGCACATAGGCAAATTTTGCCGAAACCTTCCCTGACCCAGAAATTGTCTCTGCACTGCGGAGACAATTGACCTGGACACACATCAAAACCCTGATGTATATCGATGACCCCCTAAAACGAGACTTCTACATCGAAATTTGTCGTCTAGAGGGGTGGTCATACCGCCAACTCCAAGAGCGGATTCACTCCATGCTCTATGAGCGCACAGCCCTATCCCGCAAACCCGAAAACGCCATCCGCGATGACCTAGAGAGACTGCGCCAGGGACAGCCAATCTCACCCGACCTCCTGCTTAAAGACCCCTACATTCTAGACTTTCTTTCTTTAAGCGATCGCTACCTGGAAAAAGACCTGGAAGATGCCATCCTGCGGGAAATTGAGCAATTTTTACTCGAACTAGGAGCAGGCTTTACCTTCGTAGCCCGCCAAAAGCGCCTACAAATCGACGACGATGACTTTTATATCGACCTACTCTTCTATAACCGTAAACTTAAACGCCTTGTCGCGATCGATCTCAAGCTAGGCAACTTCCGTCCTGAGTACAAAAGCCAGATGGAACTCTATCTGCGCTGGCTCGAAAAATACGACCAGGAACCTGACGAACAGCCCCCTTAGGCATTATCCTGTGTCATTGTGTAGGGGCGACCCGCTTGCACCAATGAGCAATTTTATCCACTCAATTTATTCGGGTCGCCCTGTCTTCGTGTAGGGGCGACCCGCTTGCACCAATGAGCAATTTTATCCACTCAATTTATTCGGGTCGCCCTGTCTTCGTGTAGGGGCGACCCGCTTGCACCAATGAGCAATTTTATCCACTCAATTTATTCGGGTCGCCCTGTCTTCTAAGCAAGCGTTACAACAAAAAGAATCGAATGCAAATTAATAAAATTGTCGGGTGCGTTAGCGCAGCGTAACGCACCATTCTACTAAATTACAGTTACTCGCTTGGTGGGCAAGAGCAACGAACGATAACATCGGCATTTCAATGTTTATAGTCTTGCCCACCCGACAATAAAACCAGATTGATAACCGATTACATCTCGCGTACTAGCGGCTTACCATCTTTCACCTCACCGACTAGCACCACATTAGCCACACCGACAAATAAACCATTCTCTAAAACACCAGGAATATTATTAATCGTCTTTTCTAATTCACCTGGGTTATCCATAGAATCAAAGGTAACATCAATCACCATATTTCCCTGATCAGTTACCACGGGTCCCGCTTTCTTGACCCCCATCCGTAATTCGGGTTTGCCCCCCAATTTCTCAATCGCCCGCATCACTGGGGCATAGGCCATAGGAATGACTTCTACAGGCAGTTTAAACGTAGAACCCAGGCGCTCAACCAGCTTACCACTATCAACCACCACAATAAATTGATCGGCGAGAGAATCCACCACTTTCTCACGAGTATGGGCGGCACCACCGCCTTTAATCAAATTCTTTTGCGGATCAACTTCATCAGCGCCATCAATGGCAACATCAATATGATCTACCGCATCTAAGCTGGTTAAGGGAATACCATGCTCTTTAGCCAACACCTCTGCCTGAAATGATGTGGGAATTCCCTTGATATCTTTCAGATCCCCCTTTTTGATGCGATCGCCGATATACTGAATCGCATACGCCGTGGTTGAACCTGTACCTAAGCCAACAATTGTCCCGGATTGCACCCGTTGGGCCGCTGCTTTACCGACTTCTTGCTTCATCACCTTAACAGGGTCAGTTTCTGCACTCATACTAAAATGTCCTTCTTGGTTATGAATTACTGGGGATTGGGCTTATGTCATCGTTGGTTTAACGATGCCCTTCAGGGTGTCACCCCAGAAGTAAGGGTATCATTGTCGGTCGGTCTTTAGCGATCACCATTGCCTGAAAGTTGGCAACAAAGACGGACACGGCAAATGGGCAGCAGAACAGACTGCGTTTACCGTGTCCTACGGTTAGCGCGGGTTGTATAACGCCGCTTTTGTCGCTAGAGGAGTTAAGTTGGTTTACCTTTTGATTCAGACCAACTCTAGGAATTATTCGGTTGCGCCGATAAAAGTTCCTTGAGTTTTGCCAAATCATCCGCCCACCGGGGGTCAGGTTGAACTGAACCTGCATCGGGTGTTGGAGTATTCCGTTTGGCTTTTTTGCCACCCCCTCCCCGACGCCCAGGGGTACTGCCACCACCCCCAGATGGGCGAGATTCCTCCTCATTAGCACTTTTTGACTTGGGCTGGGCTTTTTCGATTTTCAAGGCGCTGTCTTTAAAGACGTGACCGTTGAATTTCTCAATAATTTGCTCAGCCAACTCATCATTGGGAACGGTGACAAAACCAAATCCGCGACATTTCCCCGTTTTGCGATCTTTAATCACTTTGGTGGAAACCGATGGACTGGCTTCGGCAAAAATGGCTTGCAGTTCATCGCGATCAACGGGTTCTTTTGGCAGGTTGCCAACGTAAAGACGAACGGACATGAAGGATACCTCCAGATGTGATTGAAATTTAAATCCATGAGCATACACCAGCAATTGGATTGAAACAGGATAGAGGAAAGTAATGAACGATTTCTACGTCCAGATAATTTTCCACTGATCCTGACCAACCTCAACAGCACAGACTGATGTAGTAAAATCAAACTCTTTTGACCATTTACACGGTTTAGCTACGACCCCTTTGTGAACTCTGGGTCGTCATATCAGGTTTGAAGCTAATGCTTTGGCTTGTAACTCTAATTATTACAGAATATTTACACTATTGTTAACCTAACACGAGTTGCCGCAGGCAAGCTAGTATATCAGAAAGATTGGGGTTTTTTATCAGATGTGAGTGATTTAGGACTTCATGACTAGGGGTACTCAAGCCCGATCAGAGATGACTCGTAAGTACAAACAGTGGCGGACGCTCTGAGATAGAGGTGTGGTAAAGGATTCAACTGATGCGATCGCGCCCCCTAATGATTCAACCTTTCCCTTCAACTCATCGGTTTGATCTTCACTCCAATGTCCTCGATATAAAATCCCTAAACCCCCCGGTTTCAGTAAGGGTAAAGCATAGTCCGCACAAGCGGATGCCGAACCCACAGCCCGAACTAGGGCGATATCATATTGTTGGTGATGCTGACGGTGTTGTCCCACTTTTTCCGCCCGACCCAGTACAGTTGTAGCATTAGGGATAGCTAACTGGGGAATCAGGGTATCGAGAAAGGTAATTTTCTTGCGCGTTGAATCCAGTAACGTCACCGAACTTGAGGGAAGCGCGATCGCGACAGGCAATCCCGGAAATCCTGCACCCGTACCAATATCAATAATATTTAGCGGTTTCTCATCCTCTGACAACAGGGAAGTCACACCTCGCAGCGAATCCCATAAATGCTTTTCCCAAAACTGATCCGGTTGGGTGATGCGGGTTAAATTCAACTGACGATTACCTGCCAAAATCCCAGCATACAGACGCTGAAACTGCTGGTGTTGACTCTGATTCGGTTGCCAATTTAAGGTTTCTTGCCAAACCTCAACCATTTCCGGAAGCAATTGTTGATCATTCATCCAACTATTTCCTGTTCCCCGTTCCCCGTTCCCTGTTCCCTGTTCCCTGTCTAATGACTCGTAACAGCCGCTTTCCGTTCTAGACTAGCGGCGTCAACCGAGTTCAGTTCACCCTCTTGGATTGTCCAACAGGAGTCAGCAATTTGCAATAACTCACCCGCATCGTGAGTCACCACCAGTAATGTCCAATGAGACTTGAGTTTTAGGAGCAAACTTGCTAACTGGCGGCGCATTGACCAATCCAGTCCCGCCGTTGGTTCGTCTAACATCAATACCGTCGGTTGGCGAATCAACTGAACCGCTAAGGCTAAACGTCGCTGTTGACCGCCACTGAGAGCATGAGGAGACGTATACAGAGAAATCTCACCCAGTCCCACTTCGCTTAAGGCTTCCTGAACCCGTTCTGAACCCAATTCTGGGTGTCCCATTCGCAATTCCTCTAGCACCGTACTGCCACAAAAGTGCCGTTCAGGAAACTGAAACACCAATCCGGCGAGTTGTTGTAAGTGATCAGGCGTCAATTCCTGTTCACCCCAGAATATATCACCCGATGTGGCTTGGGCTAAACCTGCCAGAATCTCCAATAAGGTCGTTTTACCCGATCCACTGCGACCTATAATCAGTCCGAGTTGTTGCGGTGCTAGGGTGAGAGTCAGACCTTTTAAGATAGCGGTGGGAGTAGCGGGCGGGTGATAGGTTATATTTTTGAGATAAAGCATCCAAATCTGTTTCTGTTGAGCAAGAAGATGGTCGGATCTTCTTCATTCTGACATCGATTGTCTTAGGATTGGGGACTGGAACCTCCAATTCCCGCCAACGTCGAACGTTAACAGACATTAGTTGTAGTTAAGACGATGAATTATTGGTTGCCAACCCCGCGACGAACTGTAAACGCCTTAGCTGGTGCAGCGATTATGGTTGTCAGTTTTTGGGTGACTCCCAGTTTAGCGGGTGATCCCTTTCGTCCCAGTAATCCCCGCAATATTGGCGATAAGACAGAAGCCGCATTTGAATCGATTTTTAAACAAGGAGATTATAAAACCGCCAAGGACTACCTCCAGCAAGCTGAAGCCAGTGAAGGAACTGATCCGTTAATCTATGCCATGCTAGCCGCGATCGCGTACACTGAGCGAGAGTTAGAAACCCTGAATACTTACGCCACAAAAACCCGAACCACGGCTGAACAACTGATCACATCTGATCCACTACGCGGTAATCTTTACACCGCTGTCGGTCACTTTTTAGAAGGAACCTATAACTTTGAGAAAGAAGGTCCAGTTAGAGCGCTGAGTAAACTCCAGAAAGTTTTTCAATATATAGACGCCGCCAAAGATATTGATGGCACTGATCCAGAGTTAAACTTACTCACCGGTCACATGGATTTGATGTTAGCCGTTAATGTTCCCTTTGCTGACCCGGCTGATGCGATTAACAAGTTAGAAACTCATGGTTATCCCAAGTATCTGGCGTATCGGGGGATAGCTGTAGCTTATCGAGATTTGAAAAAATATAATCAGGCGATGGATTATGTCGAACGCGCCTTGGCAATGACGCCGGATAATCCGGAAGTTTTATATCTGAAAGCCCAAATTTTAGTGCATCAAGATAAACCGGAAGCAGCTATAGACTACTTTGAAAAAGCGTTAGAAAAACGTAAACAACTTCCCAATTATTCAACAGGTCAAATTGTCTACGAGCAGTGTAAAGCGCAAGAAGAGGTTGATAATATTGATCGGGATTGTCGAGCGGAACGAAATCGCGCAAGAGTTGGTAACTACTGAGGGGTTGCTGAATAACTCTTGGGGTGAGGGGAGGGAACAGGGAACAGTAGTGCGAGCATCTTGCTCGCTACCCATTCCCAATTTAAATGCGTGACAGCTTAATAAAGGTTTTATTGGTTAATGTTTTCATCTTAAGATGTTAGCAGCACTGAAAAACTGTAACATAAGCGACCCGGGCGGGTTTTGTTGTTCATTGATTGGGGAATAGCAGAATTGATTCCCTAAACCCGCCCCTACAATTGACTGGCAATAAATAATTCGGATTACTGGATAGATAGGTTGTAGATTGAGTTGACGCCTGTTACAGCACTTTCTGGTCTGATGCGATACCTTGATCAGGGCGCACGTCGGTGCGCCCCTACAGGATGAATCGCTAGATTGATTGGGAACGTCCGATGTTGACGGATTGGCGCTGACGCAATTTCCCCAACGTTCCGCCAAAAATCCCAATTAAAAACAATCCGAATAGTGCGGAGGGTTCTGGCACATCTTTGGCGACAATAAAGGCATTATCCTGAATGTTGGTAATATCCGTATTGCGGCGGATAATATCAGAAAGTCTAGTATCGCCAATATCCGGGACTAAATTCAGGAGATCCTGATCAGCCAGATAAAAGAAGCGATCGCCATCCTGTAAACGTTGGAATTGGTCTGAGATAATCACATTGAACAGTTCACCAACCATCCCACTATTATAGGCATCTTCAGCAATCCCACCGATCCACAAATCGACTAAATCAATATTATCTTGACCATCGCTTGTGCCGTAAATATCTCGGAAGCGCTGGGCAATTTCGGCGTCGGATGTGATTTGATCAAAACTCGTGTATCCGCCTAAACCCAACCCCCGACGCGCTTCATTATAACTGGGGAGTCCATGATCTCGTCCCCGTTGAATATTCACAGCGGCTAAATCTAGTCCCCCGGTTCCAGCGGGGAAGAGGAAATTCCGGATATCATCGACTAATAAGGCATCAATAGTTTGCGATTTTTGAGAGGCTAATCCTAAAAGCAATGAATCAATCCCGTTATCGGTAATTTCCTGGGTATTGAAGAAACTATCTCTCAATGAAATACTCCCCGCTGATGTGCCATCATTGTTGATCCGTTGCAATTCTGAGGATAGCATCGTGTGACCCACTCGGTAGGCGGCGGTAGAGAATTCGTTGCTGATACTGGGGTTTACGGTTTCATCGTAACCACTATGGGGATCGATCGCACCTTCACCCAAGAGTAAAGGCAAAAACTCATTATAGGTAATTGCCTGGATTTGGGCACCGACAATCCGGCGGGTGGTTTGATAGATATAGTTGTCTACAGAAAGTCCCGCATCAGCCGCTTTTTCGGGAGTTGTGGGATCTGCGGCAATTTCCTCGGCTAACTGATTGTGTTCCCGGACAAAAAGCGTGTGTACCGCCGTTAAGCCAATTTGTTCATTTGCCCGCACATCCCCAGCGATAAATAGATTGTCAGGGCTGACACCAAAGGGATTAGCATTAGGCAGATTTGCGGTATTAAATGGTAACAGATTCCCGGCACTGGTTTTCAGTTTTCCACCTTCTCCAGATCGTAAAAAATTCGCCCGTTCTAAATCCGATCCATAAACACTCGACCCATCAATATAAGCTGTAATCTCGTTAACTTGTTGGCGGGGATTATTAATATCTGTACCTGTTCCTGGTGCAGCGGCATTTCTGCGGAAGGGGATAATTGATCCAGGTGGAAAGATTGGATCATTATTGGGAACGGGGATGGGTAAAAATTCTGCACCCGCAGGCGGCTCAGTCAAATCGAGATCATGATCCACAAATTGTCCCCATTGCCATAGCCAATCGCTGGCGTGGAAGGGATTGGGAAGTGATTCGGATTGAGATGCGATCGCGTTACTAATAGCGCGAGGGTTGGGGCGATTCATCCCCGCAGGCGCAGAAATTCCGTCACTGTAATCGGGTTCCAGGAGTCGAATCAGTTCAATTTCGGCTTCACCCCAAGTCGGATTATCTAGGTTATTGTTTGATCCGTCAATTGAGCGAAATTCTATGGCTTGGGCGGGTAGGGATACAGCAAATCCTAACGTAGCAAAACTGGTTAGGGTGAGAAGCGTTCGACGGATTTTGTCAGCAGTCATCATGGTTTAATTACACCTTGATAGTTATGAAGAACTGAAAAATTGTGGCTCTGAAAGTACCTGAAGGTATTTATTCATCAAATTCAGTTCTACTTATTACTCACGACTTAGCCGCCAATTTTCTGCAAAAGGCGAATATTTGTTACATTCTTTTACAAAACAGATCAGGGTTTACCTGCTATAGCAGTAGACACATCGATTAGGACAAGCGAACTGTTGTAGTAAGTTTGTAGTCAGCGCTTGAGCGCTGATAGCACTAAAGTGCTTACTACAAACCCAGCTTAAGTCGATGCCATGTTAAGCAACCTCAATAGTATTTTATTAAGTTTGTAGTCAGCGCTTGAGCGCTGATAGCACTAAAGTGCTTACTACAAAACTAGCTTAATTCAGTGCCATTTCAAGCAACCTCAAGCCGAGAAATTAATCGGGCTAATTCCTGAGTATAAACATGAGAATCCTGTTCCTGATAAACCTCCAGAAAATGCCGATAAAACCAAAGGGTTCCTTCTTTCCCACTTTTAAATCTCAGCCAAACCCTTTCCCCCTCGCGTTCCCAATCGGTGACAATTGAACGCAGATTGTGCAGTTTGTCCGCTAAAGAAACCCGTCGCACCTCTGAAGACGCCTGACGGATTTTGGCTAAATAATTGAGTTTTCTTTCCTTCCATGGCGGTTTCGGCTGGATTTGTTCCTCCGTACACCCATCCACAATACTAATGACTCTCTCGCCAAACCGTTGACGAATTTCCGCACGAGTGATTGCGCCACCTTGGTCTTCAATGGCATCATGGAGTAATGCCGCGATCGCTTCCTCTTCATCCCCTCCATCTTCGAGGACTAAAGCGGCGACACTCAGCAGGTGGGAAATATAGGGAATACCACTGCCTTTTCTAATTTGATTGGCGTGGAGTTGAGTGGCATAAACTAACGCCAATTCAAACCGATGAGATAATTTTGGGGTTTCTGTATACGTTGCCATTTTTGTTTACGTCCTTAGTCTAATAAATCGTGATACAATTGCCCAGTTTGCCAACTATCTTGTCTGATCCGCTGTCGCAATTTACTCGGTAAAATGACTTCCACATTTGATCCCCAGGCGCGGATTCGCATAATTACATTGTTGTCATTTTGGCGATAACGTAGGGTATAATAGGCTGAGTTGGGAAACTGTTTCAGGTGGGTTAAATACTGGCGTTGATTGGCTAATTTCAAGCTTTTAATCCACGCGATCGCGGCTTGCTTATTCTCCAGTTTCTCAAAGGTGGGATGGCGGAATGAGGGGTCAATGTAGCGCTGGGCAAAATCGGCTTCAAATCGCAGTAGCATGACCGCAGCCGGTTCATAGAAGTCAAACCCATAGGCGGAGTCTAATTCTGCTTGGATATAATCCGGACTGTATTGTCGATGGGGGATAATTTCTGATTTAGAGAAGGGTAATTTGTCACTCTGCCAAGACAACTGTTTCAGTTGAGTGATTCGTTCCAAACGGTAGTTATACCATCCCAATTGTCCTTGATTCTCGGTTCTCTGGGGTCTTTCGCCAAAGGCACAGAGGTAATATGCCCGTTGATAAAAATACAGACAAACCGGATAGATGATGTAGGTTTTGGTTTGATTTAAGAAGGCACTATGATAGGTGATTTGAATCGGCGGTGTCGGGTCAATTTTCCAAATTTTCTTGAGATGGTCAGCGGAATCAGCAGAAGCTTCCCGGAGGTCTTCATTAACCACATAGTCGTGGTGGATAAATAAGCGTTGTTTCCCATTAATTTTGGTGGTTAGCAGTTCCGCGATCGTGGAAACTTCATTGGTGAAAAATTCCAGAATGCCGTCTAGGTTGAAATTGGATTCAGTTGCCAAACTCTCCAAGATAGCGGCTGGAGATAGTTTACGAAATTTGTGCAGCGGCTTTTTCCCGGTAGATTGGGAATTAATTACCTGTCGCTCGATTAAGGGGGGTTTAAGTTTAGATAATTGGGTGAATTGATTACGAAAGGTACGGTCAGTAACAGCAAAAATGGGCGTATCTAGGAAGTCACTGATGTCTGGGTTCGTAAATTTATATCTAGATTTTAAGGTGGCGATAAATTTGGGTTTTACCCAGTCCGGATAGTCAGGGAATAGCCAAGCGGATAAGGGACAATTTTTATAATTAGGATGCCTTGACTGGAATTGATTCAGCCACTCGGCACAGTTAAACAAGTCGGAGTCAAATTCGATAAAGAAATTACAATCGCTATCGTATAATGAGCGTAAAATAACCCATCGTCTCACACCACTGGTTAGCAGCATCAGGCAATTGGCTTTGGCTTTTGGGGAAGTGTGATTAGATACTTGTAAGAGTTCGGGGACGAGTTTCTCTAGTCGTTGTACGGTGGGAAAAAATTGGTCAGTTGTCATTTGTCCTTGGTTATTTGTTAAAGAATAGAGGATGCCGATTCATTGTGCATCGTTGAGAATTCATTATTATCATAGCTGGTAATCCCCTTTTCCATTAAGAGTTGTAGAGACGTTGCATGCAACGTCTCTACTATCTTTTCGGTTGCACCCAGATGTAACTCGCGCCCGCCCTGACGCAGGTTTCTAGATTTTCCGTGAAAAGCCCCACACCCCAAAGGGCGCACTCCAGAGGGTGCACGTCTATGCGCCCCTACGGGGTTGGAACCCCCCTTTTCTTCCACCATGTCATAGTGAAATCGACATTCATCACAGCGAATTAGGAGAGAGTTATGACAAGCTATTTCATGGAAGTCGTGGGTGATACCCTGAGAGTCAATTTCGCGACAACTGATGAAGGTAATCCCATCTCGGCTCCTGGCGATCGCATCGTCAAAGATGTACAATCTCAAGTTGGGCAGCTTATCGCCTCTGGGCAACTCCCTGGGGGGAATTTACTCAAGATTCACGGGCGGATTTCTCTCCCCGCAAGTTATACGCTGGCGCATGAGTTGGCGCATCTGTATCGGGCGATTGCGGTTTCGGCTCCTCGGTTGGGGGCGTATATTGTTGTTAGTAGTACCACAGCCGATTATCCCTTTGCCAGTCGCATTGATTTTCACACCAACCAGGTGAAACAGGTTCCTTGCGCCACCGAGTTATCGGTTCCCTCGTTTTTGGTGCAGTTACAAGGGGATGTTCTCTATGTACAAATTAATCAGGCAGTCTCCGTAGATGGAGACCAAATCGTTCGCGATGTCAAGGCACAGTTACAAAAATTAACTGATTCCGGACGATTATCCGGGGGGAATCAATTACTGAAAGTTAACGGGCGCTCCACCGTGTTAGCCAGTTGGGTGATAGGGTTAGAATTAGCTCATCGGTATGGTGCGATCGCGGTATTTGATCCGAAACTGGGTACACCCGACTTAGATAGTTATATCGTCACCATTTCCCACAGTCCAGATTACCACGTCGGCGACACGATTCAAGTTAAATGCAAACCCTACCAAAGTGCCAAAATCGTCCTCTGTGGGTTTAAGAATACCGGAAAAACCGTGTTTCGGGATGGCTTAAAAAAAGCGATTCGTCAGCGAGAGGATGCACCGGATGACTTTTATGTGATTTCTGGTTGTCCCGATGGGGAAGGTGCTTACTTCTCAGAAACCGCCCAACGGAATCCAGACTTAGCGCGACAACTCAAAGACGAATACAAAGCCAAGTTTACCCCAGAATTTGCTATTGGTAAAGCCCATGACATCGAAGTGATTAAGAATTCCTTATTACTCTTTGACGTTGGCGGTAAAATCAGTCCAGAGAACGAACTGATTATGGCGCAAGCTACCCATGGGATAATCTTAGCTAAATCCGAGAGTGAAGTCAGCGAATGGCAATGTTTTTGTCAAAAATTGCACCTACCCGTTATCGCGATTATCTATAGTGACATCAACGCCAATACTGACACAATTACCAGTGAATCCCCCCTATTTACAGGAACCGTTCACCGACTCCATCGGGGTGAAATTGTCAGTCATCGTCCATTAATTCAAGCCTTAGCCAAGCGACTCGTGGAATTCGTCCCGTAGGGGCGCACGCCCCGTGCGCCCTATACCCCTCAGCCACGCCAGCCCTCACCCCCAGCCCCTCTCCCAAGCTTGGGAGAGGGGAGCAAGAAACAAGAAACAAAAAACAATAAATTTCTCAAACTTTCTCTTTTTCAATTTTCTCTTTTTCAGCCAAGGAACCCTAAACTCTTCAAAGTCCCCCTATTAGATCCCCCTTCCGTCCCCCTACCCCCCTCATTCCCCCCTACAAGAGGGGGGAGGACTAAGGATGCTTCGCTTTTTGTTCCACGGGGGAGATCAGATGTTGCTTCGCTTTTTTTGCATGGGGGATTTAGGGGAATATCAACCTAGCCAATGCAGATTTATTGTAACAAAAAAACTCAGCTATCTTTACCTTTTCTGCCGATAAACGCTATGACACCCATCATCACTCAATTCCTGCAACTCGATAACTTCCAACGCGCCTGGGAAAAAGTCGCCGCTAATCGCGGCTGTGCTGGTGTAGATGGGGAAACTATTTCTCAATTTGCCAGCAATCAAACCTTGAATATTTATCACCTCCGCGATGCAGTACTTCAAGGCACTTATAAAGCTTTTCCCTGTAAACAAGTGATTATTCCTAAACGCAATGGCAAACAACGAGAACTAAAAATTCCCACGCTTCGGGATAGAATTGTGCAACAGGCACTCTTAAATTGCCTCTCTCCCTTACTCGAAGAAACTTTCTCATCCGCCAGTTTTGCCTATCGTCCCAACCTATCCTATATCAACGCTGTCGAAGCCGTGGCTCATTGGCGCGATCGCGGCTATTATTGGGTATTAGATGCCGATATTGTCCAGTTCTTTGACCATATTGACCATCAAGGGTTATTAAAACAGGTGCGCCGCTATATTGATCAGCCGGGGATTTTGTGTTTAATTAAGTCCTGGATATCCGCTGGTGTGTTAACTGAAGCCGGGGTAATTCTGTCTGCTAAAGGGATTCCCCAAGGGGCGGTTATTTCACCCCTTCTCGCCAATATTTATCTCCATCCTTTTGATGAATGGGTGATGGGGACGGAGTTAAAATTGGTGCGTTATGCCGATGATTTTCTGGTATTGGCGTCAAGTCAAGCACGGATTATTCAAGCCCAGGTTGAGGTGATGCAGCAGTTGCAGTCTTTGGGATTAAGTCTGAATCCGGAGAAGACTAAGATTACCAATTTTCAGGAAGGCTTTCGCTTTTTAGGGCATGGCTTTTTTCAGGATGCTATTTTTCCTGTGGATGCCAATACGGGGAATTTACAGTCAGCTTTAGCCAAAGTAAAACGGGAAATGGCAGAGGGAATCAAGGGGAAACGGAAGGGTAAAAAAAAAGTGCGATCGCGGACTCATCAGCCGGGGAAATAAGGCAGACGGCTTCAACTACAGGGCAGAATAAACAAGGAAATTATAACAGTTTAGACGAACAGGATAATACTTTTACTCCCCCATGGAACAAAAGCGAAGCATCCTTTGGCTTCCCCCGTGCAACAGAAGCGAAGCATCCTTTGGTCTCCCCCATGGAACAAAAAGCGAAGCATCCTTTGGTCTCCCCCATGGAACAAAAAGCGAAGCATCCTTTGGTCTCCCCCATGGAACA
>NZ_JBKHHI010000088.1:0-18691 GCF_046539235.1 Coleofasciculus sp.
TTCACCCTTGGCGTGGAACTGGATTGGCGAAATTTACTGAACTTTAGCAGAACTTCAATATATCTTGCGTATCCGTCTCTACTATAGCGATCGCGCCGGGGAAACATCGGTGATGATGTGGTAGCGATACCAGGCTGATTTAACCGGGTGTGATTATATCTGCTCCCATCTCCATATTTATTTATGACCACACCCGAAGACTAATGACCTACAATCCCACATTTTGGACGCTGTGGGATTGAACAGAACGTTTCCTGAACGTTCCTGTATCCACAAAAACCTGTTGATTGCAGACATTCAGCCAGTCGGTTGGGTTGAGGGACGAAACCCAACTCTCAAGTTGATCTGTGCGGAATTTTTTCTAAGTCATCTAGTTTGAAAACCCTACTAAGTTCTTCTAGAAAAGTATAGTATTGGTTCGATTCCCAGTGTCAGTCTCACGAATACCCGTTATAATCCGATCAAAGATGCCCAGGTTCTGGCGATGGGAGCGTCTCAATTTAAAACCTTACCTCCTTTAAATGCTGTGCCGACAGAACTGGAGATTATTACTCAAAAGGTGTCGTCTGGGCAATCATTTCTGAATCAAGAGTTTACGCTCAATGCTCTCAAATCTCAGTGTCAACCGTTTGGTATTATCCACTTGGCTACCCATGCGGATTTTCAACCGGGAGATCCGAGTCATTCCTATATTCAACTTTGGGGGGATGAACAATTACGATTACACCAAATGCGGCAAATGAATTGGCATCAACCGCCCCAAGTTGAGTTGTTAGTTTTAAGTGCCTGTCGCACGGCTTTTGGAGATGTTGATGCTGAGTTAGGGTTTGCTGGGTTAGCGGTTTATAAATAGAGCTAACTTCAGGGACGCATGATGAGTGTAGAGACGTTGCCTGCAACGTCTCTACACTCATCATTGCGCCACATATCGTGAAAACTAAGCGCTATCATCAATGCAATACTCTGACCAACTCCTTAATTTTAGCCGCCTGCCGATCCTTAAATTGCTCAGGGAAACTTAATTCTAGCGCAATTTTTTTCGGCGAAGAACTACTGCTATCCCCCGGAACCAGAATTTCTAATGAGAGAATTTGGGTTAAAAATCGCTCCCGGGATTGGCTCATGGCGTCTTGACTTAACAACAAGCCCACCAAAGGTTTTTCTTGCTGCATTTTCTTTAAATTATCAGGTTGAATTAATTTAGCATTCGATGTAATCGAATCATCGAGTTCTAATCGCAAACTTGTCGCTCCAATTGCGGTCACTGTTGCCAAATAAAAGTCCCCTTCCCAAAACAATTGAGCTGAAGCTTGCACCCGTTTGCGGATTTTTCCTCCCCCTTTCTCCAAGTTGAATTCTTGGAAGGCACGGAAAAGACCTGTAGCCAAAAATCCTAAGGACTGCAACGGTTTATCCACATATTCCCGTGTTTGTGAATACCATTCCTTCACGTCAGAATACGTCACCAAGGTTAAATTATCTCGCTGGGCTTGGGTGACATTAATAAACTTAACCGCCAATTCCATTTGATGCTCATTAACCGACTTTGCCACTACAATCTGAGCCTCCATAATCACCCTTGCCCCATAATCACCCACTAATTCAACTTCAATTTCATCGGGTAAATTGGGTTGACCTTCGACTTCTAAGATCATTCGAGTTCCGGTTTCCGAAACATCCAGAGTCACGCCACTCCAACTTTTATCATAGCTGTAAACTGTTGCCCCCAGCCGTCGCCGTAAGCGGTGGGCGGTGCGTTCTTGGGGTTGTTCAAAAGCAACCAGTAAGGCTGCCATTAATAGAACCATATTAAAGACACACCATAAGGCGTTAACCAAAACCGCTTCTGCATCTTCTGGACGCAGGATTAACCAAAAGGGAACTGACCCTAACGCCAGCACCACAAACGCAGTAATCCCTAAGAGACCCCGTACAGACTGCCAATCAAAGTTTGATAAACTAAATTCCCGTTTGACTAACGTCATGTCTTTGTCGGTGACGTTAAAGGAACCCAGATTTGGATTAATTAACGCCATCGTTGTCACATATCCCGCCTGGAATGCCATGACAAATTCAAAGATTTCATTCCAGAAAGAAAAGCGCACATGTTTATAGGTAATGTAGTTGGCATTGAGAGACAGGAGGATATGGGGGAATGCATAAGCCAAGGTTTCTAATCCCAAACCCTGAATCGGGTTGATTCCAAATAATAAGAATAGAGTCGGCGCAAGGGCATAAATCAGTCGGGGATAGCCATAGAAGAAGTGAGACGTGGCACTGAAGTAACAAATCCGCTGGGGAATCGTCAAATTTAGCTTACGGTTGAATACTGGATTTTCAATCCGCAAAATCTGCGCCATACCCCGCGCCCACCGGACTTGCTGACCCACATAAGAGGAAAAGTTCTCCGGGGCGAGACCCGCAATCATGATTTTGTCGTAGTAAATTGACCTGTATCCCAGAGAATGGAGTCGGAATGCCGTGTGACAATCTTCAGTCACTGTTTCTGTGGCAATCCCACCAACTTGAAGCGCATATTCTTTACGAATTACCGCTGCTGAACCACAGAAAAAAGCCGCATTCCAAAAGTCATTTCCTTTTTGCAGTACTTTATAAAATAGTTCATTACCCACCGGAATCCTGCCATCTGTACGCAGGTTACGCTCAAACGGATCGGGGTTAAAAAACCAGTGAGGTGTTTGCACAAATGCCACATTTTGATCAAAAAAGAAGCCAGCGGTATTTTTGAGAAAATCTCGCAGCGGAATATGGTCACAGTCCAGAATCATCACCAACTCGCCCTTTGTGCGGCGAAACGCGGTATTAATATTCCCTGCCTTGGCATGTTCGTTACTATCCCGCGTCATCATTATGCAGCCGACTTCTTCGCACATTTTCCGCAATCTTTCGCGACGGGCTTTATATTTCTCGGCTCGACCATCGTCTAAAACATACACCGTTTTTTTGTCCTCTGGATAGTCGATTGCCATCGCTCCAATTGCGGTTTTGCGGACAATTTCCACGTCTTCGTTGTAGGTGGGAATATAGATGTCCACCTTGGGCCACTGGTCTTGCGGATATGCCGACAAATCGACAGGTTCACGGTCTTGAATATGCAGGGTTTGAACATACGCCAGAACTAGCGTCAGGATGGCATACAGTTCAGCGATCAACAGCAGTACACAAAATAAGCCATTGAGAAAGGTATCAAAATTGAGCGTATAGTTGAGGCGATAGTAGAGATAGCGGGCAGTGGTGACTAAACTCAACCAGACTAAAAATAAGTGGTAGTACTCACTAATTTGTTTATCAGAAACTCGGTTTTCCGCTCGTACAACCACTTGCCCGATCGCTAAAAGTAAAAAGGCGACAACCCCCTGTTGCCAAACCTTGAGCGGGGTAATGACTAGGGGAATCGAGATCACCAGAAGAAACAGAACCAGCCATTTCAAATGGCTTAAACCAATGGGTTCTAGTGAGCGATCAAAAAACCGAGGCAGAACATCAACTAGCCAGTCAGTGGCGAAGGGGCGTTGAGGACGAAATCGCTGGAATTTAGACGAAAACGAAGACATATTCAACGGTAGGGATTAGTGAACAAGAAGGTAGAGGAAAAAAGGCAGAAAGCTAATACCGACAAAGGACAAATGACAAAGGACGAATGACCAATAACTAATGACTCTTTTGATCACTAAGCCGCTTGAGATAGAACTGAGAAATTCCGTACAGTAAAAGCGCTATGACAAAAATGCCAGCCGGTAAGAAGAACCAGTTGTCTTGAATAAAGCGCGACACCTTACTCAACAGTCCGGTATTTTCAATCCGACCCGTCGAAGGCGCACGTTCTAAGAATTCCAATGTGTAGGCATCCGGGTCATAGCTAGCCGCATCTTGCTGATTGCTGCTGATCAGTACCGTGTCTTCCTGGAGTTGGAAGAACCAGGGATCTTTGCTAATCACCTGCCGCACTCGTTCTAACCCATTCGCCGTCTGTGCAGTTAGCGCTAATAGCACCCGTTCCTTGTTATCTGGCGACATGATTTCCTTAATCATGCCTTCGTTATCCGGTAAGGCTTGAATGCTACCTTGATTCCACTGGCGAGAAAAAGCATCCCGCAAGCGGAAACCACTGCCATCAAACACCTCTGGAAAGGGAAATTGCTCTCTGGTACCAATTCCCACCAAATGGTGTCCCTGGCGGACTTCAGCCGGCAAGGTTGTCGTTGTATAGGCATCCAACTTGACTGAATCTGCCTTACTCAGTCGTCCCAGACGTTCGCTAACCGTTAACAGCGTTAGCAAATCCGTATTACTCGGAGAATCCGGCACCACAATCGCGGTTCTGGACAAATCCTGGGGTGCAGCAAAGGGATAACCTTCCTGGAACAGTCCTAAATCGGGGAGTTGTACCGATTGTTGGCGGTTCAGGTTGAAGCTAGTGTCTGCATGGAGGGTTCCTGTCAATTGTTGGTCGGTGACTTTACCACATACACCCGGTTCTCTGGGATTGAGTCGGAATGCTACTTCCAGTTGGGAATCGGGCTTGATTAAATGAGGGGGCAAATCCACTTTTAATCGTTTTCGGCTAGCGCCGTCTTCTGAGGTCAATCGCGCCCCACCGATAAACGTGCCATCCAGTAAGACTTCTACCGCCGAGGTACGGGGATTGATTTGTGGACTATAGCTATAACGCAGGGTCATAGAACTCCCCCGCGTAAATTGGTCATCCGGCAAAGCGTGAAAATCAATTAGAATCGGGGGTGCCGCTGACCCACGTACCGTGATGTCTTGGAACGGATCACCGTTTTCTGTGGTTTTAATTTCGCTGAGAGTAAAGGAATTTTTTTCCGGTAAATAACCGGGCCAATCCCGGAGTGATGGAGTGTCTACTGTTTTCAGGCTATCCACTAATACAGCTTGACCCGTGCCGAATTTACGGCTATCGGGCTGGACTAAAAACTGGGCAGCTTTGGCAACACCGTCAGCCCCATTGCCGGTCACCACTAAAACGGGAACCGCCCCATCTAAGGTGGTGGTCATCATTAAGATACCCACGTCACTGGGTAAAGCGACTTGGTTTCCATCTAAAATTTGGTTGCCACTGATACTAAAGGGCAAATCCAAATCCTCTAACCCAGGTTGTTCAGCGGGTGTGCCAATGACGACCAACCGTTGACCCCACTCTACATCCTCTAAATCGTTGATGATTTCTGTATCAATGGGACGGAATTCAGCTATTCTGCCTAACGCAGCTTGAAAGCGAGGGGCGGCGGTTAACCAGGTGTCGTTGACCTTGGGCAGGAGATAAACAATGCGATTTGTATCTAAACTGAGGTCGTCAAAGAAAGGATAGGGATAGCGGCTAAAGTTGAGCGGAATCGGTTGGGGTTGATATTCAAACTGTAACTCGGAATCCGGCAACACTTCTGTCCAAAGCGTGGGGTCACCCGGATCGCTACATTTTTCGTCATTACTTTGTCGGGCGACAATCGCCAGTTCGTTATAGTCCTGAATCAGTCGGGATGGGACGTTGAAGAGGACGCTGCCCACTTCCGATTGTTGGCGGTTGAGGGGGACTGAACCCACACTCGTGCCATTCACTCGGACTGTGAGATTGGAGTCTTTGGCAATCAGGGCGGGTGAATGCTGGAAACGAATTAGGGCTTTAGCCCCTTGGATTTTCCAGCCCCGGGGACGGGTAAAACCGAGTCGAGCTTCAGAATACACACCTCGGAAGCGGAAGCGGTTGCCGACGATGGGAGAGCGATTGAATTGCAGGACGTACTCGCCTGTGGGTAGGGGTTCAGCCTCTGCCGTTTCTTCCTCGCGAGCAGGTGAGGAGGGTGCAGGAGAACGACGTGCGGGTGCAGGTTCTTCGGGTTCGGTTGATGTCGGCGCTGAACGAGTGGGTTGGCTCTGCGGCGGCGGTTGACTAGGTGCAGGCGTTGTTCGCTTGCGTGTTGGCGATGATTTTTTCGGAGGAGCCGCCGGAGCGGGTTTGTAAACAGGTTCCTTTTGGGGCGTGGTGGGTAGGGTATATTCGCGAATTAACTGATCTTCCTGCTCTTGCAGGCTACTGTCGCTTTGAGCGACGGCAAAGTTGGTAGTGAGCACCAGCCCGACGACTAAAACGCTACACAGAAGCAACAATCCGAGTCGCGTTCCTGTAGATACACGGGTGGAGCGCTGACGTCCGCGATGGGTGGAAGGATTTGGAGATTGGGAGTGACGAAACAGGCGTTTCATAGGAGAACTCTTACTGTTGATGGAAATGCCCAGTTAGTATTGCTTGGAAACTGAATTATGCGATTCCAACTATCTGGAATGCGGGGATGTTTAAACGAGCCAATTTGTGCTGTTGGGTTTGGCTATCGCTCTACCCAACCGACTTGTGCCAAACGGACAGGCTTCTCTAAACGATGGCAAGGAACATCATTTATCAACGGAACCCGCCCAAATTAGGACTGTTTGTAGATAGCATTCCCGCTTCAGTCCAACGAGTAACAGGTTGACTGAACCCGGTCATTTGTAGAAACGGTGGTGACATTTTTCTAGCCCTCTGAATCGGTATTCGACTCGATGCCACCCTGATATAAGATGCGATTATTCGGGGTTACGAATAAATTTTTGACGGTTTCAAGCCTTGACAGACGTTATCGACCTCTGTATCATTCCCTTATTGCGTTTCTGGAAAACTGCTGCTGGGATTGAAAAAATTGCGAATTCTTTACCAGGTCAGGTGATACTAGGGCGATCCAGGCTAAGTTTTGGGTATAGTAGGCAGATTCATCATCCCAAATTCCCTGATTGTATTGGGGTATAATTTTACGCTGTAATATTTGTTCAGCTATAGCCGGATTGATTAAGCGCATAGCTGGGTAAAGCATGGCATATTGGGAGGTGGCATCGTATTTGACCAAAGATTCTCCATCGAGGTTAATTCGAGCAGGCAAGCGAGAGGACGATTGCCATTGATCTTCAAGGTATTGGGTTGCTGTTTTCAGATAATTAAGTGCCTCCGTTGATTGAAACCATTCGGCATCCCAAGCGACTCGCCACCAGACGCGGTACGCATCAAAGCTATAGACGCTTTTCAGTTTGCTTTGGGGGGGTATAGATTGAAATTGATTGGTCTGTAAATCCAAAGCAATCCAGTCACTCGGTAACCCCACCGCCGAAACTTCAGAGGAGTTTTCCAAGACGTAGTAGCTACTGTCTA
Organism: Coleofasciculus sp.; assembly: GCF_046539235.1. GTDB lineage: Bacteria > Cyanobacteriota > Cyanobacteriia > Cyanobacteriales > Coleofasciculaceae > Coleofasciculus. Next base: position 7,220 of record NZ_JBKHHI010000088.1, read on the forward strand.
CTAAACTCAGCCAGTCTCGTTCGGGATCAACCTGAGCAAACAGGCGAAACGCATACGGGGCGAGATAGGAGGGATTGAGATAAATAGTCGATGGCGACGGGACAAAGGCTTCCTTGGGTCCAGGAAGGAGATAACGTTTGCCATCGGGTCCAGCGATGGTGGAGTATTCCCACAAATCGCGCAGCTTGATTCGCGCTAACTCTAGATAGTCCGGGCGATTCCAGCGGCGGTATGCCCAAATTAATGCGGTAATTGCATCAATATCAGCATCGCTGGCAAAATTTCGATCAATGGCACCCCAATTGCCCTCATCATCTTGACCCCAAAGCCAAACCCAAAGGTTGTCTTCAGGTTCGCCTGTTTCTGTGAGTCGATGCAGGTTATCTTCTGCCCACTCTAAGGTGAGGTCAAATGTGGTTGGGTCATTAATCAATACAGCCCTGAGCATAGCGTAGGCTTGCCCTTCTGAGGTGGAGCGATCGCTCGCTTCGTAGTCGATTACTCGTCCATCCTCTTGAATGAATTGTTGTCTGTAGATGACCCAGCTTTGTTCGAGTATATCCTGGATAGCGGTAGATGTGGATAAAGTGGGAAAATCAGCCACGGGGGAAGCCGTTACTGGAGAGGGAGAAGGGGAAACCGAGGCTTCCGGCGGTTCAGGTTCGGAGAATTTTATCGACACACAACTGGTGAGACTCAGCAGCAGTAACATAGCGCTTGTAGTCATGCTTGTAGTCAGCGCTTTAGCGCTTCTGCCACTAAAGTGGCTACTACGAACCCAGTGATTTGTCCTTTGTCCTTTGTCATTCGTCATTTGTCATTTGTCATTCGTCATTTGTCATTTGTCATTTGTCATTTGTCATTTGTCATTTGTCATTTGTCATTTAGACAGGGCGGGTTTAGTGACATTAGGATGGGCAAAAAACGATAGTAGTGAAACCCGCCCCTACAATTTTCCCATCTTCCCCATCTCCCCCTACAGACACGCACACTAGAACCGTTCCCATGGGGGTTGAAATCCTCGTCGTTGTAAAAAGTCTTCCTGAATTTGTTGCATTTGATTCGATAATTCTGGATCTAACGTTCCTCCTTGTTGAAGTTGTTCGACTTGCATCGCTTCCAAATCCGTTAAGGCTTCTAGTTGATCATCTTGAACCCGTTTAAGACCAATCATTGCCCGACGAATTCCTTGATCATTCGGGTCAAGGGCTAAGGCTTGGGAATAAAGATTTCTGGCTTCATCCAATCGTCGTTGTTGAAATCGAACGCCAGCTAGGGCGGATAATGCCTCTTGATTAGCTGGTTGTGCGGATAAAATTAACTGATAGGCTTGTTCAGCTAGTTCTAAATCATCAATCGCTTGACCAATTTCCCCTTGTAAAAAGTAGTTGCGGATATTGGTGGGATCACGGGCGACTAATTGGGCGACTCTAACTCTGGCTTGTTCTGGACTGCGTTGGGCGATAAGCTGAATTGAGCGAATTTGGACAGGCAAATTCGTTGGCTCAAGCTGAAGCAGTCTGTTATAAAGTGCCTCGCGTTGGGAAGATGGCGGTAATGCTCCCACTAGAGTAAATAACTCTGGCGGCGTACTGGTGGCGGGTTGAGTTTGTAACCAGTAATTGAGAACCGCTTGGGCTTGGGATTCCGAAATCAGATCCGCCTGGTATGCTAGGTTGGCACGCGCCAGTTGCAGTGTTGTGTCCTGGGGATTACGGGCAATTAACTGATCAAATACAGCTAGGGCTTCCGTGGGACGATTTTGTTGTAGCCGCACATTCGCCAGCCCTCGTATCGCCGCATTGAGAATATCTTGTTCGTCTGGATTACTGGCAATTAAGGCTTGATAACGCTGGGCGCTGGCTTCTAAGTTCCCTTCCTGACGCTCAATTTCTGCGGCTAACAATTGGGGGGCTAAGTCCTCAGCGCCTGCGGGGGTAGCTGCATAAGCGGCTAACGCCTGTCTAGCCCCAGCTAGATTATTATTGTCCAACAAAATCTGGGCGATGCGGAAATTTAAGAAGGGAACGTTGACACCGGATTGGATGAGACTGGTGTAAATGGGTAATAATTCTGGTACTGGGGGTTCAATCCCGGCTAAGGCTTGGGCGATGAGTTGGCGTTCATTGGGATCAGGGGGTAGTGGTTGCAGGGCGCTTAATAGACGGGCTTTGAGTTCGGCTTCGGAAATTAAACCGAGTTCCCGTTCCAAGGCGACTTGCTTGACTAAGAGAGTACGGTCATTGGGTTGTAAACTGACTAATTGTCGATAGAGATTCAGAGCGGTTTGCTGTTGGTTGGGTAACCCAGCAAATACATCAGCAATTTCCCGCAAGAGTTTGGGTTCGGGATTGGGGGTTTGATCCAGCGCCTGACGATACAAATTCGCGACTTGTTGGGTTAGGGCTTGGTTACCCGTTTGATTGCGAATCTCATTCAAGGCTCGTGCTAAGGGTAAAGTCGCATTGGGATTCCCTTGGAGGGGGGTTAAGACATTTAACGCTTCAGTTGGCTGTTGATTGGCGAGATAGGCTTGGGATAAAGCCGTTCGGGTGAAGATGGCTAATTGTGGATCAGAGAGGAGTTGAGGCGATCGCAGTTGTCCTTCTAGAACTTGTACCGCCGCCGTTGGATTCCCGGTTTCTCGTAAGGCGCGGGCGTAAGCCAGGGCGGGATATCCAGTAATTTGTCCTCCTGTCGCCAGGTAACGGTTAAACAGTTCCAATCCCCGTTCGGGGTTCCCACTATTGGTAAAGGTTTCCGCCGCCCCCAGCAGAATATCAGGTGTGGGATTTCCTTGTAGGACAATTTGATAATCCGCCACAGCTTCAGCAAATCGTTGCTGAAAGCCGTAGAGTTGGGCTCGCAAACCACGGGCTTCGATATCGTTGGGATTGAGATTCAGCAATGTCGTGAGTGCTTCAATCCCCTGAACCTGCCATTCTGATCGATAAGTCCCAAATAGACCCACCGATTTTAAGGCTAATTCATTAGTGGGGTCTTGTGCCAATACCCGTTGATAAGCATCCCAGGCTTGCTGAAGATTCCCCTGTCGTCGATGAGCGATCGCTAACCCTAACTTGGCATCCAAGGAATCCGGATAACGCCGTACCGCTGCCTCAAATGCCGCGATCGCATCCTGGATTCGTCCTTGACTCAGCAGTGAAAAGGCTTGGCGAACGGCTGTGGGTACTGTTTGGGCATGAACAGCCGGGATGGTGTACACCATCGGTGCGCTAATAGCTAATCCAGCTAGTCCTAATCCAATGAGTTTAGTCATTTGTCATTCGTCATTTGTCATTCGTCATTCGTCATTTGTCATTCGTCATTCGTCATTCGTCATTTGTCATTCGTCATTTGCCTCATTTCCCCCGTCTTCCCCACCTCCCGATAACTGATAACTGATCACTGATAACTGATCACTCCTCCTACTCTCTTCACTCTCTAGGAATCACATCAAATTCGGTTTTTAAGCGCACACCGACATCTGTTTCAGATAAATTATTGCGTTGCTGGATAGTAAATCCTAGACGGAGATTTGGTAAAAATCGGAAATCATAGAATAGTTCTAAAACGTCGGGATCTTCTTCTCCTTGATTATTTGATAATTCCTGACCATAGCCTAATCCTAGGCGATCATTTTGGGTAAATACATCCACAAAGCTAACGCCAAAACTATAGGTTGTCGCGGCTTCGTCAATCTCTCGGTTAATATACCGACCATAGCGACCAAAGATTCCCATATTCCAATCAGGGATAAAGTATTCAGCATTCAGACCATAAGCCTCTTCCCGATCATCTGCTTCCAGTCCAAAATTATTGTCCCCGCGTGCGATGGAGAAAATTTCGTTAAATCCTGTATCTGAACCCGCGTCGCGATCGGTGGCATAAGTGCCGCGAATAATACCATTGCCATAGCGCAAACCCACTTCTCCAGCAAATCCATCTAAGCCAAAATCACCAATACTTGCCGATGATGAAAACGCCGCCGCTTTAGCTTCAATATTGTCGGTCAATGTCCAATTCACTAAAAAGCCAGGACGGGAGGAAATTCCCGTGGCACTTAAGGCTGGATTGGTCTGAAAAACCGGATTAAAGAAATGAGTCACACCATCTTTAGCAAAGCTATTGCGATCAAAGTAAGAGGTTAAGTCTAATTGACCGATAACAAAGCGCAAGTTCGGCAAGTCAGTAAACGGAGCAGTGGCAAAATACAGTTCGTTAATGTTTAATCCTTGGTTGGGAGAATCGGCTAAGCCACTATCTTCGCTGGTTAAATCTAATGTGGCAGCAAATAACGCTTTAGGAGTGAGAGGATAGACGCCAGCCAACCGCGCCCGCGCCACAGAGGAATCACCCTGCACTAAATAGCTTCCTTGGAACTGTAAGGTGGGATCTCGCAATGCTGTACTGCGGAGCAGGGAAGATGAGGGTTGATTGGGCTGGGTTGGGTCAAACTCTTGAGCCGGAGTCGCCACTGGAGGGGGCAGGTTTGGGTTAGGAGTACCGGGTACAACGCCGGGATTGGGTGACGCGAAAGGAGACTGTGCCACTGAATTCGTCCCATTCAATGGATTGACATTGGGATTAACCTGTGCAGGTAATCCGGCTTGTGTTTGCGGCTGGGCGTAAACCTGTCCTACACCTGGGTTATAGCCATTAAAATTTGGGGAATTTGGGTTAACGGGTGCGGGTAAGGGAGCTTGATTTTGCGGTAGATAGGAAAACTGTCCTACACCTGGGTTATAGCCGTTAAAACCTTGGGAATTTGGGTTAACGGGTGCGGGTAAAGGGGCTTGATTTTGCGGTAAGGAATAAAATTGTCCCGCCCCTGGGTTATAGCCGTTAAAACCTGGGGAATTGGGGTTAACGGGTGCGGGTAAGGGAGCTTGATTTTGTGGTAGATAGGAAAACTGTCCTACACCTGGATTATAGCCATTAAAATTTTGCGGATTTTGGTTAATCGGTACAGGTTGAGCAGCTTGATTTTGGGGGAAATAGGAAAACTGTCCTGCACCGGGGTTATAGGGATTAAACCCAACGGGAGTCTGAGTGGGTGGCATTGACCCAAATTGGGGCATTTGGGGTATGTAAGCAAACTGCCCCCCGCCCACGTTATCAGGATTTGCCCCCATCGGGACTCCCATGGGTTGTACTGGCACGAGAATAAAGGTTTGAGGCAGATAAGGAACTTGTCCCCCGGCTGGATTGTAGTTATTACCCCCTAGAGGCATTCCCATGGTTTGCACGGGAACCAAGATTACGGTTTGAGGCAAATAAGGAACTTGTCCCCCGGCTGGGTTGTAGGGATTGGCTCCCCCAGGAAAGCCCTGAGTTGACACAGGAATAAAGTTAGGAGTGGGGACAAAATACGAGGGTTGTCCTCCAGGTTGGTTATAAGGATTGTTCCCCATAGCCGCTCCAGTACCGGGCATAGGAATAACCGTAGGCGTTTGGGTTCCATAAAGGAACTGTCCCCCAGGTTGATTGTAAGGATTGTTACCCATAGCCGCCCCAGTACCGGGCATAGGAATAACCGTAGGCGTTTGGGTTCCAGAAAGGGACTGTCCCCAGGTTTGGGTATAGGAGTTGGGACTCATCGCCGCCCCAGTACCGGGCGTGGGGATGGTATTGGGCGTTTGAGTAAAGGAAGAGGGCTGTCCCCAAGTTTGGCTGTAGGGATTCACGCCCTGGGGTTGCACATTCGGTGAAATGAGAGTGGGAAAGGCAGGAAGCTGTTCTGAGTTAGATCCCGTAGAACCCAAAGGGATAGAGTTTGTCGGTACAGGGAGGGGAGATGAATTTTGTAACAGAGTTGGAAGCTGCGCCACCTTTACGTCGAAGGTATCCCGAAACCGGACTGAGGTTTCAATGGCAAGGGGTTGGTTACAGGTGGTTGAATCGTGACAATTCTGATTCGAGGAAAATTCGGGAGTAAACGGTTCTTCCTGAATCGTTAAGGGTTGGTGAGCAGAGTTTAAAGCTAGTTCTGATAAACCCGACTGAGTTGATAGACTGGCTTGAATCGGGGGATTGGAGATGGGGGAAGCAATAGGGTTGGAATACGCTCTAGTTTCTACGTCTTCTGTTCTCCCTGTTCCCCGATCTTTTGCCCTATCGATGGGGGCGGAACTATTGTCGTTATTTTGTCGTTCCTCCTGTCTTGCTGGAACGATTTGGTCAAGGGTTTCATCGGTTTTCGCCGCCATAGCATTGGGTTCAACGGCTACGACTGAAGGGTGAGGATTCAGGCTTGTCGATAGAGGAGTATCTCGTCTTGAGCCATGCTCCACCCTTGGGGCAGAGATGGACGCTGGATTGGGATGTTGGTTTAGCTCAGAACCCGGTTTATGCAAGGGAGTGGCTTGATGCAGAGATAATTGGAAATCACCGGACGGTTTTTCTTCTCCAATACCTTGCCGATTGGCGACTTCTGAGTCAGGTAGAGTCGCCTGAGCGGGTTTAATTTCAAGTAATCCTAGCGTCCAGAAAACGATAAGTGATCCAATACTAAGCAGATTAATCCATAGCAGCGGCTTAAGCAAGCCGAATCGTTGAGAATCAGGGACTATTAAGTTCATTACCGGAGTTCGTTTGACCGATTGATGTTTGCCCTGCACCCTGTCGCCACTTTAGCAAAGGAATTAGTCCTTGGCGATTCTTATAACTTTGGTTGAATGAAGGTTGAATCTTGTCTTATAGATAATGGAGGATAGCCAGTGACGCTTTTTGGTTATAAACATCCACCTGCTTTAGCTAAAACCACTCGGTTACGTCTGAATTCCAGAAAATTGACAGGTCAATTCCCACCCTATTTTTTAGGGTACTCTTGGCGCAACTGTTCACCTACGAACTAATCCTCACCCGGAAATTTTGCCGAGTCAATGATAGTTGACTAAACAATTCAAGGGAGTTAATTCGAGAAACGTTTAGCTGCAAATAGAACGGTTTGGGCAAAGCCTGAATCCGTCCCCTAGTAATTTAACCCAAAGGTACAAGGCATTGATCGCCCGAAGCCTTGAGTGACTATTCCTGCGCTCGTTGCCGAAACAGCGATCGCGTTCTCATCAACCTCCTTTGCTCAAAGGTTCAATCAGCTAACGGTGTTGGCGGGTGCAGCACAATAACAGATGCAGATACTTTGACTTTAGCGAATGGGTACTCATTTCGTAGTCCGTATTTTCACGGATTTTTTGCTCTTAGAGCAAAAATTGCACCTCTGAATAATTTTTAGCTAATCTGGCGATAGGTTACCTACGCTGTAATTTTTCATTCAGCGTGGGATGAATCACCAGCCCATATCTAGTTTAATACGTCTGTTGAGAGAGCCTCCATAACCTTTGGGGAATTGGAGTTGCAAGTGAGCATTCCTCTACAACTACCCCTTAACTTCTCAGTTTTAACATATTGAAAGAATTTGCCAAGGGGGTACAGACTGTAACGATTGAAAGCCGGGAAGACCTTGACAGCTAAAGTATCGATTTACTCTAGTGGTAAATATTCGCTGATGAAAGAATAATAAACAGGAGTCAGAGGGGGGAGATTGAGGATATTTTTCGTTAATGGAAGGAAAAATTTCACAGTCAAAAAAAGGGCGGGTTTTACATCTAAACTAGGGAAAACAGTCAATTAGGGGCTAAGGTAAGTAGGTGGACACAATTAACGTGAACGGTGAAGAACTCGCTATCGCGAGAAGCAAGCTACGTCATTCGTCCTTTGTAAGGGTTTGAGGCTTGTTTACAAAACTTAGTAAGGTGCTGTTTTCTTTTGTCCGACCACTTAGGTATAGCCTCAACCGAGGCGTTTCCTTCTCGAACTTGGTAACAAAAGTATCTCTACTTCCCCTGCTCCCAGACGCGCTACATTGCTTCCCCTGTTCCCCCTGCTCCCCCCTGCTCCCCCTCACCACAACACTTATTCAGCAGCCCTTAACTAGCTAGTGATGGTGAATCTGACCCTCTCCACGCTTTCAATCATTTCTAAGGCGAATTTGGCAGAAGTTGAGTTCTGTTGAATGGTGTGAGCCAACTGGGTGATATTAAGTACTCTCTTGTCTTTATCACTCCAGGGAAGAGAGTCAATTTTTTTACCATTTTTCTTTCCTGTGCTATCTCTCAGTTGTTTGTAAAAGGTAGTGTTACCATCATCAGAGTCGAGTCCAAAGTGCAGGGTTTCGGGCTTTTGGTGAATATCTACCGCTTTCACTTCTCCGTCAAATAAACAGATCAATACGTTGGCGGATAGGCGCTCCATACGTAGCAGTTTAAGTGTATTGTTAGCCGTTATATCATCGTAACCCTCGACTAATAAACCGGGCCAGCCTGCTACTACGGCTGAACGGAGTAAGAAGCCGGTGACTTTTTTGTAGGGGTTGGCGGAGGGGTTTTGTACATGGCTGCGATCGCGTTCACAGTCGGATTGGGTGATGCGACCAATGCTAAAGGCACCATCGAGGAGGGATTCTATCCACAGGGAGTCTACCCAGAAGAACCGGATGGATTCTGGGGGGAGCATTGTTTCGTCGGGGACTAGGTAGTTGAAGGGGACGCCTTTGAGGAGACTCAGGTTGTTGAGCCAGGAGGCGATCGCGTCGGGTATGTTTACGGTATCGGATATCGCTGCTGCTTGCTTTTGTCGGGGTAAGTGGGAACAATCGTGTTGCTGTTTTTCCTGACAACAGCGTTGGGCGTGGCTGCGCTTCCAGTGGTAGAGTTTGATGGAGAAGTCTTTGCTTTGTAAGGCGAGGAGGCGTCCTAGTTCCCAGGCGGCGGCGTAGGAGATGTCGAACAGTCCGTTAGCGGGGTTGTAGCGGAGGAGTTCGTCAGCGGTGCGGATGGGGTGGGTTAGGGGGGTGGTGTTTTCTCCGGGAATGAGGGGACTGTGATACCAGGAGATGGTTTTGTCTCCTTGTCGTAGGGAATGAGGGAGGGGGACGTAACCCATGGCTAGGTAGTTTTCGGCGTCTGGATTGTCATTTTTAGGGAGTCTTAAGGTACTGGGTTCTCGGTTGAGATGATTGAGTAATCCTTTAAAGCTTTGCTTGTGATCGATACAGGCAAAACTCCAGCTTTTTAGGCTGACTAGGCGGATTAAATCATCGTCCTTATCTATTAAATCATCGTCCTTATCTGCTTTTTGATAGTCAAACCCACTGCTGGTATAGCGTCCTTCTAGAGAAACGAGGTGGACGGTGCTAATTCCTCCTTTTTTGGGGAGTCTGTTGCTGATAATAACAGCTAATTCATTGATTATTTGGTAAATTTCTAGTTTGTTATTATCTGAATTATGTAAAAATTTGTATACTTTATTATTGCCATTGTCGGTTATTAACCAACTTTTATTTTCTTCTTTATTGTCTTTGTTTTTACTCGAAATTATTGTATTTTGCGAGAATAATATATTCTCTCTGGCAAGGGCTTGATTAATGGTTGTTGGGATATTGTGTTTTTCTAAGTCATTGAAAAAATTTGCATCCCAGGGAAGAGCAAGTCGAAATGACAATTCCTGACGTACATGGGATAAATATATTAAATCATCTTTAGTGGGTAATAGTTGTGTTAACGTTTTTTTGTTAACATCAATAACGGTTACTTTATCTTCATCGTGTTGTCCAGTTTCCAATTTTATCAGAGGGAATTTTCTTGTATTATTAGAATTATTTTTGAGTTCGTTTAACGTCAAAATGTTTTGGGTTGGCTTTTCCGCTTCATCGAACAGCAGGAGGGCTAACCAGGGTAAATTATCCTTAGAAGTATCCTTAGAGGGTTCTGCGTTTCGTTCCCAAGGGAGGGTACTGCGGTTGAGGATGATGTGGGGGAGGGCGTTGGCGTGTTCGCCGAGGCTACCTGCTGGGGGGAAGACGGCGTGGATGTCGGTGGGTTTTAACTGGAAGCGTTCTCCGGTGACATAAAAGGTTTTGGTTGTGGTAAATTTTTCACTAAATGGTTGACTCGTTTGAGTAATGATTGGGTTGGGTTGTCCGTTAATTTCTTGGGTAACGGTAATTTCGTATTCCCCAACTTGTAAGGGGGGTTTATGGTGTTTGAGAAACTCGATTTTATCGGGGGTAGGGGTATCTAGTTCGGTTGGCATTTTAAGGAATTGGGTTTTGGGGTTAGTTGGGTTATGCCCCAACTTTGGGGGCGACTAAAAAGTTATCGGCAAGTGAGGGATTGGGTTTAATTGTTTCTATTGTTGGCTTATCGAAGCCTAGGGCGGCTAATACGTTATTTCTGGCGGGGTTTTGCTCGATGCTGGTTTTGATTTTTTCTCGTCTAGCTTTATCATCTAGGGTTTCGGCGGTAAAGGGTTGGAAGTTGAGCCATTTATAGGCGTCATTCGGGGGTTCGATTTCATATTGCAAGTCTTTACGGTTAATGGCTTGGGTATGACCGCTTTCGGGTTGGTTTTTGGGTTTGATTTCAAAGCCGGATAGGGTTTGCTTGATAAATCCGTTTTGATTTAAGTCGGGTTTTAGGGATTCACCCCATAATCCGGTGGGGACATTTTTATAGATGGGGATATAGTCAAAGTGGTCTTCTTGGAGGAGTTGCCCATCTTTTTTGATGGTGATGGTGTGGATGGAGGTCAGTTGGTTGGATTTGATATCCATTGAACCGATGCCGAAGTTGGTATTGGCTTCGCTGAAGCTGACGGGTTGGTTTTGGCTTCTGAGATTGGCTTGTTTTGAGGGGATGACGGAGTTGGTAATTAGGGAGAAGTGTTTGGGATTGATGACTCCTAAGTCGGATTTGTTTTGAGTGGGTTTTGTGACTAAGCCGTCTTTGACGGTGATGCTGCAAATTTGGTCGTCGTGGGGTAAGAAGGAGTTTTTGAAGGTGTTCCAGTCGATGGGTTGGGGTTGTTGGGAGGTACGGTTGCCGAAGCTGACTTCGACGGAGATAATCCAGTAGTGGATTTGGGCTTTGCCGGAGAATTCGGGTCCCCAGATTTGCAAGTCGGCACCGACATCGACGGTAATCGGACCGAGGAATGATTGATAGGTTGCGCCGATATCGACGTAGATGTGGGCTTGGTAGTGGTAGGGTTTCCAGGCGATGAGGAAGTCGGCACCGGCGTTGAACCAGGCTTTGATGTTGCTGCTTTCCCAGGTGGCTTGTAGGTGTCCGCCTGCCATGAGGGCTGAAGGGGTGAGGGCGTAGTAGGCGTCGCCTTTGAGGGTGAGGTGGTTATCGACTTGCCAGTTGAAGCCGAGGCGGGGGACTTGGGGGTAATGGGTGGGGATTTGATAGTTGGGATGGTAGCCGCCAAGGGTGAGGATAAAGTCGCCGGTATGGGGGTTGTTGCTGAACCAGGTGTAGAAGGCGAAGCCGCCGGTGAGGTGGCAGTTGCGGGAGAAGAGGTAGGAGTTGGGGGTGAGTTGTGCCTGGACTTGCAGGATGCCGTCGGCGGGGATGAAGGTGGCTTTGAGGGCGAGTTGGACTTCGGCGAGGGGGGTTTGTCCGGCTTCTG
>NZ_JBKHHI010000089.1:0-18521 GCF_046539235.1 Coleofasciculus sp.
AGTCTCATCTGATCAGGTGTGCAGCCATCTCAAGAGAGTATTTCCCCAATCAGCCTTGAACCATAAATCGCTACAATCAAAGTCTAGTAAGCTTTTTAGCTATTTTTAGTTCATTTGTACTTTGATGATTGGGTTAAAGGATTTCAATGTACTGAGGACTTCGGCTTAAAAAAAATTAATTTTTCTTAATTTTTTTCTACCTGAAGCGCTGTGTCTGGGAAATCGCTGAAAAGTCCATCAATTCCCAGCCGATAGAATTGCTGGTACTCCAACTCAGGATTACCTTGATAGTCGGGGGCGAGAAAAACCTCTTCATTGCGGAATGTCCAGCCATGAACCTGCAAACCCTGAGCATGAGCGTCATCGAGTAACGAGGTGGGGGGTAATAAGTAACCCTCCGCCCCCGTGGGTACAATTAAACGTTTGTTAACTCCGATCGCATCAGCATAATCAGCAATTTCCCTTAACCCCTGAGGCGTTACCAGATCTCGATAGGTCCGATGGCTATTGTTACAGCGTTGAGGATCAGCGATAAAATCGTAGGGTTGACCGATGTCATTGACTAACTGTACCAAGGATACATCGGTGATTTGCTTCAGCGCTTTCAAGTTCGCTGTTTCAAAGGATTGGATGAACACAGGGGAGTTGCGATCGCCCAATCCGTACTGGTTGAGGATATTTACCAACGGTTCTTCCAACGAGAGTCCGATCGCGTTAAAGTAGGTGGGATGCTTGGTTTCTGGATAAATGCCAATCATGCGTCCAGTTGCAGCACTTTGGCGTTGAACTAGCTCAAGGATTTCCACCAGAGTAGGGATATCAAACAACCCATCGAATTCTGTCGAACGCAGGTGAGGTAATCGTTCTTTGACTCGTAGGGTTTTTAGTTCAGCCAGAGTAAAGTCCTCAGTAAACCAACCCGTGACAGTTTGCCCATCAATCATTTTAGTGGTTTGGCGATCGCGAAATTCTGGATGAGTCGCCACATCGGTAGTACCTGAAATTTCGTTCTCGTGACGCGCTACTAATACCCCATCCTGTGTCATCACCAAATCGGGTTCAATATAATCCGCCCCCATCTGAATCGCTAATTCATAAGCAGCGAGGGTATGTTCGGGACGATAGCCACTTGCGCCTCGGTGAGCAATCACCAAAGGACAGGAATTTTGGTCACGCGATCGCATCCTTATATATATAGCACTACGGGGATAGGTTAGGACATCAGTTGCTCCCAAGAGGAAACAGGGAACAGGGAACAGGGAACAGTAAAGAATGTCCTAACCTGCCAAGGTAGCTGCTATACGTCCTCAAATCAGCTCTAATGTCTGTCCTCTAGTTTACCATGGTAATACTTCCCCCTTCGCGTGCCAAAACGTACCAGAATTTTCCAAGTTGAGCTGATCAATGCGGGCTAAAAGTCCCTGAACAGCTTCCTGGGGAGGAATACCATTATGACCTGTCATATCTGTACTCACCATACCCGGATGGAGAATAGCCACGGCAATTTGACGGGGTTTTAAATCAATTGACAGAGACTTACCCGCCATGGAAACGGCGACTTTAGACATGCGGTAGCCGTAAGAATTACCCGAGGTGTTATCTTCAATAGAACCCATGCGGCTAGTCATGATGGCAATCTTAGCACCCGTACCCAAATTGGGGAGTAACGCTTGGGTTACCCGCAACGCGCCCAACGCATTAACCTCAAATTGCTGCCGGATAGCATCAAAGTCAAGCTGGGGGAGGGTATTTTTCCGCAAAATTCCGGCATTGTTAATCAATACATCGAGAGGAGTATTCTTTAAACGTGATGCTAAGTCAGCAACAGAGTCATCTGAGGTGATATCAATCCCTGTCTCCACCCGGATTCCCAAGCTTTCGAGGGCTTCAGACGTTTTTCGGCAAACTGCGATCGCCGTTTCTCCTCGTTCGTTTAGCTGTCGGCAAAACTCTAAGCCGATACCTCGGTTTGCACCTGTTATTAAATAAGTTGCCATAGTTATCTGTAAATTTAATTCCTACGCTATTGTGCCCGATACTGATAAAACTTGATTGATACCAAGTTGGGTTCTAACCTGTCATTTGGACTTTAGTCAGGGCGGGTTTAGTTCAGTTAGAGGTTTCCTTCTAAACGTTATCGGTAAAACCCGCCCCTACACCCTCGCGCTAAAATCGCCGCCGATATTCAATAATCGCCCGACTATCCCCGGAAAAATCAGTCCCCCCTCGCAATAACACATTATCATTCAGCCGATAACGCAGATTGTATTGGAACGGTTCCCCAGTCGTTAACTCCTTCAACACCGACACCGAGAAATTTTGGCTGATATCAATCCCCGCTTCAGCCGCAAATCCCAAACTCGAAGCCCGTTCTTCATCATCGGGAATAATCGTCGGAAACAGACGAAACTCACTCAACGGTAACGCATCCGCAATAAAATTACCCACCGGTCCCAAAACCGCTGAACCCGCCAAATTCGCTAACCCCAAAGTACTATCCCCTCGCCCTAAGGTATCCACAAACCCCCCACCCAACAGCGCCACAATTTCCGCTTCGCTGCGTGCCGGTGTACTCGTCAATTCCAACCGATCCTCCAGTTGAGACGCTGGTCCTTCCACCTGGGCGACAACCCGAACCGTTTGCACCGCGCCCAACTCAAAATCAGGCACATCAGCAATTTCCGCAGTCTGGGCGTTTGTCGGAAGTCGCCGTTGGGTCGCTTCTGCCACCGATGTGACTAAACGTACATCTAAAAAGGGATCAAGTCCTTGACTGGGAATAAATTCTGCCGTATTTGCATGCCCCCGCGCCAACCGGAATTGAGTGGTAAATAAATTCACCTGACCCCTGGTTAACCGAATCACACCATCGGGTCTCAAATCTTCTAAGGTTCCATTCAGTGTTAGAGTCCCTTGGGCAAGGAAATTCAAAATCGGTGCCTTTCTAATTTGAATATCTTCCACCAGGGTAATTTCTAAGTCATTAAACTCGAAAACAATACCCTCCTCCGTGTCACCCCCAGTTCCTACACCAATTCCCGCACCGCCATCTTGCTCAGGTAGTGGTACAGTACCATCAACTAAGTTAATTTCACCACCAATCGTGGGATTCAATGCTGTCCCAGTTAGCACCACCTGACTTTCTTGGATCTGACCTCGATATAGGGCTTTCAGGTTAATTGCCAGTTCCCCAATATTCACAGTTAGTGGATTTGGCTGAGGAATGGGTTGGGAGATGGGTAGGGTTCCGGCTGCGGTAATTTGACCGCCACCATAGTTCGCCGTCAAGCTATTCACATCAACCCGGTCAAAGTTGAACTCAATTTCGCCCGTCACATCAGTCAGCGGTTCAGGTAGGGCTTGCGAGACAATCGTCGCCCCTTCTACGATCGCAGTTCCCTGTGCCCTCACTCCTCTCGGACGACCTTCTTCTTGATCAAAGCTGCCTTGAATTTCTAGATTAACGCTTCCGGTTCCCCCTCTCCATGCCACTTGCTGGCGGGTGAGGATATTTAATAAAGCCAACCCCTCGTCTTCCACATTCACACTCAGGCGGAGTACCTCACTCTCTGGGGCGATCGCGTCTGGAACGGGTAATTGGTAAGGGATACTCCCCTGAACCACCAATTGAGGTTCACCCTCGTCTGTGGGTATACTTTCGGCTAAGAACCGCAACCGGGCATCACTGTAACTGAAACTCCCCTGCAAGGTTTCAATCGCTTCTTGATTCAGCGTCGCATCGGTTACCATGACTGACCCTCTGGCTTGGGGATTCGCTAAACTCCCCGAAAGGGTGGCTGTGGCGTCCAGACTCCCACTAATCGGACCGATCGCAGGCGGTAAATCCACCACGTCTCGGATTAGGGCGATGGGGAAATTTTCTAGGCGTAACTGACCCGATTGGGTCTCGCCACCGATAGTCCCGGAAAATGTGGCAAAACTCTCTCCCGATCGCAAGGTTACCGGAAGTAGAGTCAGTACCCCCTCTTGGAAGCTGCCTTGAAGCGTTGCCTGGTTAACCTGATAATCACCCCATTCCCAGTCTTGTCCCTCGATGTCAAATTTGGCATTAATTCCCGATGCCAACGAGCCACTAATTCGTACCGTACCACTAAATGTGCCATCTAACTCGTCTAAATCAGGCAGAATCTCCGCCTCTTCCTCCGCCTGTTGCTGCTGTCGCCGCAGGGTTTCAATTTCCGAGAGACGGCGCAGTTGAGTTTGCAGTTTGGCTTGGGACATTCCCACTTGGGCGATATCCAAGGGTGCGGTGGGGGTGGTGGGTGGTGTTGTGGTCAGGTCGATTAACTGTAAGCCTGCCACCAAGGTTTCCAGTTGTCCCTGTTCAATATCCAGCGTCCCTTGAAATCGAGGTCCCGTGGGCGTTTGGGTAATTCGACCCGATAGGCTATACAGATTTTCCCCTGGTGTCGCTTCCCCTGGCAAACGACTGCCAAAAATTGGACCGGTTAATTCCACTTGGTCTAACGCCACGTCAAAGGTATTCAAATTAATTGCCAGTTCCCCGGAAATATCACCCACCAAGGGTTGAGTCTGTAGGGCGACAGGAACCGGGGCGATATCTTTAATCAAGGCGATGGGAATTTTTTCTGTATTCACCCGTAGCACATTACCCTGGCGCGTCCCGGTGGCGATCGCATCCCCGCGACGAATGTCAAAGGAAACCGGAAGATAATCCGATCCCAGGGCTAATTCAATCTGATCGGTCTCACCTTGTAGATCGAGTTCCACACCCTCTCCCGGTATCACCCTCACTGGACCTGCGAGTTCCTCTGCAAACGTCAACCCACTGACGGCAAAGTCCTCCAGTTCTAAATTCCCCTGAACACGGGGATTTGTCACTGTCCCCGCAATTGTACCCGTAAAATCCGCCAATCCCGCCACATCCACATCCGCTGCGGCTGGGGGTAAATACGCCGATAGTTCGGCTAACTCTAAGTTATTTGCCGCCACATCTAAATTAAAATTCCCCACCGCCCCAATTCCCTGATCCAACTGGGCGGGATTCACCCCAATAAACCCACTAGCAGACAGTCCCTCGGCGGTTAACTGTTGTAGGTCTATCCCTTGACCTGTCCAGCGAAATGTGGTATATACAGGACGGTCAATCAGGGCAAATCCTTGACTAAATCGCAGTTGACCCGCCGCCCTTAGCGATCGCGCGATCGCTTCCGGGGTTAATGTCTCTAAACTGGTGGAGACATCCACATTGCCGCTAACGGTTCCCGATAACTGTTCCCCAAACCTTGCCAATTCAATCCCTTCCGGGTTTAACTGGGCTTGTAGCGTCCCATTATTTAACTGCACCCCCGTCGCCCTCACCGTACCCCCAGCCACGGCTAATCTGCCCTGACCTTGGGCTTGAATTTGATCCAGTGCCACCTTCTCAAGAGACCCCGACAGGTCAAAATTTCCCGCCAACACCCCAGCAAACTGCGGTGGTAATTCCGGCGCTAACCTCGCCAACTCCAGCCCCGCCGCATGTACATCTGCCTGCCAGCGTCCGGCGGCGAGATTAATATCCCTTGCCCGGACAACACCCCCTGCCAGGTTAATTAAAGCATTCCCATCTCCCCGAATCGTTTCCAGCGCCAACTGATCCAGATTCCCGGACAGATTCATGATTCCGGTTAAATTACCCGACAATTGCGACGGTAGCTGAGGCACAACCCCCACCAATCCCACACGATTCGCCGCTACTGTAGCTTGCCAACGACCGGCATTTACATCCAAATTCGACAATTGAACGGTTCCCCCACCCACATTCAGTTGTCCCTCACCGGAGACATTAATCGCTGATGGTGAAAACTCATCCAAAGACCCAGACGCCAAAAACGTACCACTAAAAGGCGACTCCAATTGAGGCGGTAATTGAGGTACAAATTCTGCCAACTGAATCCGATTCGCGTCTATTCTGGCTTGCCAACGCCCATTTTCTATGGTCACTTTGTTTACATTAATCTGTCCCCCAGCCGCTGTCAGCGCCACTTGACCAATCCCACTAATCCCGGAAACAGAAGGATCTGCCAGAGAACCAGAAAGGGCAAACGTGGCGTTAATCGGTTCTTGCAGGGCGTCCGGAATTTGCGGGGCTAACTCTCCCAACTGCACCCTATTGGCATCAACCTTAGCCCGCCAGCGCCCTTGAGAGAGTTGAATATTCTCTACGCCAATGATTCCCCCCGCTAGATTTAGACGTCCCCTACCCTGGGCGCGAATCTGGGATAGGGCAAACTGATCCAAAGGGGTTGATAGGGTAAACTGACCCGCTACCGTCCCCTGAAATTGCGATGGTACATCCGCGAGTTGGGATAGTTCCACCCCTTGGGCTTGGACTAAGGCGGTGAGACGATTATCCAGAACTTGCCAATTCGTCGCCGTGACTGTACCTCCAGCCGCTTGCACCGTCGCCTTTCCCGTGGCGCGGATGTTTTGGGGATTATCCAACGGACCGAAAATTTTGGCGGTTCCGGAGAGATCACCGACGGGAATCGGTAGGGTGGTGTTGTAGGTTTTTGCCAGTGCCGTAGTTGGCACGTTATTGGCTTGCAGGGTAAATTGTAATCCTCCCTTTTCCCCCAGTTCAATGACACCTTCTCCAGTAATTTTGCCGCCGATTCTGGGTTGGGCTTGCAGGTTGCGAACGGCAAGGCGGGCGGGATCTTGCGGTTGGGCGGGTGTGGTGAGGGTAAAATCGGTACTGATCGTGCTGAAGGTGACGCGATCAATCTGAGTCGGTTTCGTGGTGACGGCTTCTCCCTTAACCACAGGTTGGGTCAAAGATCCCGTTACTAGCAGGGCGGCTTTGACTTCTCCGGACAGGGGAACGGGTGTGTCTTCTAGATTAAAGGTTTGCAAAACAGGCTTGATTTGTACCGCTTGGGTTTGGGCGGTGAGATTAAATCCTGTCTCTAGATCAACGCTACCATTAGCCGTGGCGGGAATTTGCCCGAATTGGGTGGTTACATCTTCTAAGCGAATGGTTGTTTCTTTGAAGCGTAATCGCCCATTGGTATTGGCAAAGGGTTGGGGGAGTTGGGGAACTTGGGCGGTTACGTTGTTCAGGGTGGCGTTTCCCAGAAACTGGAAGGGTTGATCTGGTTTAATCGTGATTTCTAAGTCCCCTCCAACGTTACCCGCATTCACGTCTAGGGGTAGGGGAATTAGGCGATCCAGGGTGCTAGCATTGACATTTTGCCCATCAACTTGTATGTGGGTGGCGCTAGTGGGGAAGAGGTGTTCGCCCTGTAGGTTAAAGGTTCCGCCACTAGCGATTTTACCTTGGACATCGAAGCGAATGATGTCATTGTTTTGTAAGAATTGACTACTCCCCTGGGGAATTGCGATCGCGACGGGGGATTGCAGGTTGCCTTCCGTGGATCGAGGCACAAGCTGTACATCAGCATTCCGCACCCCTAACTGTTGCAAATCTACCTCAATTGGACCTGGTTCTCCTTCTTTAAGTTCCAAGGGCATCCATGAGCCATCGACGGCTTGTTCGATATAGACATCAGGTTCAATTAGGGTAACCTTTAATTCTAACCGACGGTCGAATATAAGGGGAAGTAAATCATACTGAACCTCCACCGCTTCAATCGAGGCGCGATCGGGTTCAGTATCTGTAGGGGGTAAGGCGGCGCTATCAAAGCGCAACCCAGTCAGAGAAAAGCGTTCAACCTCTCCAATTTCCACGGGGCGTTGCAGGAGTTGGGTGAGGTTTCTCGCCACCAAGGGTGCCAACATCTGTTGAATAAAATACCACGCAAAAGTCATCCCCCCAGTAATTCCCACCAGCAGGATGATACTGATCCCAATTAACCAACGCCGACGTCGCGATCGCCTGGGAGGTGGAGATTCCGGTTGTTCATTGGAATTGGATTCCGGTTCGTTACTGGGAGGGGGTACATTGGTCATAGTCCTTAATTCACGCCGGGAAAGAGGAGGCGGTTAGGTTGCTGGGTGAGTGCGATCGCTCGTGCTAATTTCAGTCAGGGAAGGCTTAGTTTTTTACTATAGACGGATACTAGAATACGCCAATTCCCCCCATAGGGGTAGATGACTAAGTGCAGTCAAGGGAAGATGGGGAAGATGGGGAAGCTGGGGAAGCAATGTAGAGACGTAACAGGCTACGTCTGGAAGATGGGGGAGATGTTAGTTGTTAGCGTTATTTCTGCCTTACGTCAGTTCTGCTGTCTTGTCATCAAAACCTGAGAATGTCAGGATTTGTAAATTTATTCCTCCAGAAATAGACGAGCATTACCGCAAAAAAGTATCATTAGATACAGAAATAGCATCTACCTGAGAGTTTTGACTCAGATCAGTGCAGTGGATCGGTGGGTAGGTTGCGGTAATCACATTGATATAGTCTTATGGATGTCGAGACAGCGATCGATTGGGATGAAGCCTTTGAATATCTACCCGGTTCTCTGGTGGAATTGAAGCACCAACCAGGAACCACACATTGTATTGACTTTTATGAACCCATGATGGTTCCCCCGATCTGGTTAGTGGATGATCCACGTCCCCGCTATCCCCACGAGTTAAGGATCGTATCACGCCTGAATGAGCGGGTTTGTTCATTAGAAACTCAAGCCGTTTAAGCGCAGAAGGCTCGTTTGATCTGACAATCAAACTGAGACGCAGAAAAAACAAAATGACTTGTAGGGGCGGGTTTTACCGTTATCTGTGGCGACAAACCCCTTAATTCAATAAACCCGCCCTGCTCCCAACCATTAATGTTTATAATCCAGTTGGTGTAGGCTCTAGGTAAGTGGATCGAGTTCCGTGAATTCTCTTCGCCTAGGCTTATTGAGGGCTAAAGCCCTTACTACAAACTAATAATTTTCACCAAAGAGAACGTAAATCCAGGGTAAATCCTGGTAACACCTCTTCTCCAGAAAGAGTATCTGGAGCCTCTAAAATTTCAACAGCTTGCTGGGGACGATAAATTTCTACTCGCCTCTGTTCCGGCGCAATTAACCAGCCCAAACGGACGCCATTTTCCCTATATTCCTTCATTTTATCCTGCGTCGATTTTAAAGTATCTGAAGGAGACATCAGTTCCACCACAAAATCGGGGCAAATTGGTGGGAACTTTGTTCGTTGTTCTGGAGACAAAGCATCCCACCGTTCCTGTCTAACCCAAGCCAAATCAGGAGAACGATTAGCACCATTAGGAAGTTTAAAGCAGGTGGAGGAGTCAAAGCCAACCCCTAATCGAGTTTGGCGATTCCATATCCCGAAATCAATGACAAGTTCAAAGTTTTGATTCCCGGTTTCTCCGCCAGTGGGGGGCATAATAATTAATTCTCCTTGGGAATTGCGTTCAAATTTCAGATCAGGATTAGCCCGACATAATTGATAAAATTGGTCATCGTTAAACTGAATAACTGGGTTAAAATCTATCGTATAAGCCGTCATTTTCGTTTTACCTGTTAACTGTTTGGTCAAATTAATAATCGGTAGGGGCGACTCGCTTGCATTAATTAATAATACCCGCCCATTCAATTTACTCAGGTCGCCCATCGCATATTTGCCTATATTTTAAATGGGTTGGGTTATAGTCGCCAAAGGAACCTTGATCGCACCTCTACCCTCAATACATCTAACGCCAAGATATCCCCTATTCGGATAACCCACCGAAGCAAACGTTGTTCTTTCCGGTCGTGATGTATCACACTAAAAGAAGAAAGTCAAGTTCACTGCTGTTTTACCCTGTCGTCCAGTTGCCATCAATCCCACGCGGGACGAACCAGGAACAACGTTTCCCAATGATTGAAACTAAACAACCCGAAGACGTTACCAACTATAACCAGAGTTCATTGAACGCCCTTGATCGCGCGATCGCCTTTTCTCAAGGTGAGTTCTCCCTTGTCTTAGTGCGCTGTAATTACAAGCGTTTGCAAAAGCGTATATTACACCAACTGCACGAACGCGCTCAAGGTCGATATCAAATTCAGGAATTAGTTCTCCCCGAATCCGTCACCACCCTTTACACCACGATTCAGAATTATGTGGACAGGAATCAGCCTGTAGAGACGCGCCATGGCGCGTCTGGCAATAAGGTTGAAACCCATCCCTACCTTCCTCAACTCAATCCCCCTTCCAATACTGCAAGAGATAGAGAAGCTGGGGGAGCAGGGAAAGCAGGGGAAGTAGGGGAAGTAGGGAGAGAAGAAATTAAAATTAGAGCTGATTCGAGCTGTATTGATCCCCCTCCCGCTTTAATTATCCTGGGACTTGAATCCGTGGAAGCGTTGGAGGATTTACTCACCTCCACCAACCAAGTGCGGGATGAATTTCGCAAACGCTTACCCTTCCCCCTAGTCTTATGGGTGAATGACGAAGTATTGCACAAACTCGTCCGTTCTGCCCCTGATTTTAGCAGTTGGGCGGCGACTCCAATTAAGTTTGAAATTGCTACCGATGAACTCCTCGATTTGCTGCAACAAAAAGCAGACTCTCTATTTAAAACTGTACTAAAAGGAACTCCGGGACGATATGCGCCGTGGCGTATCTGTACCCACCATGCCAATCTCAATTTAGCCACAGGATGTCGTTCCCGCGCCGAACTTGACTGCGCCCTCCATGACTTAGAACAGCGCCAAGAAACGATTACCCCGGAACTAGAAGCGAGTCTGCAATTTGTTTTAGGGCAATATGATTATGCCAATGATTATATCGATGCCGCCGTTATCCGTTATCAAAAAAGCCTTTGGTATTGGCGCGTTACCAATAACTTAGAACGTCAAGGCGTTCTCCTATTTCATTTAGGCTTATGTTATTGCCGGAATGCAGACTTGCATCGGGCGCAACGACACCGCAACTGGGAAGAAGCTTGGCCCTATCTCCAGCAAGCGGTTGAGGCGTTTGAACGGGCGGAACGTCCGGATTTGGTAGCGCAGTTTATTACCCAACAGGCGGAAGTGTTGCAACATTTGGAAGGCTGGGACTCCCTGCAACACGTCGCCCAACGGTGCTTACGAGTCCATCAACACTATGGTTCCCCCGTCCAACTGGCGCAAGATTACGGCTTTTTAGCCGAAGTCGCCCTCGTGAAACGGCGGTGGAATGATGCCAATCACTGGGCGCGGCAAGCCCTCTCCCGGTTAGAATCTGTCCGAGATCAACTTCAAGACTACCAAGGCTTACATCCCTATCTACTGACTCAACTCTATCAACTCATCGTTGTCAAATCCTATTATCAGTTGCGTCAATCAGCGGAAGCCACCCAGCACCTGAACCGGGCGAGTCAAGACTTAACGGATGCGATTGCCAAAAGTGATTATCGCTACGAACCCCAACGTTACTTATATCTCCTGGAAAGCTTACGGCGGCTGTACTTTGAGCAACACCGTTACTTAGAAGCCTTTGAGATTAAGCAAGAACAAGGGGCAGTCGAACAACTCTATGGATTTCGTGCCTTTATTGGTGCGGCTCGTCTCCAGCCTCGACGAGCCGTATCTAATCCTACCTTAACCCCGGTCGAACAGCAAGAAATTGTGGCACAAGAAATAGCTACATCCGGGCGTCAACAGGATGTGCAGCGTTTAATTGAACGGTTAAGCCGTGCGGATTGCCAATTAACAGTGATTCATGGACCTTCTGGTGTCGGCAAGAGTTCCATCGTTTCCGCTGGCTTAGTCCCTGCCCTCAAGCATAGAGCATTAGGCGATCGCTTAGTGTTACCTGTGGTACTGCAAGTGTATACCGATTGGATTAAGGAACTGAATAAAGGCGTCAGAACCGCCCTGTTTGGGTTAACCTCGCCTAAATCTGAGCCGTATACCCCCTCAGAATCCCTAGGTGACGACAGTTCTGATCAAGCCATTCTCAATCAAATGCTGGCACTGTTACGAGATAACGCGGATCGCAATATCTTAACCGTGTTAATCTTTGACCAATTTGAGGAGTTTTTCCTGGGACATGCCTCTGCCCAGCAAACGCGCTTATTTTATCAGTTTTTCCAGACTTGTTTAGATCTCTCCTTTGTCAAAGTTATTATTTCCATTCGCGAAGACTTCTTACATTATTTATTAGACTTCGAGAAACTGAATCTAGAGGCAATTGACAATAACATATTAGATCGCAAAAATCGCTACCCGTTAGGTAACTTTTCCCGTCCCGATGCCCGGGCGGTGATCCAAAGCCTCACCGAACGCGCCCATTTTTACCTAGAACCCGCATTAATTGATGCCTTAGTTCAAGATTTAGGTCGAGAACTAGGAGAAGTTCGTCCGATTGAATTGCAAGTGGTGGGGGCGCAGCTACAAGCTGAAAATATCACCACGCTGGGGCAATACCGACAACGAGGTCCCGTGGAAAAGCTGGCGGAACGTTTCCTAGAAAAAGCCCTAAAAGACTGCGGTGCAGAAAATGAACAGGCGGCTTGGCTGGTGTTGCAACTTCTCACCGATGAGAATAATAATCGTCCCTTAAAAACTCGTGCAGAATTAGTGATTGAGTCGGACATTGACGCCCAGCCTCTGGATTTAATCTTAGAAATATTAGAGAAATCAGGCTTAGTCTTCCTGTTACCCGAAATTCCCACCCATCGTTATCAACTGGTTCACGATTACCTAGTTGAATTTATTCGCCAGAATGAACAAAATAGTCTGCGAAAAGAACTCGAAGAACTGCGGCAAAAAGATAAAGAGAGTCAAAATAAGATCCAACAACTGATTCAGGAAAAAAGTCTGCGATCTAAATTATCAGCGGCGACAAAAAAACATGCGGCTGCGGTGAAAAAACAACAGCAAGCCGAGGGGAAATTGAATCAAGTTCTACGACGCCGTTTGCAAGAAGCCCGGATTGCGGGTGTGACGTTAGCTACCCTGGCGGTGATTGCCGTCGGACTGGTATTTCGGGCAGTATTCAGTGAAACTAATGCCCGATTAATTGCCCTGAATGCTTCAGCCGAAGCCTTGGTTGCTTCCAACCGTAAATTTGACGCCTTGCTGAAAAGTTTATCCGCCGCTAAAGAATTAAAACAAGCCTTGGGGGTGACACAGGAAACCCGAATGCGGGTGATTTCCACATTGCAACAGGTGGTGTATGGGGTGAAAGAACGCAACCGTTTAACGGGACATAATGATTGGGTGAGTAGCGTTAGTTTTAGTCCCAATGGTGAGTTAATTGCTTCGGCGTCTAAAGATAAAACGATTAAACTGTGGAGTCAGCAGGGGGAATTGTTGAACGAAGTAGGGAGACATGAAGAAGGGGTGTATGCGGTGCGCTTCAGTCCTCAGGGTGAGATATTAGCGTCTGCCAGTGAGGATAATACCATTAAACTCTGGAGTCGCGAGGGTAGATTATTAAAAACCTTAACTGGACATCGCGATCGCGTCCACAGTATCAGCTTTAGTCCCGATGGTCAACGGATTGTCTCGGCGAGTGAGGATAATACGGTTAAACTCTGGCGTATTGACGACGGAAAGCTGTTGAAAACCCTATCAGGTCATAATCATTGGGTGTTAGATGTAAGTTTTTCTCCCAATGGTCAGTTGATTGCTTCAGCCAGTCGTGATCAAACGATTAAACTTTGGCAATCTGATGGTACATTACTTAAAACCTTAACTGCCCACAATCAACCAGTACTCGACATCAGTTTTAGTCCCAATGGACAATATCTCGTCTCTGCCAGTGCAGATAAAACCGTCAAACTGTGGCGAACTAATGGCACATTAATCAACACCATATCTGGACATCAAGATGCTGTAATTGCCGTTACTTACAGTCCAGATGGTCAGATGATTGCCTCTGGAAGTGACGATAACACAATTAAACTCTGGCGTCCCGATGGCAGATTAATTGACACATTACAGGGACATGGTAAAGCAGTTTTGGGATTAGGATTCAGTCCCGATGGCAAAATCTTGGCATCTGCTAGTGCTGATAACACCATCAAACTCTGGCAAGTGGAGGGGCGAATGTTGCAACCTATTCCCGGACATAGCCAACCCATCAGTAGTGTCAGTTTTTCCGCCCATGGTCAGAGAATTGCTACCGCTAGCTGGGATAATACGGTGAAACTTTGGACTCGTCAGGGTAAATTGTTAAAAACCATTGCGGCACATCGAAAGTCGGTCAATAGTGTCAGTTTTTCAGACAACGGTAAGACTTTAGCCACAGGCAGTGATGATACCACCATTAAACTCTGGAATCAAGATGGAACATTGCAGAAAACCTTGTCAGGACATAAGGATGGGGTAACCAGTGTCAATTTTAGTCCTGATGGTCAGCAACTTGTATCAAGTAGCGCGGATCAAACGGTAAAACTGTGGCAAATTGATGGCAGATTGAATAAAACCTTAATCGGTCATCAGGGGATAGTATGGGGGGTTAGTTTTAGTCCTGATGGGTCTTTAATTGCATCAGCCTCTGACGATAAAACGGTGAAACTTTGGAGTCGTAACGGCAGGTTGATCAAAACATTGAGAGGACATCGGAATGCTGTGAATTGGGTAACGTTTAGTCCCGATGGCAACTTTATTGCCTCAGCCAGCAATGATAGAACGGTGAACCTTTGGAATCGAGAGGGAAAATTAGTGCGTCCATTGAAGGGACATAATGGATCAGTGAATTGGGTAACTTTTAGTCCCGATGGCAACTTTATTGCCTCAGGAAGTGATGACAAAACTGTTAATCTTTGGAGTCGGCAAACAGGTCATTTAATTAACTCCTTTGTCGGTCATCAGGATGCTGTGTTTGGCGTCAGTTTCAGTCCTGATGGTGAGATTTTAGCATCAGCGTCTCAAGACACGACGGTTATTTTGTGGAATTTAGATTTAGCGGATTTAGTCGAACGCAGTTGTTATTGGTTGGAGGATTATTTACAACATAATCCCGAATCACCAACGATTAATGATGCCAATCCCCAGGATTTTCAGACATTGTGTTCAGAGAGATAGGGAATTTCAGCTTAAAAATTGAGATGGATTGCCGTTGTCATAGATTTAGACTCAACTTGAGTACCTGTATGACTATTATCCCTGCTTATCCGTATCAAACCACCAACGCCCCATAAAATTTTAGGATTGGAGCGGCGATGTAGTAAAATAAAGCCTGTAGAGGCGTTCTTGGTAATGTCTCTACATTCCTTGATGTCCTAATCTCCAAGTAAGCGGTTCGGCATTTAAACCATAATGTCAAGAATTGCTCTCATCCTTGTAGTGCGAGCATCTTGCTCGCTACATTGAGCATCTTGCTCGCTACCCATTCCCAATTTAAATGCGTGACAGCTTATGTCTAATCCATTTTTACTCAGCCGCATCCTTTTACAGTTTAATTCGTCAGACGAAGACCTGATTAACGAACTATCAGCCGCTACATTTACACCGGATGGTAGTTTGTGGCTGGGTTCTGATGAAGGGATAAATGTGGAACGCCTCTCGCTGATCGAACCTTGCGTTTTTGGTAATCACCAATCCTATTGTTTAGCCGATTTCATTGAACTGTTTAATCAAGATGATGAAATTGATATTGAAGGAATTGATTATGCCGATAATTATCTTTGGGTAACCGGATCTCACAGCACCAAACGCGGCAAACCTAAGGGGAAAAACGTAGAAAAAGACATCCAACGCCTTGCCACGATTAAAACCGATGTGAATCGATATTTACTTACTCGTATTCCCATCGTGAATGGCGAATTATTAAAGGTATCTTCTCTCCCGGATAATCCAGAGGAAAAATTGACCGCCGCCTGTCTGCAAAAAACAGAGGCGAGTAATATTCTCATGGATGCCTTAATCAATGATAGTCACTTAGGTCCCTTTGTTACCCATCCCTTACCCAGTAAGGATAATGGCTTAGATATCGAAGGATTGGCGGTGCGAGGCGATCGCGTGTTTTTGGGCTGTCGGGGTCCGGTGCTCCGGGGTTGGGCAGTTATTATCGAAATCAAAGTGGCTGAATCTGCACCCGGTATCTTAACCCTACAGGACATTGGCGACCACGGGAAACGCTATCTCAAGCACTTTATCGATCTCAATGGTTTAGGCGTGCGGGAACTCTGTTGGCGAGGAGACGATTTGCTGATTCTAGCTGGACCAACAATGGACTTAGAAGGTGCGATCAGTGTATTCCGCCTCACGTCTATTTTAGACCATTCAGCCGATAGCATCACCGGGCAAGCCAAAGGAGAGTTAGAACCCCTATTTGACTTACCCTTTATTCCAGGATGCGATCGCGCCGAAGGTTTAGCCTTGTTTCCCTGCTTAGGAGAATCGGATGGGCTGTTAATTGTTTATGATTCCCCTAATCCCATTCGCCAAATTGAACCTAGTGCGATTTACGGAGACGTTTTTAGTGGAAACATTTTCGGCTAAATAAGTTAAGATGCTCTAGATTTAGGATAGTTTAGGTAAGATCTAGTTATAGAGTGGGCATGTTCTGGCAGTTAAGCAATTTTATGCCATAGGGTTTCCTGAACTTGACTCATCTCTTCCCGGACTTTTAGGTAACGACAGGGAATACTATCGATTACACCCATTGCGGTTTCTCCATTGCCATAAAGTTCGAGTTGAGCTTGGGGAGGGGCTTCAAAGAATAAACGTTCCTGGGGGAAGATAATTCGTTCAAATCCCCAATTTGAAATATTAGTAATCCGAGCAATTAAGATTTTGCCCGTTCCATTGATATAGTAACAAAGCATGAGATTACTACTGCCATTGAGCCGAGAGTATAATAGTTGAGTCATCATCAATAACCTCAGTAACGTTATCAGTTGGTCACAATTCTTACTCAGAAGAAGGATAAAGGATTAACAAAACACTTTATCCCCAAGTTTGACTAAAGAAGACTAGCGCAGCGCGGTTGAATTATGATGTCCGGCAAATTCCCCATAATAAAAACGCCTAAAACTCTTACTGGTACAGCATTGATATTATGGGCAATTAACAGGACTTGATATCAAATACCCACCAATTAACACTAGACAAAAAAGCAGATACCAAAAACACTAGAACCTTCTGCTTTCTGCCTCCTGCCTTATTGTACTCACTGAATATGAATCAGAGACTGAATCAGCTAAGACCCATTTAATCACCTATTTCCTTTGTCCAAAATGCCCAACAGCTTATCTTATGAAAAGGCTGGGGCAAAAAGATGGGTATAGTTCCAAGGCAAGGTATAGAATTGAGTGTTGGGCAGGGACGCGGGAGGATGCCAATCTGATTGAGTATGTAGAATATACTCTATTCCCCAATGAGCATAAATTTCCACCCGCAAACGCAGTTCTAAAGAATGGTAAGGGATTTTCGTTGGCACAGAACCGTTCGCCGTTGTGTTTACCTGAGTATAGGTTTCCGGAATAGCCGCCATCACGTAGTCAACCAGTCGTTGACGTACATCGGGCTGGGCAAACAGTTCGTTATAGGGTTGATCATCATAAACTGCCAGGGCATTGTCAATTTCTTCATTCACTAATTGCAGTCCCAAGTCTACAACCGCTTTAGACAGTGATTTAGACATTGTTCATTTCCTCAACTTGATGGATTACCTGCTGAGATCAGAATGGATCTATCGTCTACGGAAACACTGAATTTAAAGGACATCGAGTTAAAAAGGGGAATACTCCTGTGGGTCATGACTCGATGACCACTACTGACTCTACAGGTTAAACGTAAAAAAATTGGGGAATGACACTCAAGGTAACTTAGTGCTTTCTTAAAGAAAAGATTAAGAAAATGGTTTCAACCGATAACCAACGCTATGAACCGTCTCAATCAAATCATCGGGAGCTCCCACCGCTTTGAGTTTGTGACGTAAGCTCTTAATGTGGGCTTTAACGGTATCTTCAAAAGGGGTTGCCTCTGATGTCCACAAATGCTCAATGATGAACTCACGGTTGATGATACGCTGACTATTTCGCAAAAACAACTCTAGGCAGGAATACTCCTTCGGGGTTAAATGTACAGGCTGTTGATTATAGGTTACTTGATGACGACTTGGATCAAGCTGTAATCGCTCCCACTCTAGCACTGGCGGTACTGAACATCCTCCCCGTCGCAACAGCGCTCGAATGCGAGCTAATAGTTCTGGCAAATCCACTGGTTTGACCACATAGTCATCAGCGCCTGCATCTAAACTGTTCACCTTATCCGTGCTGGTGTCAAGGGCTGTGAGCATTATGATCGAGCCGTGATAGCCGCTAGAACGCAGACGCCGACACAAACTGATACCATCTAACTTAGGGAGCATGACATCTAGCAAAATTAAGTCATAATAGAGGCTTGTAATTTGTCGCCAGCCGACTTCCCCATCATTGACAACATCAACATCATAATTTTTATCGACAAGCGCTTCTGTGAGGGCTTCTGCAAGCGCGATATCGTCTTCCACCAACAAGATTTTCATAGCCAATTGATTGAATAAATCGGTAAGCCAACTTAATTAGATATAGCAGATGCGCTATACCTTAACTCCCACTTTACCAACCTTAACATTGCCTCTACTCATCCTCTAGAGCATCGATCCACTGATCACAGTTAAGTAATCGG
>NZ_JBKHHI010000090.1:0-18508 GCF_046539235.1 Coleofasciculus sp.
TAACCAACGGTGTAGGGGGTTTGGTAACCAACGGTGTAGGGGGTTTGGTAACCAAACCCCTACTAAATCAACGTTTCGGTGGTAATCCGTTAGACAAGAGACAGTTTCGCCTCAAAATGCTACCGTTTTTAGATAGACGTACCATTCCTACGTCGGGAACAGCGCATTAATAGGGAAATCCCACCGTGATTATCCTTCCAGGTTACCAGATTCTCGCCAAAATCTACGAAAGCTCTAATTCTATAGTCTATCGGGGAATCCGACAGGTCGATACTCAACCTGTTATTTTGAAACTTCTCCAACCCGACTATCCTACGTCTGAAGAACTTAGCCGCTATAAAACTGAATACGAAATTACTCATAATTGGCAACTGGCGGGTGTCATTCACGCCTACGATTTACTCGCTTATCAGAATACCTTGGTGATCATATTTGAAGACATTGGTGGAGAATCATTAAACGTATTACTCAATAAAATAGACTTTTCACTGTCAGATATTCTGAACATTGCGATTAAGATTACAGAAGGCTTAGGTCAAATCCACGCCGTTAATATAATTCATAAAGATATTAATCCATCGAATATCATTTTCAATCCCACGACGGGACAAATCAAAATTATTGATTTTGGTATCGCGGTTCGCTTATCCAGAGAAAACTATCAGCCAGAACAATCTTCTATTGTAGAGGGAACATTAGCCTATTTATCACCAGAGCAAACTGGACGGATGGATTGTCCTCTAGATTACCGCACTGATTTTTATTCCTTAGGTGTCACTCTTTATGAACTATTAACCCATCATCTCCCTTTCGATAAAGATGAACCCATGGAGTTGATTTATTGCCATCTGGCTCAACAGCCTCTCCCCCCTCATGTAGCGTTGCAGTCAAATATTGTCGAGGAAAAGGATCAGGGCGCTGGAGAAGCTGGAGACGAGGAGGAATTAACGCTAAACCAAGTTTGTCCTCAAGCCATTTCTAATATTGTCATGAAACTATTGGAAAAAACACCGCAAAAGCGATACCAAAGTGCTGTAGGACTCAAGACAGATTTAGAGTATTGTTTAGACCAATTAAAAACAACTGACAAAATTCAAGAATTCCCTCTGGGATGTCAGGATCGGGGAAAAATATTGCAAATTCCCTCAAGAATTTATGGTCGAGAACGCGAAATTAAAGCACTCCTCGCCGCTTTTTTTCGCCTCGTCTGTTACCCAAAGGGGCAGGGGGCAAAGAATACCCAAAAAGGGTTGAGTGAAATAATTCTGGTTACGGGTGATGCTGGGGTTGGCAAATCCGCCCTAATCCAGCAAATTCGTCCATCTATTATCCAGAAAAACAGTTATTTTATTACTGGAAAATTTGATCAATTTCAACGCAATATTCCTTATTCAGCTTTGGTTCATGCCTTCTCTCAATTAATCCGAACAATTTTAACTGAAAGTGAAGCAAAACTTAGACAATGGGAAAAAAGATTACTGAAAGCCTTGGGTCGCAATGGACAGATTATTATCCAGGTCATTCCAGAAGTTGAACTGATTATTGGTACTCAGCCAGAAGTGCCTAAATTGGGATTAGCGGAATCCCAAAATCGCTTCCATTTAGTATTTCAAGCCTTTCTGCGGGTTTTCTGTCAACCTGAACATCCTTTAGTCATTTTTTTAGATGACTTACAATGGGCTGATGCGGCTACCCTAAAGTTGCTGGAATTCATTTTGACAGATGACCCAATCCACTATCTATTCCTCATTGGTGCCTATCGAGACAATGCAGTTGAGCCGAATCATTCTTTAATGGTTAGCTTCGATAAAATTTGTAGTCTTGGCGTTATTCTTAACCAAATTATCTTAAACCCCCTCAACCGGGAACAGGTTATTGAGTTAATTTCCGAAACCTTACACAGAGATGCTAAAGCTGTTACTGATTTAGCCGAACTCATAGTGCGTAAAACCGCAGGAAATCCTTTTTTCATCAAAGAATTTATCAAAACCCTCGCCCAGGAAAATCTAATTTTCTTTAGTTCTTCTACCAACGAAGGTTCAGGTCAGTGGACTTGGGATATCGACCGGATTGAAGAAACTGCGATTACAGATAACGTGGTGGAGTTGATGATTGGCAAGTTCAAAAAACTTCCGGAAAGCACTCAACATGTTTTAAGTTTAGCCGCTTGCATCGGAAATCATTTTCAACTCGATTTACTTGCCAAAATTTATGATAAAATCCCGAATGAAACCTGGGATGATTTATCTCCAGCAATTCAGTTAGGATTAATTGAACCCCAGGCAAAAAATTTCCAAAAATATTTTCATTTAATTCAATATTATAAATTTTCCCACGATCGCGTCCAACAAGCGGTCGATGCATTAATGGACAAAGCAACAAAAGAAACCGTTCACTGGCGCATTGGTAGGCTGTTGCTTGCCCAGCTATCCCCCTATCAAAAATATGAGCGAATTTTTGATATTGTTGATCATCTCAATTGGAAAGGTTACGCTATTACCACTACTCACGAACGACTTGAATTAACTAGGTTAAACTTAGCGGCTGCCAAAAAAGCGAAGTCAGCAACGGCTTATACCGCCGCTAGAGATTACCTAACCTACGGACTATTAACCTTAAGTAAAAAAAGCTGGACTGACCAGTATTTATTAACCTTAAAACTTTATAAAGAACTCGCTGAAGTTGAATATCTGAATGGCAACTTTGAATCGTCACAGCATTTAATTTATCAGAGTTTAATTCAAGCTAAATCCGTTGTGGAACAGGCTGAACTGTATAACCTGCTCATTGTTCAGCATACTATGCTAGCTAACTATGAAGAAGCCATTCAAGTCGGACGCCAAGCCCTCAAAAAAATCGGTATCGATTTTCCAGACACTAATGTAAAAAGCAGCTTAAATCGTGAATTATCTGACTTAAAACGAAATTTAGGAACTCGGCACATTGCCAGTTTAATTGATTTACCATACATGACCGACAGGGTGACAAAAGCGGCAGTTAATTTACTATTAAGTCTCGATCCGCCCACGTATTTCTTTGATCAAGATAGTTATGCATGGGTTACGGTAAAACTCGTTAATTTATCCCTACAATATGGCAATGCTCCTGAATCAGCTAAAGGCTATTCTAATTATGGATTACTCCTGGGTT
The DNA here is from genome assembly GCF_046539235.1 of Coleofasciculus sp. Lineage (GTDB taxonomy): Bacteria > Cyanobacteriota > Cyanobacteriia > Cyanobacteriales > Coleofasciculaceae > Coleofasciculus. Next base: position 3,151 of record NZ_JBKHHI010000090.1, read on the forward strand.
CGCTTTGGGGAGATTATCAGTCTGGGTATGCCTTTGGTTTACTGGCTTGTCAACTGAGTGAAACTTTTAATCATCCGATTTATATCAGTCGAACCCATCATTTCTTGGCGACATTTTTGAATTCTTGGGTCAAGCCGATTCAATATGCCGAGTCGATTAATCATGAAGCTTATCAGGCGGGAATGGAAGCTGGGGATTTTCAATATGTTGGCTATATTTTAAACAATCAATTTTATAATGCCTTCAATCAAGGCTCAAGCTTAACCGATGTCCTTACCCAAGCTGATACATTTTTGCACTTTAGCCGCAAAACTCAAAACCAATGGGTAACAGACATGATTTTAGCCTGTAAACTGCCTATTTGGAATTTATGTGGACGAACGGAAGCTAAAGATGTCTTTGATACTGATGAGATGAGTGAAGCTAATTATTTAGCCACCTGCCATACTCATCAAACATTTGGTGGTCTTTGTACATTTTACAGTATTAAAGCCTGGGTTCTTTATCTCTACAACCAACCCGAAGCAGCACTTAATTGTATTAAACCAGCCGAAAAATACCTGCCCTTTATTCATGGTTTATTAACCCAAGCTGAACATAATTTTTATATGTCCTTGATTCTAATCGCACTCTATCCTAATGCTTCAGATAGTCAGCAAGCTGATTATTGGCAAACATTGATTGTTAATCAAGCTCAGATGAAAGGTTGGGCAGACAATTGTCCAGAAAACTTTCGGCATAAATATGTATTAATTAATGCAGAAATGGCACGGATTTCTGGTCAAACGGAAAAAGCAATGGATTTCTATGATCAAGCCATTGATTTAGCCAAAACCAATGGATTTATTCACCATGAGGCTTTAGCAAATGAACTAGCCGCCAAGTTTTGGTTGAGTAAAGGTAAGGTAAAGTTTGCTCAACTCTACATGCAAAAAGCAGGCTATGGCTATCAACATTGGGGTGCCAAGCAAAAGGTTGAAGATTTAGAGAAGACTTATCCTGGCTTATTTACCGACGCCTTAACCTCGGTTAAGATCAAAGATACACTTACTAATTCACATACGGACTCAGTTTCGGGGAGTTATCTTGCCGCTGTGCTAGACTTGACCACTATTATTAAAACATTCCAAGTGCTTTCCAGTGAAATTGCCCTCGATAAGTTGCTGATTAGCTTAATGAAGATTTTAATCGAAAATGCTGGGGCGACACAAGGCGTTTTACTATTGGATTGGCAAGGAGAGTTACGAATTGAAGCAACGTGTCGGGGGGATTTAGATAGTATTGCTGTCTTGCAATCGATTCCCTTAGAAACCAGCCAAGATATTCCCATCGCGATTATTCATTATGTCAGCCGGACGCAAGAAATTTTAGTCTTAAACGATGCCACGTCTGAGGATAGATTTATTACCGATGCCTATATTCAGCAAAATCAACCCAAATCTATCGTCTGTGCGCCCCTGCTAAATCAAGGACAATTGATTGGACTGTTTTATCTAGAAAATAATTTAGCGATCGCGGCATTTACACCAGAACGAGTTGAACTATTAAATCTAATATCAACCCAAGCCGCGATTTCGATTAAAAATGCTCGTCTGTGGCAAAAACAAGCGGAACTTAATCATTCCTTACAGGCGGAAATTGCCGAACGCAAACGCACAGAAGCAGCTTTACGTAAAAGTGAGGGACTTTATCGAACCCTGACGCAAAACTTTCCTAATGGCAGTGTTTTATTATTTGATCGAGAGTTACGCTTCTTGTTAGCAGAAGGGGAGGGGGTAAGGGCTGGCGGCTTTGATCCTGAACAGTTAAAAGGAAAAACTATTACAGAGGTCTTATCACCCGATGTTTGTCAAATAATCGAACCCCTGTATCAGTCAGCCTTAGCCGGAGAAACCAAGGTATCGGAAATGAAATTTGCCGATCGCACCCATCAAGTGTATACGCTTCCGGTGAAAAATGAGCGGGGTGAAATTTTTGCTGGGATGGTAATGTCTCAAGATATCACCCTGCAAAAACAAGCAGAACATATCTTACAAAATGCACGAGCAGAATTAGAACGGCGAGTCGAAGAACGCACCCAAGCCTTAAGCGCCATGAATAACGTCTTACAAGCGGAAATTGCTGAACGTCGCGAGGCGGAAACAAAACTTAAAGAACTGACCCAGGAATTGCAAAGTTCTAATCAAGAATTAGAACAATTTGCCTATATTGCTTCCCACGATTTACAAGAACCCTTACGCGCTGTGGCAAGTTATACCCAACTTTTACAACAAGACTACCTCGATCAACTTGATGAATCCGCCCAAGACTATATGGCGTTTATCATTGATGGTGCAACCAGAATGCGCCAGTTAATTCAAGCCTTGCTGATGTATTCTCGTCTGGGGACTCGTCCACCAGAGGGGAAACCGACCGATTGTAATGCCATCATACGTCAGGTGACTGAGAATTTACAGATCGCGATCGCAGAAAGCCAAGCCACGATTACCTACGATTCCCTCCCCACGGTTGAGGCTGATCCGACTCAACTGGTGCAACTGTTTCAAAATCTGATCGGAAACGCGATCAAATTTTGCCGCGATCGCCCACCTCACATCCAGATTGAGGCACAATTAAGAGAGAACGCATGGCTGTTTCAGGTAAAGGATAATGGAATTGGGATTAAACCCAAATACCTCGACCGTATCTTTGTCATCTTCAAACGTCTCCATACCCGGCGCGAGTTTTCGGGTACGGGTATCGGTTTAGCCGTTTGTAAGAAAATTGTCGAACGCCACGGTGGACGGATTTGGGTGGAATCTCAACCTGGAGTTGGTAGCACATTTTTCTTCACCCTTCCCTGTTTGATATCCTCGCTATGAGCAGCCATTATAGATTTAGACCCATTGAAATTTTACTGATTGAAGATTCCCCCAGTGACGCGAATTTGATCCAGATCAGCTTTAAGCAAGCTAAAATTGCCAACAACTTGCATTGGGTGGAAGATGGGGAAACAGCCCTAGACTACTTACTCCAGCATGGGGATTATACGAACACACCCCGTCCGGATTTGATTGTGTTGGATCTGAATTTACCGGGAATGGATGGTCAAGAAGTATTAACCTCGGTCAAATCACACCCCACGCTCAAACGGATTCCAGTGATCGTTCTCACAACTTCAGAAGATGAAGAGGATATACTCAAGTCTTATGAACGTTATGCCAACTGCTATATTACCAAACCTATCGATATTCAACAGTTTATGCGAATGGTTCAACTATTGGAAGAATTTTGGTTAGCGGCGGTTCAATTGCCCTCGGAGTGATACCAGTCCTATGGACAAACACCTAATTCATGTTCTATTAGTGGAGGATAGCCCTAGTGATGCTCGCTTGCAGCGTCATCGATTTTCACGTTTAGACCCAAAAGAATGGCAACTCCATCATGTTGAACGACTCGCTGATGCGATTGAAAGTTGTGCGAATCTCTCCATTGATGTGGTTTTGTTAGACCTAAATCTTCCTGATGCTGATGGCTTAGAAACCGTTACTGAATTCCGAGAGGCGATTCCCTATCTGCCCATTGTTGTGTTAACGGGCGCTAACGATGAAGAATTAGCATTGGGGGCAATGGCCCATGGGGCGCAAGATTATTTACTTAAGGATGATATTACGATTCCCCTATTAGTGAAAACGATTCGCTATGCGATTGAACGGGGGCAAATTATCCAAAAACTCCAGGACAGTGAACGACGTTTCCGGGGAATTTTCAATCAAACCTTTCAATCCATGATGTTGCTGACTCCAGAAGGAATTATCGTGGATATCAATGAAACGGCATTAAATGCGAGTGGCTATAAATTAGATGATTTGTTAGGTTTACCTGTATGGAAACTGGAGTGTTGGAATCACTGCCCATCTATACAGGAGTGGTTGAAAACGGCGATTAAAAAGGCGGCTAATGGTGATTTGGTGCGACAGGACGTTCAGTTTCGGAAACCGGAACGTGTGATGATTCCTATAGATTTTTCCCTTAAACCGTTAAAAGATGAGGAGGGAAGGGTTATTTTACTTATTGCTGAAGGACGAGATATTCATGAATAAGGCTGTTCGTAGTCAGCACTTTAGTGCTGGGAAATTAAGCATTTTGAGGCACTAAAGTGCCAACTACAAACACGAGCTAATAAAATTAAGCAAGGCGTGGGCGAGTTCAAGTTTGCTGCACGGTTGAACCGACTCCTGGCGTCCCTGTTTATCGATGAAAATGGCTTGATTGGTGTCGCTGGCAAATCCAACATTCGGCTGGTCAATGGGATTGGCGGCGATCGCGTCTAAATTCTTGGCGTTTAATTTTTCTAACGCAGGCTTGACAATATTGCCAGTTTGTGCTGCAAACCCGATTAACTGTTGATGGGCTTGTTTGCGCTGTCCTAACTCGGCCAAAATATCGGGTACAGGTTCTAAAGCTAAGGCAGTGGGAAGCTGGGCTTTGGGTAATTTCTCTGAAGTATAATCAGCAGGTTTGACATCGGCGACGGCGGCTGCCATGATTACCAGATCGGCTTCGGGGAAATAAGATAACATGACCTGACGCATTTCAGCAGCGCTGACGACTGAAATTGCCTGAATATCGGGGGGAATGGGTTCAGTTAGGGGTGCATGGACTAATACTACTCGTGCGCCGCGATGCTTGGCGGCTTGTGCCAATGCCAGTCCCATTTTACCTGTAGAAGGGTTGCCAATAAAGCGTACAGGGTCTAAATGTTCTCTGGTGCCACCGGTACTAATTAATACCTGTTTGCCGACTAAATCCCGCTTACCACCTGTGTATAACACTGAATAAATAGCAGTAAGAATCTCGGAGGGTTCTGCCAAGCGCCCTGCACCCACGCGATCGCACGCCAATCGTCCGGCACTAGGTCCCACGGTATGATACCTGGAATCGCTCAATAGGTTTTGCCAATTTCGTTGTACTGCCTGCTGTTCCCACATATCCGTGTTCATCGCTGGGGCAAGGAGTATTGGACAATGGGAGGCGAGAACAGTATTGGTTAATAAATTATCCGCTAAACCGTGAGCTAATTTGCCCAATGTGTTGGCGGTAAGCGGGGCAATCACGAATAAATCAGCCCATTCGCCCAACTCGATATGAACGGGGCGATCGTGAATCGGTTGCCAAAATAGGCGATCGGTATAAGCCTGATGGCGCGATAGGGTGGAGATTGTCAGGGGTGTGATAAACTCTTCAGCCGCTTGGGTGAGAATAACCCGAACTTGCACCTGAGCCTGAAACAGAGTAGAAATGACCTGGCAAACTTTATAGGCGGCGATACCACCGCCTATACCTATCAATACTCGCCTCGACTCATTCACGCTTCATCATAGGCTTCTAGGTCTAGCAAGTAGAGGTAGGGTTCTGCTAACTCTGGACGTTGGAAGGCTAGCGCCCGCAGCAAATGCCAGTCATCTAGTCCCGCAAACGCATTGTCGTAATCGTCTCGTTCTAAACGTCCAGCTAATTCAGTAACATCCTGTTCCGTGAAAGCCGACAAATCACGCTGGGACATGGTTAACGTTGCCATTGCTCACGCCTCTCTTGAATCGGATTAATGTACACTGCGGAGAGCACTATTACCGCCGCGTTTCTATTATCGCCATTCCACAACAGAACTGGGGATTTTTTTTGTGAAGGCTTTGTAAGGTTTTTCGGATTGAATCATGAATCCCTAACCTAAGAATTAGCCCTAGAGACATCAAAATCTCTAGGGTCAATCTTGGTCTTGCGATCGGAGCGGCGGGATTTGAACCCACGACCCCCACTACCCCAAAGTGGTGCGCTACCAAGCTGCGCTACGCCCCGTGAAACCTTTCCTAGATTATCATAAGATTCATCATTTTAACAACTTTCCAGAAACACGTTCTCACACAAGGGTGTCAGAACACAAAATCCTGTAGATTGGGTTTCGGCTTCGCTCAACCCAACAGGCTCTCAGAGGAAAGGGCGATCCAATCCCATGGAGTGGATTCGAGTTGATCATTGATGCAAGCGGGTCGCCCCTACACACACCTCAGGTATCTCTTCCATTCATAGCCCCCTCTGGAACCTTCTCAAAAGACTTGTATAGACTGAGCAGCTTGCAGCAAACCGGGAACGGCTGCGGCTTGCCAACTCCCCTCACACCGACGTTCCTGGTTCAAAATAAAGCGTAGTGTATAGGCAGACGGATAACCTTCCACTTCCATCCAGAGCAAGTCACTTTCGGCTTCACAGGTGATTTTCTCCTCATCGACCAACTCATCAGCGATGTTTTCAATGGCTTGAGCAAGCTGTGCTAACAATCGACAAAAATCGTCTAACTCCGCCTGAGTCAGCTCAATTGCCCACTCCTCGGTACCCACTAACCCCTGATAATGAGTTGCCTGAGGATTCCAACCTAGACGCCAACCTGATCCAGTTTTGACAATTCGTTCCATGGTCATTGGTCATTGGTCATTGGTCATTGGTCAGGGAGTCCAATATTCACAAAACGCAATATCCTCCTCTGGAGCATTATTAAGGGACTTGCGCCGTCAGCGCCGAATTTTCCCTCGACAGAGGGTTGAAACCATTGCATAAGACACACCGAGCGTGTTACCGAGCGTGTTACTGAGCGAAGTCGAAGTAAGCGATGCCCTGAGCTTGTCGAAGGGTCGAGGTAAGCGATGCCCTGAGCTTGTCGAAGGGTCGAGGTGTTCCCTATTCCCTCTCCCCACCACAACACTTATTCAGCAGACCCTACTTAGTTCCTTGGCGAATCTCGAATCATCTGAATTGTATAAGGAAATACACCCACCAATAGGGCAAAGGCTTCGTCGGGTATTTTGGCAATTGTTTCGGCATCAAAAAAGCCCTCAAACTGACTCAGAATCTTCTGGGCACGTTTGGCTGATGTGGGATGATTGGTTATTTGTATCGTCAGTTGCGCCCACTGGCGGCGAATTAAACAAGCACGTTTTCGCTCATCGGCTGATTCGGGAGTGAGCAACTTCATATCCCCCACAGGTATCACTTGCCGACAATCATGATCAAATATTCCACCGACGGCGGCACCAGGTCCAGCAAACTCGGCGTGATAACGTTTATAGATAATTAAACCATTCCGACGACGCGGATCAACAATTGATAACTGATTATTTAACCCACATTTTTCAGTCATTGATAATTTTGACTTTTCGGATGGGATACCTAAAGCCGATGTCATTGATGATTTGGATGGTTCGGGTGGAACACCTGAACCTGATGTCTCTTTGCTTAGTTTGTCCGACTCCGGAGATAATTTAGGCGAATGATTCACTATCAAAAAATGATTGGAACTCTCCAGACCGAGATTGTTGGGCTGGTTCATTGTCACTAGGGCAGGGGTTTACTCCTGTTTTAACGCAATCGCCGTTGTACTTATCCGACAAACTCCTAATCGCTGCCAATTGAGCTAGGATTGCATCCTCAGTATCATAGTCCAGCAATTCTGGTGCTGCTGCCCTTGGAAACGGTTTCAGACGAGTGAATTCGTTCCCACTCAATGGTACGCTGAGAGTGCTTCTGCTAAGAGGACGGGTTCAACATAACCCAATTCCTGGCGGATGCGGGTAGAATCGACCACCCAATACTGTTCTAAATTGTAGGGCAAACTCCAACTATCTGGCATCAGGGATGGCGACGCAATTACGACTTCACCCTTCCATCCAGCCACTTGTCCAATACGTCGAATCCGTTCTGTTTCCGTCGGAAATTCTGCCTCTGCTATATTGTAAACCTGACCAGTGGCTCGGTCATCGATAATCGCCAGTGCGATCGCAAATGTTCTGGCATCCTGTTCAGTATAGGCGATCGCATCCAGAACCACTTGGGGTGAAATCTGCTCAAACTCGGCTGGGAAATCCCTGAGGGTTTGACGATTTCCATAAATATGACGAACTGCTGATCGCAAATCAGCTTGGCAATGGTGCGTTAGCGTAGCGTAACGCACCCTACAGATAGAGATTTCCTCTCGTTTAAAACTGGCTAATCCACAAATTATTGATTTTTTTATCTGTTTAGCAATAGTAACTATTTCATCGAAATCCTTGTTATCCTGTCCCGGATACCCGACTTCAATTACATCTAAACCTATAGTTTCAAGCAATTTAGCTAGCCTAATTTTCTGCTGAACGTTCATTTTTACTCCAGGTGTGAGTTCTCCATCTCCCATCGTGGTATCGAAGATAATGACTTTCCGGGGGTTTTCCGGCTTGGTTAGGTTTTTCATGAAACAAGAAGAATTATTTTCCCGATCAAAATGCTCAATCATTAAAAACTATTCCCTGTTCCCTGTTTTTTAAGGTAGATTTATAGTTAGCATTTAGCACCCAATATCAACTATGCAACTGCTGTGCATCAGCAACGGTCACGGAGAAGATGTTATTGCTGTCCGAATTTTACAGGAACTCAACGCTAGCCCAGATGCGCCCGAATTAGCCGCATTACCGTTAGTGGGTGAAGGTGCAGCCTATCGGCAATTGGATGTTCCGATTGTCGGACCTGTGCAAACCATGCCCTCTGGTGGTTTTATCTATATGGAAGGGCGTCATCTGCTGCGGGATGTGCAGAGTGGTTTGTTGAAATTGACATGGGCGCAATTGAAAGCGGTTCGCCGTTGGGCGAAACGCGGTGGGGTTATTTTAGCGGTGGGAGATATTGTCCCGCTGTTGTTTGCGTGGTTGAGTGGCGCCCCCTACGCCTTTGTGGGAACGGCTAAATCGGAGTATTATCTGCGGGATGAAGCGGGATGGTTACCGAATCGTCAGCGTCGCGAAGGATGGTCTGGTTCGGTGTATTTGCCGTGGGAACGTTGGTTGATGAGTCGCAAGCGATGCAAGGCGGTGTTTCCTAGAGATAAACTGACAACAGAAATTTTGCAAAAATGGTCAATTCCGGCATTGGATTTGGGGAACCCGATGATGGATGGGATTGAACCGGAACAGCCAGAACCGATATTCTATGAACCCGATGCTGAACAAAAAGAAATGCAGCGTCCTTTGATTGTTGCATTATTACCTGGTTCGAGAATGCCAGAAGCCTACCAGAATTGGCAGAAAATCGCCCTAGCCGCAAATGGGCTACTGGATGCTTATAAGCAACGATCAGTGGTGTTTCTCGGCGCGATCGCATCCGCTTTAAGTCTTGAACCCTTACAGGAAACGTTGATAGGGTATGGATGGCGTCAGCAGCCTCTGGAAGCCATCGACGTGAATCTGACGTTAACTGACCCGAGTGCGATCGCGTTTACCCAAAAGAATGGCACTTTGATATTAACCCAAGACGACTATAACCTTTGTCTGCTCAAAGCCGACTGCTGCATTGCCATGGCGGGAACCGCAACCGAACAATTTGTCGGATTAGGAAAACCTGCGATCGCGATTCCGGGAATGGGTCCTCAATACACCCCTACTTTTGCCGAAGCGCAAACGCGACTATTAGGACCATCCTTAATTTTAGTCGAACATCCCGATCAAGTCGCCCAAGTCCTCCAGCAGTTGTTACGAGATCCGGATCGCTTGCAACTGATTGCTGAAAATGGACGCCGTCGTATGGGTCAATCGGGTGCAGCGCGGCGCATTGCCGATTGTTTGATGGAACGGTTTGAGAAATAATTCTAACCTTTGAAAGATGTTAGTTTGAACCAAACTATTGTATTCCTAAACAGGAGATTCAATAAAAACACAATAAAACTCATGCCCAATCTCGTCGAGACTGCCATCAACGCTGGTTCATTCAACACCCTAGTCAAGGCGGTTGAGGCTGCCAATTTAGTCGATACTCTCAAAAGTCCTGGTCCCTACACTGTTTTTGCCCCTGTCGATGAGGCATTTGCGAAACTGCCAGAGGGAACCTTAGATACACTCTTGCAGGATATCCCCAAACTCCAGAAAATTCTTACCTATCATGTTGTCTCCGGAGATGTCAGAAGCGATAACCTGGTAGAGTTAAAAGAAGTGCCAACCCTGGAAGGCTCAGTATTAGCGATCGATACGTCCAGTGGTTATAAAGTGAATCAAGCGATTATTGTCAAGCCTGATATCCTGGCGGATAACGGTGTTATTCATGTAATTGACTCAATCTTGATGCCAGCAATGATGTCCAGTTAATTTTTTGACCATTCACTTGTGACAATCAAACCCTCACAAGTCAAAGGGAGTCAAGCGACTCCCAGAACAGCAATATCGCGTAATCTAACTCACTTTCGCTCGTTTGCGTTTGGCGGCGAAGAAACCAGCCCAGCCAAATAACCCGAACAATGTGGCAGGTTCCGGTACAGATTCGGTTTCAGAATTGACGGCTAACGAGGATACAGGTTCTGGTACAGATGCCATGTCCAGTGTTGGCGGGATTGTAACTTGAACACCCGGTTCTACTGGTATGTTATAGGACACAGGTGTAGCTGTTTGGCTCAGATCAAACCTCAGTTCAGCATTAACAGTGGGATTGAATAGTGTTGCCAAAGTAGCGGACACTTCACCGTTACCCGTTAGATAACATGTACCAACTAAACAGGTTTCAATATTGTTGAAATCGTAACCATCTACAGTAACAATATCCTCAACAGAGTTGTAAGACCACTCGAATTCAGAAAGTTCATTGGTTTTAGCTGCATCGCTAAAAATAGAACCGCTCCCTTCAAAAGCACTAAGAGAAACTCGATCACTGAAAAATTCAGGCAAATACTCTTCTAAATAACTGAGGAAAGGAATCGTTAATTCAGTATCACCTGTGTCAGCTAGCCTACCACTGAAATTATCGACAACGGTACTCGCATCCACTGGCAAGTCTACGGTAGTTCCTCCATCTAAGAATAACAATGGTGAAGACACAGTAGCAGATCCCGAATAATCGAGTCTGGTCATATCAGCCGCTTCAGCCGGAGCCATACCGACTAAGCCGATAGCCATAACTCCAGCTCCAGCAATTGCCATGGATAACTTATTCATGTCGATTTATCTCCTGATTACATCTACCTGTTCCTTCTTAATCTATGAGATGTAACAATTTATTTAGGTAAAGTAACTATGAATTTATGTAAAGTGTTGATGAATATTCTGGCGGGTTGAGTCGGTGTTAATATGAGTAAAAAAAAAGAGCCAGCTAGCTCCCATCAATGCAAAAGTATTTCTATGCTGAAAGATTTACTACTATTTTTTCTGCTTGCGTTTGGCGTTCAATAAACCGCCCCCAGCAAATAAACTGGCTAATAAAAATGAGGGTTCTGGAGCCGATGGAGTGTCTGTTGAAGAAAGAGGTTTTGCCGTTTGGGTCAGATTAAAATTCACACCAGTAATAACCGATGCTGATCCTTGTACAGGTAAACTAGGATATAAAAAAGCTGGGTTAACATCCGTAGTAATGGAACCTTCACCCGTGATCAGACATGTACCATCCAGACAGGGTTTAATAGGATCAAAGGCATAACCATTGATAATAACTTCATCATCCTCGTCAAAGATACGAAAAATTGACAGTGGGTTTTCCTGAACATCCAAAACTTGTCCGTCAATGTTAATAGAATTGAGAGAAATAAATTGGGAAAATCCGGAAAACAAACCAGAAAAAATGGTATCCGAATAGTCTTGGGCGTAGCTGAGGGGAATGGTTAATTCAGTATCACCTGAGTCATGTAACCGACCACTGAGATTATCGACGATGATACTCTGCTCTACAGTGGCTGTAGCTCGATTCCCATCAAACACAATACCCGGAAGACCGGCTAGTTGACTCTCCAGCCGTTCAATCAGATCTGATTCTATGGTGACCGTGCCACTATAATCCAGTTGTGTACAGTTAAGGTTAAGGTCTTTACACGTCTCTAGGGTCACTTGAGCTGCCTCAGCGGGAGCTGCACTAACTGCTCCGAGAGCCATAAATCCGGCTCCGATCAGCGCCACGGATAATCCTTTCATATTGATTGTTCTCTGTTGTAGATATACGAGTTCTCTCTTAATCTATGAGAGGTATAACCCTGATCAGGTAAAGTAACCGTGAAGTTTATATAAAGTTTTGATGAAGTTTTTGGATCGTCAAGTCGTGGGGAGGCGATCGCACAAAAAAAAGGAGCGAGTTAGCTCCTTTTCCTATAATACAAATGTTCTATTTTGCGGCTGACTATTTTTTCTGCTTGCGCTTGGCGGCAAACAGTCCACCCGCCGCCAATAGGCTTCCTAGCATAAAGGAGGGTTCAGGTGCCTCTTGTACTTCCACATTACTGGTTAGCTCAGGATCGTAGATACCTGTATGAGACATCATATCCCCCTGCTCAAGCAACCCAGATTCTGCGGCGCTGAAGCTGTAATGGTAGGTAGTTTCTCCCTCATAGTCAATCTTGACGAGTTCAGCCGCTTGCACAGGTTTGTCACCCAAGAACCCTGACAAGGCAGCTTTTTGGGGAGGAGTTAGATCATCAAAGATCAGATCTATAGCATTATAGTGACCTGCTAGCCCAACCTCTAGATCTCCCGTTATATCATCCATGTCAACATAGGCAATATTCGGATCGCTGAATCGTTGAAATCCGCCATTGTCCCGGAATACGTTGAAAAGACTCGCTTTGCTATTGGGAATTTCAGGTATGAACATGTTCGCTGTCCTTAGCAAATCATCGGTGATACCATAGGAGGTTAAAGCCGCCTCAAACCACTCGTTCGCCAAATTCAAATTATCGACATTATAGTTATAGCTAGTATCCAAGGTTTCCCCAAACCAATCTGTTGCCGTCAAACTGCTCAGGGTAATGCTGTTGTCCCCCAGATCTCCCGTTAAACTCGTAACCGTGGTGTAATCCAAGAATTCATCAAGGGATAATCGTTCACTATTAGCGAATAGCTCAACATTGCCCCCTGGTTCACCCTTTTCACAACTGTTACTGGGAACGAACGCTCCTCCAACCGAACAACTTCCCTGCAAGACTGTTTCCAAATCTGCATCGTTGTTGAGCCTTGTAAAATCTGTCGTCGCTTCAGGATCTGGATTGGGGATGTGTTCGTAGATTAAATAGTCCACTCCCTTTTCACCAGTCACTTGAGGGTTAGTCAGAGATGCCGCCGATGCAGGATTGGTGCCGATCGCACTGACACATAAGGCAACTGATGCCCCGACGAGCAGTTTCTGGATATTGGTTTTCATTGTAGTATCTCCGTGACTTTATAGGTTGAGCCTTCTTAACAGCACATACACAGGGTTAGGCTTTGGCTAACCCACTTTTGGCTCTAATAACCTCTGGTCATCCCTTAACAGGCAATGTCTTCAGCCCTTGAGCTGGCGTCGCCTGCACACACATTTCCTCATCTCTTTATAAAGCTTACATGAAGTTTCGCGAAAAAGCGATAAAGTTTCGATGAAGTTGTAGTCATTTCTTCTTATATGTGCTATAAACCACTCAACAACTAAATATATATAAATTAATCTAGCAATTTGTATAACTTTAGTGGCATTTTGTAAATAAATGGCATATTTCCAGCGAAGTATGTATGCTCACTGACAAAAATCAGATCTTGAAACTACAAAGGGAGCCTGTTGGCTCCCTGAGAATTGCTCTAGTTGTCACAAACGCCTATTTCAGCGACATTTGACCTAAGATTTTTGGCTCTGGCGTTTGGCGACGACTAAACCACCTACCCCAATTAAGCCGAGTAGAATCGACGGTTCTGGTACATCAACAGGATCAAGCGTAAATTGTGGATCGTAGACTCCAGTATGCGATCGCGTGCCATCGTTGGAAGAAAGGGTCGATCTAGCCGCACTGAAAGTATAAGCATAACTTGTTCTACCGTTATGGGTCACTTTAACCACCTCACTAGCTTGCAATTCTGGTGGTAGTATCCCTCCAATTTGGGCTAGGTTGAGTTGTCCTTGCTGTTCAGAGGTGAGGACGCCGAGTAACATGTGTGTCGCGTCATAGTGACCCGCTAAACCAATATCCACTGTGCCGTTATTATTATTGACGTAGCTGATATTCGCGTCACTGAACCGTTGGAATCCACCTCTAGTCAGGAATGTGTTGTATAAACTCTCTTGGCTGTAACCCAAAAAGCCGAGTAAACTATCGTTAATATTATAGGCATCCAGGACATCACTAAACCATCTATTGGCTAATGTATTTTCCCCATAGTTAGTATTCAAGTCCTCTCCAAACCAGTCCACTGCAGTGAGACTACTCAGCGTCATGCTTCTACCATCATCAAACGTCGCTTCTAAACTGGTAACGTCCTGATGCGCTAAAAATTGATCTAGATTTAGCTGTTCGCTGCTGGCGAATAATTCTAGGTTTCCACCGGGTTCACCAGGGTTACATTCGTAATCAGGACTATAGGCGGAAGCACTGCAATTTCCTTGTAGGAGAGCATTGATATCGGCGTTGGGATTGGCTACTGTTGTATCCAATATGCCATCATTATTCGTATCGATCGCTTCATATTTAATAATGTCTGCACCAGAGAGAGTAAACGTTGTTGCCGAAGCGGGGGCAGTGGCGATCGCGCTGACACTAGCAATAATTGATGCGCCAAACAGGAGTTTATTCAGATTGCCTTTCATGATTTATTTCCGTAGTTATTGAGTGGTTACAAAGCCAGGTTTAAGGGTGATACAATTGCGCTTATCATGGCAATATATTCGCCATTAACCTACTGAAATTTAGGCGGTGATAAGACAAAATAAGCCTTTCAAAGAGTTAGCGAAATTTTAGTGATTTGCTGGGTTGCATTTTGCTCCTTGCTGATCAAACCCAGCCGACTCTCAGATATCTTGTATTATAAAAAGCTCGACTATGCCAATGGGTGAAGCCCGTGTAAAACTTCTATAGAATTCTGTGAAGATTTTGAGAAGACTAGGGAAACCTAGTGCAGCGCGGCAGAAATACAGCAGTTTGCTCTGCTATGCGATACATTGTCGATCCCCCTCGCATCCCCCTTAAAAAGCTATCCCTTACTCGCATCTTTCTTGAACTACCTGAAACCATTGTTTCACAAGGGTTTCAAGATTGATTCATTCCACTAGACTTGACAAATCACCAAAAAGCATTCTTGATAAAAATCAAGTTTTATTGAGAATTAGCTATGTAGGAATAGGGGTGGGAGAAGGCGAGAGCGATCGCTGGAGTTAATGTTAAGAAAGATGTGAGTAATGCATAGCTCTTGTAGGGGGGAACCGGATTTTAGATGTCATTTGTTTATGTCATTCAGAGTTCGCTTGAATTAATCAACAACCCTTTTAATAAACCGCCGTCATAACCCAGCGAGTTATCAGCTTTCTCACCAATCAAAAAAAAATCCGATGAATCTCTTGATTTATACGGTGATTTCAGGTACTATTTCAT
>NZ_JBKHHI010000091.1:0-18455 GCF_046539235.1 Coleofasciculus sp.
CTGAAAAATTAAGAGGGGTGCATTTAACGTCATCGTTTGCCGTCGTCCAGAGGGATTAAAACCCAAATTAATATGAATAGTTTTCAAACGCCCAGTGAATCCATGGATCAACCAGCCAACCGGGAATTCACTCAGAACTTATTTTTGAGAGTATCGGATGATTTATTCGGAATATGGCACAAACAGGGATATTGGCAGCCGCTGAATCCGGCTTGGGAAAAGGTTTTGGGCTGGACAGAGGAGGAGTTGCGATCGCACGCTTCTTGGGAACTGATTCATCCCGATGACCGTGACAGCACCATCGCCCATTTTACCTCAACCGAGGCGGTTGAATGTGAGCATCGCATTCGTCACCAAGACGGGAGTTATCGCTGGCTGGCGTGGAAACTCATTCCAGGGGATGATGGTAGGTTGTATGGTGTTGGTCAAGATATCACCGACCAGAAGCACACAGAAGCCAAGCTGCAAGAACGGATAGAGTTTGAGCAGTTAATCACTAGCCTATCCCATCAATTCATCCAGTTGTCCTCTGATGGCATTGATGAGGCGATTCAGCACACCCTGAAAAAAATCGGTGAATTTTGCGGCTGCGATCGCACCTATATGGCATTATTCTCAGAAGACACTGCTACCGCCAGTATCATTCAGGAATGGGATGCACCGGGCGTGAATTCCATCCAACCCCAATGGCAAGATTTTCCTACCGCCTCTTACCCCTGGGGAATGGCAAAACTGAGAAACTTGGAAACGATTCAAATCTCCCGCCGCAGCGATTTACCCGCTCAAGCCAATTCCCTGAGACAAGCGCTGGAGTTAACTGAGGCTAAATCTATCGCTATTGTTCCCATCGCCCAAGGTAATCATCTCATCGGATATTTAGGGTGTTCTGCGGTTAACGCCGAAAAAATTTGGTCAGACGATATCCTCTCCCTATTACAAATCATTGGTGGTATCTTTGCGAACGCCTTGATGCGCCAGCAAACCGAGTCCCAACTGCGAGAAAGTGAACGGCGATTTCGAGCGGTTTTCAATCAAACCTTCCAATTATCCAGCTTACTCACTCTAGAGGGTAACGTCGTCGCCGATAACCAGACAGCTACAGACTTTTGCCAACTGGATAGTTCTCAGCTGATTGGGTATCCATTCTGGCAATTAAAATGTTGGACAATTTCTCCGGAAACTCAACAGCAGTTAAAAACGGCGATTGCTGAAGCCGCGACAGGGAAAACAATTCGCTACGAAGCTAATATTTTAGCCCCCGATCAGTCCGTGATCACGATTGACTTTTCCCTCAAACCCCTGCGAAAGGAAAACGGCGAGATCGAACTCTTAATTGCCGAAGGTCGGGATATTAGCGATCGCAAGCAGGCAGAAGCCAAACTGCAAGCGGCGATGGGGGATTTAGAACAGCGGGTTGAGGAACGGACTCACGAACTCCAGCAGATAAATGAGCAACTCCAAGCGGAAATTCTTCAGCATCAACAAACCGAAGCCGAGTTACGCAATAGTGAACAACAGTTTCGTCGGGTATTTGATGAAGCGCCCATTGGCATGACATTGGCAGACTTAAATGATCGCTACATTCGCGTGAATCGATCATTTTATACCATGCTGGGGTACAGTCAATCGGAAGTCATGGCACTCAGCTTTAAGGATATTACCCACCCCGACGAGTTGGCGCTGGAAATTCCTTATATGCAGCAGTTAATTCGGGGAGAGATTGACAGCTTTCAACTGGAAAAACGCTATATCAAAAAGAATAAAGATTTAGTCTGGGTAAATTTAACCCTGATTGCTTTACGAGATAAAAAGGGAGAAGTCCTCTATACCTTAGCCATGGTTGAGGATATCACCGAACGCAAGCAAGCCATGGAAGCCCTGCGTCAAAGTGAGGCACGCTATCGGGCAATTGTTGAAGATCAAACCGAATTAATTTGTCGGTTTAAAGCCGATGGTACATTCACATTTGTCAATGATGCGTATTGTCGCTATTTCAACAAACAACGCTCCGAATTAATCGGATATCGATTTAAACCCCAGATTCCGGAAATTGACCAAGAATTTGTTAATCAGCAATTTAAAACCCTTTCGGTTGAACAGCCCATCGTCACCTACGAACACCGGGTCATTTTGCCAGACAATGAGATTCACTGGCAACAATGGACTGAGCGAGTGATGTTTGATAATCAGGGTAATATTGTCGAGTTTCAGGGAGTTGGACGGGATATTACACCGTTGAAAAAGGCAGAAGCGGAAATCATTAAAGCCTTGGAAAAGGAACGAGAACTGAGTGAACTGCGCTCTAGTTTTGTTTCCTTAGTCTCTCATGAATTCCGCACCCCCCTAACGGCAATTCTGTCATCGTCAGAACTTTTAGACCGCTATAGCAAAAAGTTAACGGAGGAGAAGAAAAAGGCGCATCATCAGCGGATTCAAATCGCGGTTAGCCGGATGACGCAGCTATTGGATGATGTGCTGACAATTGGGAAAGCTGAGGCGGGGAAACTTACGTTTAAGCCAGCCTCAATGGATTTAATTGCTTTCTGTCAGGACATTGTAGACACCCTGCAAATGAGCATCAGTCAACAGCATTTGATTAACTTTGTCAGTCAGGGCGACTGTCGTGATGCTCAAATGGATGAGAAACTGTTACAGCATATCTTGACCAATTTAATATCTAATGCGATTAAGTATTCTGCCCAAGGGAGTGAGATAAAGGTTGAGTTAACCTGCGAAGGAGAATCGGCGATTTTCCATATTCAAGATCAGGGAATTGGTATTCCGCCAGAGGATATCAAAAAACTCTTCTCATCCTTTCAACGCGCCAGTAATGTTGGCACTATTAAGGGAACAGGATTAGGATTAGCCATTGTCAAGAAATGCGTGGATTTGCATGGGGGATTGATTACAGTTGAAAGTGAAGTTGGCAAAGGGACAACGTTTACGGTTATGTTACCTTTGCAATCGATGGCAGAATAAATACCCTTTTCCACCCAGCAAATTGTCGCCCAATCGCCGTCCAATTGTAGGGTGCGTTACGCTTCGCTAACGCACCATTTCTCATGTAAGGCTAAAGCCCCGACTAATTTAGGGCTAAAGCCCTTACTCCAAACTTACTGTAACATAAGCTACAAAATTATTCCTGATATGATGTATCTCCTCTGACAATCGCATTCAATGGCAATCCTGCGCTATACTGCTCAAGATTTAGGTAGGTAGCACCCCAGAAAATCATGGATCAAATGTCTCTCACTGTCACTCAAGTCATTCAAGCCATCCTTGCGCCTGCTGTGATGATTTCCTCCAGTGGATTATTTTTTTTGGGATTAAATGCGAGACAGTCTTCCTTATTAAATCGCATCCGCTTATTGAACAATGAGAGAAGAATCCTTTCGCGAGAGTTAATGCATCAAGGACAATTCGATTCGGGAGAAGATATTCGCTTTTTAAGCTTAGAACATCAACTGAATAATCTGTTGCGTCGAGCCTGGTATGTTCGGAATTCAACCATCTGCGATACATTAGCAGTAGTTTTTTTTGTGCTGACATCATTTGCTATTGCTCTGCATTTTTTTATGGGGCTCACTATTCTGGAACGAGTCCCCATTTTTCTATTTATTACTGGAATGTTTTTGGTATTAGTGGGAGTAATTTGTTTAGCGATTGACGAATTAATCGCCTATTCGGTAATTTTACTAGAGGTTCAAGATAAACAATCGATTATGGTTAACTTTTTCGGGAAGCCAAGTGAACCGAAGCGGGGAGATCAGAACCAATAGTAGAACCAACGTTTTTTCGGGTGAAAGCCTGGGTAAGCTGTAATGCATTTAAATTGGGTATGAGTAGCGAGCAAGATGCAAAGCCTGCGGCATGGCTTCGCTAAACGCACTACAAGGATCTCGCAATTCTTGACATTATGGTTTAAATGCCGAACAGCTTAACAGCATCTGCTAATGTTGATCACAACTGGATATCCGTCGCATCGATTCCAAGGAGTTGCCTTGCTGTCTAATTTACCACTAGAACCCAATCCTTATCTTCTGTTGACGCTTCACTGCATCATCGGTATTATCGCGGCGCTCCTGGCTCGACGCAAGGGGTTTGATTTTCGCCGTTGGTTGATTATCGGGTTAATTGGCGGTACACCTGCGTTGATAGTGGCGCTAGTGGTTAAGCCAAAACTGTAGGAATTCCAGCCTTGGTTCGTAGTAGGCACGAAGCGTGCCAGAAGCGCTAAAGCGCTTACTACAAACTCTGGCGTTACGCTTCGCTCTCCCCACCCTACATATAAAGCCTTTGCGTAAGTCCTAAAGATATACTGTATTGTGCAACCATTATAGAAAGCCTTAACCTAACTTCCGGAAAAATAGACTTGATTCATGCTCCTACCGCTCGATCAAAATCCAACCATCCAAACCCGCTTGGGCTTACCTAACCATGAAATTGTCAACTTCTGCCAACAGTGGGAAATCACCAAAATGGCATTGTTTGGCTCGATCCTGCGTGACGACTTTCGAGCAGATAGCGATATCGATGTGCTGATCACATTCGCTCCCAATGCACGGCAAGGATTGCTCACCCTAGCGAAAATTAAACACGAATTAGAATCCCGTCTCAATCGCCCTATTGACCTTATCCCTGAAGCTTCCATTCAGATGAGCGATAATTGGATTCGGCAGCGAGAAATATTAAGTACCGCCCAAACAATCTATGAACAGAGATGAGGCTGCACTACTAGATATCCATAATGCCGCGCAACGGATTCTGATATTTGCAACTGGAGTGACTAAAGCTAATTTAGCCACCAACGAAGAAAAACAATCTGCAATTCTTTACCAGGTGATAGTTGTCGGTGAAGCAACTAAGCGATTATCCCCCAATTTCCGCAACACTCATCCCGACATTCCCTGGAAGGATATGGCTGGAATGCGCGATATTCTTGCCCACCAATACGATCGCGTTAATCTTGATACGTTATGGGATCTAATTCAGCATGATATACCTGAACTCGTTGAACTGATTGCTCCCCTGTTACCCAAGCCAACATCATAGGTGAGTGCGATCGCTTTGGGAAAGGGGCTAAAGCCCCGACTACAAACTACAAACTTGTGCGATCGCACAAGGTAGATGGGATACTCATGCCATCATCAGCCAAAACCTATAATAGGAATCTGTACGCTATCTCAAAAATCCTGTAACCTAACATGACCACCTCTCCCCGTCGCTACCATATCACCACCTTCGGCTGCCAGATGAACAAAGCCGACTCGGAACGCATGGCTGGTATCTTAGAAGATATGGGATTTGAGTGGTCAGAAGATCCCAATGACGCCAGCCTGATCCTCTACAACACCTGCACGATTCGCGATAATGCCGAACAAAAGGTCTATTCCTACCTGGGGAGACAAGCAAAGAGGAAACAAGAACAAGCCGACCTTACCTTAATTGTCGCTGGCTGTGTTGCCCAACAGGAAGGAGAAGCGCTGCTGCGGCGTGTCCCGGAACTGGATTTAGTTATGGGACCCCAACACGCCAATCGCCTCAGAGACTTACTCGAACAAGTCGGTGACGGGAACCAAGTTGTCGCCACTGAACCCATCCATATCGTCGAAGACATTACCAAACCCCGCCGCGATAGCACCGTTACCGCTTGGGTGAATGTGATTTACGGCTGTAACGAACGCTGCACCTACTGCGTTGTCCCCAATGTGCGCGGTGTGGAACAATCCCGCACCCCAAAGGCAATTCGGGAGGAAATGGCGGAATTAGGACAGCAAGGGTATA
This sequence comes from Coleofasciculus sp., assembly GCF_046539235.1. GTDB lineage: Bacteria > Cyanobacteriota > Cyanobacteriia > Cyanobacteriales > Coleofasciculaceae > Coleofasciculus. Next base: position 5,785 of record NZ_JBKHHI010000091.1, read on the forward strand.
AGGAAATCACCCTGCTGGGGCAAAATATTGATGCTTATGGACGGGATTTACCCGGCGTGACTGAATCGGGACGGCATCAGCACACCTTGACAGATTTACTTTATTATGTTCACGATGTCCCCGGAGTTGAGCGGATTCGGTTTGCTACCAGTCACCCCCGCTATTTCACCGAACGATTAATTCGCGCTTGTAAGGAATTGCCGAAAGTTTGCGAACATTTCCACATTCCCTTCCAATCCGGAGATAATGATATCCTCAAAGCCATGGCGCGGGGATACACCCACCAAAAATATCGCCGCATTATTAATACCATTCGCGATTATATGCCCGATGCGTCGATTAGCGCGGATGCAATTGTCGGCTTTCCCGGAGAAACTGAGGCACAGTTTGAGAATACATTGAAACTGGTCGAGGATATTGAATTTGACCAATTAAACACCGCCGCTTACTCGCCTCGCCCTGGTACACCCGCCGCCCTGTGGGAGAATCAGATTAGTGAGGAGGTCAAGAGCGATCGCCTGCAACGACTCAACCATTTAGTTAGTATAAAAGCTGCCGCGCGATCGCAGCGTTATTTGGGGCGGATTGAAGAAGTCCTCGTCGAAGACCAAAATCCCAAGGATTCCAGCCAAGTGATGGGGCGCACCCGGGGGAATCGGTTGACCTTCTTCAGAGGGGATATTAATGAATTGAAAGGACAGTTAGTTAAGGTGAAAATTACCGAAGTGCGGGCGTTCAGTCTCACGGGTGAAGCGTTAACCTTAGCCCCTTGTTAAGATGTCATGTCGGGTGGGCAATGCCTATCCGACTCCTGATCGAGGCAGATCTAGCAACTGACGATTGGGAGTGCGATCGGCTAAAGATTTCCATTAGAACAAATCCATGAAAACTAGGATAATCATTTTGCACACAGGTCGATGAAATTAGTAATGCTATGTTCGATGAAATCTTGCAACGAATGCGAGAAAAGATTCGCTCACAAAAATATGTGATGACACTCCACGCTGAAGAAGAAATGAGCGAGGATACCCTCACGGTCTATGATATTGAACAAGGTATTCTGACAGGCGAGATACTGGAACGTCAAAAAGATAGGGCGACCGCCGAATCGAAATACTGCATTCGAGGTACAACTCTTGATGGTGGGGAAGTCGAGTTAATTGCCAAGCTGAGTCCAACTGGGAAGCTAGTTATCATTACAGTATATGTACCTTAAAAACGGGAAAATGCTATATGATGTGCGATATTTGTGGAAGTGACAATGTAATCATCCGCCAGATTACTAGGGCATACGGCAAGGGTGAAGACCTACTCGTGATCGAAAATATTCCAATCCTCAGTTGCCCTGATTGTGGTGAGAGCTATTTTACCGCACAAACCCTTCACGAAATTGAGCGGATTAAACGCCAACGTAAATCCTTAGCGGTTGAACGTCCTGTAGAAGTGGCTAGTTTTGCACAGTGAGTAACCTATTTTGACAATCTCCCTCCTAGAAGAAGGGAGATTCTATGGAAATTTTGTTCCATGATAAATTAGCAATAATCATCATTGTTCAGTATTACATTTTCTTCCCCATCTTCCCCATCTTCCCCATCTTCCCCATCTTCCCTCTGGAAAAAGTGCAGTTACTCTTGAGATGGGATATAGATATATAAGAGAAGAAGAGACATCTGATAGATGATCGACCCAAAGCAGTAGCGTAGTATGGGACTAACTGGGACTGTATTTCAGGCATAGCCTTGCTAGTGATGACTTTGGGGATGCACCAACCGCCTAACCTAGCCATCATGCACCGCATACGCCACCACCAATGAACCTCACTCCCACTCAAAATCATGTCCTTAAGCGACGTGAAGAATCGGTCAGGGCGGGTTTTGTACAAACGTTACCATCAATAGCGACAAGAAAGTCCCATTACCCGCCCCTACGCACTCACGCACCCGGTTCTCTTGGGAAAAGGTTCAAACTCCCTGATTACGGATCAATGACTTGACACCCTGCATAAACGACTTAGATTAGACTATTCAGCTAGGCTGCTATTTTGAGGACTCCCATGACCACCCTCGTCATCGTCGAATCTCCCACCAAAGCCCGCACCATTCGCAACTACTTGCCTTCGGGCTATCAAGTAGAAGCGTCAATGGGTCATATTCGTGACCTCCCTCAATCGGCTAGTGAGATCCCCGAAGCCGTCAAGGGAGAAAAATGGGCGCAGTTGGGGGTCAATGTAGAGGCGGATTTTGAACCCATCTACGTTGTCCCCAAAGATAAAAAGAAAGTTGTCAAGCAACTCAAAGACGCCTTGAAAAACGCCGAAGAGTTGGTACTCGCCACAGACGAAGACCGGGAAGGAGAAAGCATTAGTTGGCATTTATTGCAAGTCCTCAAACCCAAAGTACCCTGCAAACGCATGGTTTTTCATGAAATTACCCAAGAAGCCATTCGCGACGCCCTGCAAAACTGTCGGGATATTGATGACCAACTGGTACACGCCCAAGAAACCCGCCGAATTTTAGACCGATTGGTGGGATATACCCTTTCGCCTCTACTGTGGAAAAAAATCGCCTGGGGATTATCAGCCGGTCGGGTTCAGTCCGTTTCCGTGCGGCTGCTGGTGCATCGAGAACGTCAACGCCGTGCGTTCCGCCAAGGGAGTTATTGGGATTTAAAAGCCCTTTTAGACCAAGACAACACCCCCTTTGAATCCAAACTCATCACCCTAGCGGGGACAAAAATAGCCACCGGAAGTGATTTCGACGCCAACACTGGGCAAATTATTGAAGGACGGACGGTGCGGCTGCTGAATGAAGCCGAAGCGCGAGACTTACAGGCGCGGCTAATGGACAAAACCTGGACGGTGACTGACCTAGAGGAACGTCCCGTCACCCGCAAACCCGCCCCCCCGTTTACCACCTCCACCCTGCAACAGGAAGCCAACCGCAAATTAAGCCTATCGGCGCGAGATACGATGCGGACGGCGCAAAATTTGTATGAACAGGGGTATATTACCTATATGCGGACGGATTCGGTGCATTTATCCGCACAAGCGATCGCGGCAGCCCGGAGTTGCGTCGAACAAATGTATGGTCAGCAATACCTCAGCCCGAAACCGCGTCAGTACAGCACTAAAAGTAAAGCCGCCCAAGAAGCCCACGAAGCGATTCGCCCCGCCGGAAGCACATTCCGTACCCCCAGAGACACTGGATTATCAGGTCGTGAATTGCAACTGTATGAGTTAATTTGGAAGCGCACCGTCGCCAGCCAAATGGCAGACTCGCGCCAAACCCACATTACGGTAGATTTAGACGTTGAAGATGCCGGATTTCGGTCTACAGGCAAACGTATCGATTTTCCCGGTTATCTGCGGGCGTATGTGGAGGGTTCCGATGATCCTGACGCCGCCTTAGAAGACCAAGAAGTCGTCCTTCCCGCCTTAGCCGTCGGAGATCATCCGGAGTGCAAAAACCTGGAAGCCATCGGTCATGAAACCCAACCCCCAGGGCGCTACACCGAAGCCTCTCTGGTCAAAACCCTAGAAAGTGAAGGAATTGGGCGCCCTAGTACCTACGCCAGCATTATCGGTACAATTATCGATCGCGGCTATGCCCAAATGCAAAAAAAGACCCTGATCCCCACCTTCACCGCCTTCGCCGTCACCAGTTTATTAGAGAAACACTTCCCAGACTTGGTAGACACCAGTTTTACCGCCAAAATGGAACAAACCCTTGACGAAATCTCCACCGGAGAAGCCGAATGGTTACCCTATCTGGAGAAATTTTATCGGGGTGACAAGGGCTTAGAAACCCAAGTCCGCGAACGGGAAGACCAAATTGATCCCAATGAAGCCCGGAGTGTGGAACTAGAAAATCTAGATGTCAAAGTTCGCATCGGTAAATTTGGTCCCTACATCGAAGCCGAAAATGGCGAGGGTTCCGTCACCGCCTCCATTCCCCAAGACTTGACCCCCTCTGAACTGGATGCAGAACAGGTCGAGATTATCCTCAAGCAAAAAACCCAGGGACCAGAAAAACTGGGACTGCACCCCGAAACAGGGGAACCGATTTATCTGTTAACCGGGAGTTATGGTCCTTATGTCCAATTGGGTGAAGTCTCTGAGGAGAATAAGAAACCGAAGCGAATGTCTTTACCCAAAGGGGTGAACATGGAAGATGTCACTCTAGACATGGCGCTGGGTTTATTATCCCTCCCGCGCACCTTAGGCGTTCATCCTGGAACTGGGGGCAAAGTTCAGGCGGGATTGGGACGTTTTGGTCCTTATGTCGTCCACAACCAGGGGAAAGAGGGAAAAGATTATCGTTCCTTGAAAAAAGGCGACGATGTATTGACAATTTCCATGGATCGTGCATTAGAGATCTTGTCTCAACCGAAAAAATCCAAAGGTGGCGGTCGTAGCAAGTCCAAGACTCCTTTAAAGGAATTAGGGGAACATCCGGAGGACAAAGAACCCGTCAATGTCTACGAGGGTCCCTATGGAACTTATGTCAAGCATGGTAAAACCAATGCGGGACTCCCGGAAGATTTATCGGTGGAGGATATTACCTTAGAAAAAGCTTTGGAACTCTTAGCCGCGAAAAAATCTAGCAGTCGTTCCAAAAAATCAAAATCATCAAAAAGTCGTAAAAGTACGAAAAAATAGGTTGATGTAGAGACGTAGCATGCTACGTCTCTACTAAAAATGACGTCAAAATACAGTGGATAGAAAAGGGGATTATTTTTGGACTTCAGCAGGCGCGTTCAAAACAAGCTGAAATACGAGACTAAATAGCTAAATCTCTTGCTGTTCAATATTTGGGAGCCTTAAACTAACAATTGAGTACACCAACTACGGAAGACCAGAAAACCCAATGGCAAACAACACCTCTTTAGAAAAACGTATGGTAGCAGTTGAAGCAGCGATCGCCGAATTGCAGAAACAACTTGCAAATCCTCAACCGACAAATTGGCTACAACAAATTACAGGGTCTTTCAAAGATGAACCTGCCTTTGAGGAGGTACTGGCTTACGGACGAGCAATTCGCCAAGGTGATGAGTCTGTACTAGAAGCACAAGACGAGTTATGAAATATTTATTGGATACAGACCATCTGAGCGTTCTTCAGCGTCAAACAGGGAAGGATTACAGCAACCTTTCGACACAGATTGCTCATCACCCGCTATCGGATTTTGCCGTATCAATTGTCACTTTTCACGAACAAATGCTTGGTTGTCACGCCTATATTAATCGTGAGCGTAGCCTAAATGATGTAGTGAAAGGATATGAGATGATGGCGCGGCTCGTTAATGACTTTAAAGTGTTACCCATCCTACCATTTGATGCGGGTGCAGCTACAACATTTGAGCAATTAAAGTCAAAACGGATTCAACTGGCAAAGATGGATGCAAGAATCGCGGCAATTGCACTATCTCGCGGATTAATTCTCTTAACCCGCAATCATCGAGATTTCGGGAAAGTGGCAGGGTTGGCAATCGAAGATTGGACACTTTGATGCTATTTCAGTATAATATAAAAACATTTGTATTTATTTACTATTCTCGTTTTCTGCTTCCTTTTCCTTTGTCTACCTCCGTTTTATATCTCAAGTCAAATTGCTATATGTCTTCATTTACATACTGACAATAGAATAACCCATAGCGGAACCCATCCGCAAACCGAGTCGAACAGTTGTGGAACACATTAGCACTATCGACTTGATTGAGGAATATCTGGGCAATATCGGCATCTTCGGTGATGATAACATCGGTATGCCCCGAACCATAATGATTGATATGGTTAATGGCGTCTTCTAAGGAATCAACAATTTTAATCGATAGAATTACAGCGTGCTGTAATTTCATAACTTTGAGTAAATGTGCGTTACGACTTGCTCTTTTCACTCTACAATTTGGCTTATCCGCGAAAGGACAAAGGTTAACTCACTCATCATCAAATATAGTAAGGGTTATCGGTTTAGCTAACCGAACCATTGCGCGATCGCATAACTGTCGCATCAGATATTCCCCAGCTTCACTACTGAAGTAGGCGTGGGGTTCTCCTTCTGGTAAAATCTCGACAATTTCTCCCTGAAGTAGTTCCACCTGCCGATCCTCTAAAATCCCCGCCGCAATCATGCGGTGATACTCGTCTATTGTCCATTTGACTGTGGTGACTGCCATTGCGATCGCGTTTCTGTTGCTTTAAAGATGAAACACTGATTAGGTTTAGGTTTCCTTCACTCCAAATCCTTATGGGTAAAGGATTTGGCATCCTTGCCACTATAACTCGCAACAATATGACCTTGACCCGTCATTTGATACTTATACGTCACCAATCCCTCCAATCCTACAGGACCACGGGGCGGTAACTTATTTGTACTAATTCCCACTTCTGCGCCAAACCCATAGCGGAACCCATCCGCAAAGCGAGTCGAACAGTTGTGGAACACATTCGCGCCATCAACTTGATTGAGGAATATCTGGGCAATGTCTGCATCTTCGGTGACAATAACATCGGTATGCCCAGAACCGTAGGTATTAATATGGTTAATGGCGTCTTCCAGAGAGTCTACAATTTTAATCGACAGAATTAAATCATTGTATTCTGTAGACCAATCCGCATCTGTGGCGGCTGAACAGTCAATCATTTGGCAAGCCGCTTCATCGCCACGGAGTTCCACCAGCCGTTCTTTCAGGGCTTTTGCAGCCAGGGGAAGGAAGCTAGGCGCGATCGCACGATGTACCAATAGCGTCTCTATCGCATTACACACCGCCGGATACTGGGTTTTCGCATCAACGGTAATCTCCACCGCTTTTTGCAAGTCAGCCGCCCGATCAATATAACCATGACATATTCCATCGGCGTGACCCAATACCGGAATCCGGGTATTATCTTGAACGAAGCGAACAAAGGAATTCGATCCTCTAGGAATAACTAAATCAATGTATTGATCCAACTGCAATAGCGCCATCGTCTCCTCTCTGGTGGTTAAGAGTTGCACTACCGCCGGATCAACGGAACTGGTGGATAATCCTTTGTGAATCGCCTTAACAATCGCTTCACAGGATCGTACTGCTTCCTTCCCACCTTTGAGAATCACCCCATTCCCCGATTTTACCGCCAGGGAACTAATTTGCATCACCGCATCGGGACGTGCTTCAAAGATAACGCCTAAGACTCCCAGGGGACAAGTGACACGCTTGAGAACTAATCCTGTATCGAGTTCTCGATGAATTTGGATTGCGCCAATGGGATCAGTCAACTTCCCCACATCCCGCACTCCCGCGATCGCGGCGTTCAGTTTCGTCTCATCCAGCTTCAGGCGATTGTAGAGAGGCTTGGGGATACTCTCGGCTTCTGCGGCTTGACAATCTGCGATATTCGCCGCCAAAATATCCGGTGCTGCGGTTTCTAAGGATTTCGCGATCGCTTCAATGGCTTGATTTTTGGTATCAGTGGACATAACCGCCAACTGTCGCGCCGCTTGGCGAGTGGATTGGGCGATCGCGCTGAGGGATTGGGATGGTACTGGAGTCGCTGTCATGGCTGGAGATACGAATACCAACTAAGTCATCTGAAGTCTAGCAAAATCCTGGGCTGGACGGAAATTGTGATTAATGTCTTTCCCAGAAGCCGCAAGTCCCCTATTAAGACAACGCTATAAGTTCTCACTTTTTGTTCGTAATTCCATCAAATCCGGATATTGAGTAATATCAAGTCTAAATCTGTAAAATCAAAGGTATAATCCCTAAATTTTTTTTAAAATACTTTAAAGCAACAGATTGAACTTTCATGGCAAACTATTTAACTCTTTACATATTTACTCAAATTCCTCATTTTTTCACTCAATTAAATAAATGTTTGAACAGCCAAGCGCTCCAAAACATGATATGAAAAGCCACAATTGCCCAAAATACGACTTGGTAAGAATTTTTGCTGCTTTTGTGGCGTAGGGTACGTTGAGCAATGAATGCACCTAACCATCCACCTGCTAGTTCGCACAAATGTAATGTTTTCTCAGGTATCCTCGATTCTCCGGTTCTAGCACGGGATTTATCGTGAGCATAAAGGACAAAGGTTAACCCACTCATGATCAAATACAGCAGGAGAGGAATTAAATTTGATGTTATTGATGCCAAGTGAACCGAACCGCTGATCGGAAATAGAGATAAAAACAAAACTTCCCAGACTAATGAAGACGATTTTGTTATCTTTTTCGATCGCTTTCTTTTAACAGAGGTTTTGGATAAATGTTTAGGACTAGGCTGAGATGTCGTTCCTTCGATGACAGCATTGCTAGCACGAAATTTTCCTTTGTTGCCAACGGTTACTTGATAACGGATAATGTCACCGACTTGGGGACGGCGATTAGGATTCTTTAATCCAGTGATATGCAGAAAAACGTCTTGATCGCCATGATCGGGTTTGATAAAGCCAAACCCTTCTTCGTCTTTCCAAACTGTTAATTGACCTTTATGCGTTTTGGGTTTCATCCCTAAAACTCAATGCTAACTATAGAGGCGAATCCAGCGCCTACTACGAACGAACCGCGATCGCGTTTAAGCTAAAACGCATTTAAATTGTGTATTAGCTGTTGCCTGTTGCCTGTTGCCTGTTGCCTTTCAGGGTTTTGGGTATCCCAATTTAAATGCCGAACAGCTTATGAAAGCTGGCTTTATTATAGACGACGCTAACTATAGAGGCGCTCAAGCGCCTACTACGGAGCCATCGCCCATATATTCAAGAATTGAATATATAATGAAATCATGAATATAAAAGGGATGACCCGATGGCTACTCGCAACAAAGACGACACGCTGAATCTGACGTTAATCGAAGAGTCGATCCTGAATGCGCTGATGTATCGAGAACGTTATGGATTGGAGATTATGAGTGCGATCGCGCAAGCTAGCAATGGTGAACGCACTATTGGCTTCAGTTCCCTTTACCCCACCTTGCGAAAACTGGAAAAGCGGGGTTTCGTTACCTCTCGCTGGGGTGATGAAGCGCCGGAGGAAACCACAGGCGCACGCCGACGTTATTACAAAATCACAGGTTCTGGCTTGCAAGCCTTGGAGAAAAAGCAACAATTCCTCACCACCTTACAGCATTTGCAACCTGCACTGGGAGAACTTTAATATGATGCACCGCAACCGTCACCGTCGCCGCTTCGTTCCGCAAATAGTACGTTTGATCTGGCGTATTGTACAAGCGATCGCCAAAGCGTTGATTTATCTGGCTGTTGAATTTACTGTCTATATCGCTATTGGTGGAGGAGCGATCGCGCTTTTCTGGCTAGGATTACCCAGCTATGTCGCATTAGGATTAAGTATCGGGTTAGTGATCCTCAGCTTCACCATGAGTTTTCTGGCTTACCGACAACATCGCTGGATCACTAGGCGATCAGTTAAAACCGATGCTTCTCCTATGATTAAGGGGGATGTTCAATTAGCTGACTGGATCGCTCAAACCCTTGCCACAAAAGCACCTCAAGAGTGGGAGGAATACCAAGATTGGCTACATGATATTTTACTGGATCGTCGCCAACGTCTAGATCAGGGTGATCCTTATTGGCGGGTAACGGCTTTAACCTACTGGCGATTAACTGGACTTTGCATTACCGTCAGTTTGATCAAGCTGAGACGACTTGCGATCGCGGCGAGACGAATGCGTTAAGAATTTTCCCTGATTGCGATCGTTATGGATGAATGATCCGAAACACCTGTTCCGTGTAGGGGCGACCCGCTTCCACTAATTTAAAACTCCATTCCACTCAATTGGGTCGGGTCGCCCTCTACTCAATGAATGTCGAGATCGGTTCATCCTGATTTGCCAAGGACAAGGGACGTAGCTTGCTTCTCGCGCTCTTCGAGTATGACAAAGGACAAAAAAAAAGAGAGTCACCTAAGCAACTCTCTAGATTATCAGGGTGCATCTACTAAGCATAATTATAGCTATTGGGGGTGAGGGGTGTCACCCCCTATTTGCCAAAAAGATGTTAAGTTTTGTAAAGAAGCGGCAGCATAACCCGTGATCCGTGACCCCTGACCGATGACAATAAAAGCTGTAATGTAGGTATGCCTTCTACGATGACTAAATAGTCGTGGCAACATTATTTCCACTCTATTACTGGGAATTGTCGGTGCTTTTTTGGGTGGAACCTTGGCAACACTTCTAACGACGGGGGAATTAGCCATGACAGCAACATCGTTGAGTATTCCCGGTGTTGTCGTGGCTATTTTGGGGGCGATTATTGCCATCTTTATTTGGCAAAGATTTGTTCAACGGGGTGTTTATTAAGTCAGGGAAGAATGTTCCAGACATATCAGAATGCGTCTCAGAACAGGGGAGAGAATCAACCCAATTTTCGTGATTCTTGCAAGACTTACGCTGTACTGTTTGTCGGGGTAGGAGATATCCTACCCCAACTCTATGGCGTGTCGGTGCGTCAGTCTAAGATATAGCGCTACGAGGATACGTTAGGACATCAGTTGGACGTGAGGCTTTTGACGAAAAACAGCTCAAGTCTGTCAAAATACTATAACTATTCCCGATCACTCATACTCATGTCCACATCTAGCCATAAGAATCAGTCTGCCCCGAATTACACCCAACAGTTACAATACCTCATGCAACAGGTGGATGTGTCCAGTTTTCGCCAACTGAGTCGCGTCAGTGGTGTGTCTGAACGACAACTGAAACGTCTGCGACAAGGACAGGTATCGCAAATGCGGGTAGAGACGCTGCTGAAATTAGCGGGTGTATTGCGAATATCGGTCGATCAATTGCTCACCTTATTTTCACCCGAATCAATCTCCCCGATGACGCCGCCGCGCGATCGCACTTCATTCACTCCGGAGATTCCCGCACCAGAAAGCTTAGATAACCTTAAGCAGGAATACCACCGACTACAACAGCAATTCGCCGCACAACGCCAAACCCTGCTACAGGAATTTCAGCAATCGAGTGTGCAGGTATTAGAATCATGGTTATTACAGTGGCCCACAGCCGCTTATGCCGTAACTCAGAATGACCAGTTACCCGCCATCCGATTATTGCCCCTAATCAAGCCAGTGGAACAGCTTCTGCAACAATGGGGTATAGACGCGATCGCCTCAGTTGGTGATCAACTTCCTTATGATCCCCAATCGCACCAATTAATGTCGGGAACCGTTCAACCTGGAGAGCTGGTGCGAGTTCGTTATGTTGGCTATCGGCAAGGTGATAAATTATTGTATCGGGCTAAAGTTAGTCCGGTGAATAATCAAGGATAAAAAATTTTTTTTAGCCATTTAAATGCCGAAAAGTTTATGGATAATGATGATATTATTCGAGTTTTTGAGTCTTATTTAATTGACTCTACCTTAAATTTAATGGCACGGGAAAGCGTGCAGTTTTGGCTCGCCGAAACTCTTGATATAGTGTAGGGTGGGCATTGCCCACCAACTCGACGGGAACTGCCTCGACATTCAGAACGGGTCAGAAAATCGTGCGGGGAAGGTCGAGGCTCTTTATTAATACTTGTCGTTGTTGAATTCAATGTTAAATCTCCTGCCGATTTAAAAATTAGCGGTTTTTGAGTTGGTAAAACCACCCGTTTGCAATTAGCACAAATAATTGCTTGGTTAGTTGATAAATCCTTAAATGCAGGTATAGCATGGCTAGCTGTGGCAAAAGTTAAAGTTCCTAAAATGCTAGTGCTAGCTAGACGAAGTAAGCATTTAGTCATTTATCGACTTAAGGTTAGATTATTGGTTTCTATTGTCGCATTCTTATTTAAACTGAAATTCGGTTTTATTGAGGAGTTTAAAAGGCACAATTTAGGCTTAGTCAGAGTTGACATTAATGATCTATAATGATCTATGGTTTTTGTTCTAAATTTTTGTAGATCCCCGACTTCTTCGTTGAAACCCTGATTCTCACCAATGAACTAGATTTAGAAGTCGGGGATCTGGTTTCTGCCCATTGCAAGAAAGCCCAGCGCGTAGCGCTAGACTCCCCGCACCCCTGCACCGCCACTTTTTTACATGACGCTTCAAGTATTGGTCAACAAGCCCTATAATTAGTGTTCATTTCCTAAGCTATTCAGTTTGACTACTAGATGTAGTGTAGTTTTGCCTATGAACCCCTTAATCTCTAATCCCGTGAATTATCTGCAAGAATGGAACAATAGCTGTATCGATGACCAACTCACTCGCCTAAACGTTATCCCTTTAACTGGCACTTGCCCATCGAACTATTTATTCTACGCGGATACATTACCACGACGGAATGATGGTCGGGTCAGTCACCGCATCCTCAAGCGCTACGAACATACGGAACAAGGAGGATGGTGGTGTTCCGGAATTGACGTACTCACGGGTAATGATGACCTTTGGGGTTGTTTCAAGCCTAGTGTTCCTCGGCGCAGTACTCAGACGGGAAAACCGATTAAATACGAACATCCGCCCCTAGCCCCCACAGGTGTTTTTGCTCTGCGTGTCCCCCTACATCTGTGGCAGGATATTGCTAATCGCTATAACCTGACTGTTCCATTTGATGTAGAGACGTGCCATGGCGCGTCTGGGGGCGGGTTTAATCAGATCACGGGAAATATCGCCAAGGGTGAACATTCGGTCAGGGCGGGTTTTGTAGAAACGTTACCATCAATCGCCCAAGGCGAGTCCCTAAACCCGCCCC
>NZ_JBKHHI010000092.1:0-18454 GCF_046539235.1 Coleofasciculus sp.
GCATTGTCGCCCCCTGCAAATTTGCCCCGATTAAATTCGTGGTACTCAATTCTGCCCGTGTCAGATTAGCATTGCTCAAATTCGCCCCCATCAGGTTTGTTCTTGCCAAATATGCCTCAATTAAATCCGACTCACTCAAATTCGCTTCCCGTAAATTTGTCCGACTCAAATCCGCCCGATTCAATCGCGCAAAACTCAGATTTCCCCGACTGACTTGGGCTTTACTTAACCTGACATCTGGCATCACAGCCCCCTGTAAATTCACGCCCGTTAAATCTGCCTCACTTAAAATTGCCCGTTCCAATTTCACATTCTTTAGAATAGCCCCCCGCAAATTCGCCCCCATCAAATTCACTTCCGTCAAAAATGCCGAACTCAAATTGGCGCCACTCAAATCCGCCCCGCGCAAATCAGCTTCCCGCAAATTTGTTTCCCTTAAATTGGCACCCCTTAAATTCACTTTCAATAAATCAGCCCCCCGCAAATCAGCCCCTTGTAAATCTACCTTCTGTAAGATAGCGCCCCGCAGCTTGGCAGTATACATCCGCTTCTCTTCTCGCAAATTTGCCCCACGCAAACACGCCCCAGTTAAATCCGCCCCACTTAAATTTGCCCCCCGCAAATCAGCATCCATTAAATTTGCATCGAGCAAACTAGCTAATGTTAAATTGGCGCTTCTTAAGTCAGCGCTTTGTAAACTTGCCCCATGTAAATCCGCATTACTCAAATTAACCCCACTCAGCCACGCCTGATTTAAATTCGCACCACTTAACCGCGTCCCCACTAAATTCGCTTTCCTTAAATTAGCGCGACTCAGGTAAGCAAAAATTAACGTCGCGCCATGTAAATCAGCACCATTGAGAACAATGCCAATTAAGTCCGCGCCAAACAAATTGACACCGCTGAGGTTGATGCCAGTAAATTTTGTTTCTCCTGCTTCATAGCGCTGTAGGAGTTCCTTAACGTTCATAGAATCGTTTCATTGATTGTGCGATCGCGCCAGCGGCTTGAGTGTTTTCATCGGCGTCTTCTAGGGCTTGTGCTGTCTGGTAAAGCTTGGCTTCGAGTTCCTCAAGCGTGGGACAATTTGAGAACAATTCAAATAACAAATCGTCTAGGGGCTTGGCTTTCATTAATAACCAATCATGTTGCGTTTTTTTAATCGGATGATAGAGAACCGAGAAAATTAATAATTTTGCTCGCAAGGGAGTTGTATATTTCATGATATTTAAGCGTAAATTAAACGGGTCATACGGGCATAGATTTGATGTAGAATTCTGAGTTGAATCTTGTCCATTTTTTTGACTTTTAACACCTGATGATTGCTGATGAATAAATTCGCTTTGCTTGTTTTTGTCTCCTCGTTGTTGGGTATTTCTGTTGCCTCGATTGATTGGTGAAGGCAATCTTGTCGGTGGCGGGGCGGGTGGCTGCGATCGCGCGGCTTTTGCTGATTTGACACTGGTGATTTCTGAATCATCAGTATAGAGTTTTTGCAGCGCCTTGAGAATGGTTTTTGCCACGACAATATAGTCTGCCTGTCGGTTGAGGGTTTGCACTTGCTGCTTGAGTGCTGCACTGAGTTTCTCGATGCTAGGGTAAGAGTCTCTTATGTCTTGAATTAAATCCGCCATGTTCAATTGCTCTAGAATCTGCGAGTCGGTTTCCCAGTGATTTTGGCAGACATAAAGCATCAGTTTTTTGATTCGCAGGATATTACTATCTTCTACCAGTTCACTGGCGATTTCTAATACTATCCATGGGGGTTGAGTTGAAGCTTTAGGCGGGGATTTAACCGCGACGACTTGAGTTAATTCTTCGGGTTCGCTATAGAGGGGTTCTAATTGATGAATAATTGTATCCGCCACGACTAAATATTCAGCTTGGCGATTCAAGGTTTCCGCAAAGCTATAAAGCGTTGAACGAAGCTGATTCAGACTGACATGGGAGGCGCGAAGTTGTTGGATTAAATCAGAGAACTCATACTGATTCAGAATTGACAACTCGTTTTCCCAATGACTCTGGCAGGTATAAACCATTAACTTTTTTATCCGCGTTGAATTGTCGTGGCTTTCTAAATTTTTAACAATTCTATCTAAACTCAATAACCCTGGCATTAATCTAAATGATGAATTGTGAAATTATCGCTTTTATGGAGAAATAATCCGCCGCATTTTGTTTTTGAGCAGGATGCCTTGAACTGATGTACCGGCTTAGATTTATTAACACACATTATTTATTTTGTCAATGTTTTAGATTAAACTGATTTCCAACTCTATGATATCAAGCGGGTTTAGTTTAGAGACGTAGCATGCTACGTCTCTACATGCATCCCAGACGTAGCTACGTCTCTACAGGCTCCCCCAGCTTATCCAGAAATTATCCTGATCGGTTGGCATAGGCTAAGAAAATCATAAATACTGACCTCATTTTAGTGGCAGTTTAATCCCTTATCAGTAGTCGATTACGACTCCTTCTAAATCACTATGTTACTTACTCGTCAACAACTCAAAGCCAAAAAACGCAATGCCAAACGGCTGAGTCAATTACTCCAAGATGCTAGAAGAGAACTGGAACACAACATCCTCATGTTGGAGGATACGGTTCTCGATCAAGGCATTTGGCAAATGTCGGATATTTTGCCCTCCCAAAATGCCCATTCCGTAATTGGCGAAATTCTCGCGATCGCGGATGCCTGGGAACAACTCAACCATTTTGAAATTGAGGAAAAGTTAGATCATATCGAGGGTAAATTTTATCAAAACTAAACCATTCTCTTTAATTTTCTCCCTAATCAATTTATCCCACGACCTTTAGTTGTGGGATTTTGCCTCATATCTCAACAAACTTCTCACGCAAGGTATTTAGGAGAGGGCGACCCAACCAAATTGAGTGGATACAGTTGTTAATTTATGCAAGCGGGTCGCCCCTACACGGCTCCCATAGGTGTTTCTTCTATGCATCACAGGCGTCATTGTGTTTGTAGAAAGCTTCTAAGAAAGATTTTTATTCTGGGAGATACAACCACCATTATTGGGACACTATTAGAGAGAATCCATCGTTATTTGCATAGACGAACTCATCCGCATCAGCTTTTCTTGCTCACTCTCCGGTTCTGTAATTAGAAACTCCATGTTAGAAAGTGTAGACATCATTCCCTGAAGGGGCATGATCCGATCAAACTCAATGGTCATTGTTCCAGCGCTTTGCATGGCAAAAGACTGAATCTGAAAATTCACACCGGGAGGCGTTCCGGGAAGATTCATTTGGCTCGATTCCTGAGATTGCTGTTGCATACTCATTTTCAGCGTCACCTGATCCGCCTCAATATCTTCCACCTCATATAAGACTTGAACCTGATCCAATGGCAACCCAGAAACAGGTACAGCGCTAGAGACTTGCCATGTTGCGCCCACTCCTACGGCTTCTTTGGGAAACGGTGCTGCCGATAATTGCTCTAAGGAACTCAACATTTGCTGTAAAAGTTGTTGGAGGTTGGGATCAATATTCGTCGGTAACGATACGTCCACATCTTTAGTGATTCCCTGCTGATTAATCACAAACTCAATGGTTACATTCTGGAGTTGTTGCAGTTGCGATCGCAGGGTTTGAATCAGTTCCGGCGGAGCAGTTGTATCCGAGACTACATCCACATCGGTGTAAGTCACTTTTATATGAGCATCTCCATTCGCCTCAACCTGAGTCACCTCTGACTCAATGGTCATCTGCATAGCAGGCATATTGACATCAGGCATCAGCTGACCATCCACCGTCCCTGTCATGTCCATATTCATCGTCAGGACTGTGGTTTGCTTGGTGTTTGCGGCGGGTTTAAACCGCAAAATTTGCCGGGGTTGAGCGCCTGGATCAAGTAAGACTATTGTTGATTTCGCTTCAGTCGCACTTTCGGTCGAATCGGGAATGGTTTCCACCAATGGTGTTTGAGCATTGACAGAGGGAGAGGGTGGCGTTATTCCCCATCCGGTTGTCAGTAAAAGGGCAGCACTCAGGAGGAATGGTTTCTTCATGTCAATCAAGGTTAATCAGGGGGCAGATGGAAACCCCTGCGCTGTATGTATTTCTCCTTTTAATCTAGCTCACCCGAGTATCCTTTTTGCCGGAGATACTTGCCACCCGGCTTTTAAGGTGATAATAATTATCATTATCAATTCAGACTGTAACGTAAACCCTATTAACCATGTATTGGCAAAGTCTCCACAGAGTTCCCGCGTCTATGAGTGCTGTGATATTGCTGTTAAGTCTGACAGTTCCCGGTCAGAGCCATCCACTTCACACCCAGGGCATCTGGACAAGCACGACTGGCGATACGCAACAAGTGACCAATCTGTTAGCACAACTTGAGCCAAACAACCTGTCCCAACAACAGCCTGAACCACTCGAACCTGTGAATTTCGTCAACGAGTTGAGTGACATTCGCCCCAATGATTGGGCTATTCAAGCGGTGCAAAACTTAGCAGAGCGCTATGGATGTCTACTTGCTTACCCGAATGGAACCTATCGTGGGCGTCAGGTCATTAGCCGCTACGAGTTTGCGGCTAGCTTGAATGAATGTCTAGAGCGCATCCAAGAAATCGGCACAACTATCAATGCAGAAGATTTAGCCCGATTGCGGCGGTTGCAAGAAGAATTTGCTAGAGAACTAGCGCATCTAAACCGTCGCGTTGACGCACTCGCCGTTCGCCGTGATCAACGAGAAACCAATCAGTTCTCCACCACCAGTAAACTCCAAGGAGAAACCAGCTTGTTTTTCACTGGGGTCATGGGAGACGAAAAAGCGGATGGAAGTGGAGAGGATGTGGAGGATAACTCTGTTTTCCAATACAGAACAAGGTTAATTCTCAATACCAGTTTTACAGGTCGCGACCTGTTAAAAACATTTTTGGTGGCTGGTAATTCCACAGCTTTGGGTGCCGATGTCACCGGAACCAATATGACTCGCTTAGCCTTTGATCTCAACACGAACAACGATGTGAGACTGGGCAAAATGTTCTATCGTTTTCCCATCAGCGAAAATCTCAACCTCAACATTGATGCTGTGGGGGGTGGCTTCAATGCCAATATGCCCACGTTCAATGAATTTTTTACACCAGAAATCACGGGCGCTCTTTCCCGTTTTGGGCGATTTAACCCTATTTATCGGCAAGGACTGGGGGGTGCTGGAGCGACCTTGAGTTATAATTTGAATGACGCTACTAGTCTATCGTTAGCATATCTCGCTCCCGATGCGGGACTAGCCCGTTCTGGAAATGGACTGTTTAACGGTCGCTTGGCTGGCTTAGCGCAACTGGGAATTGAGCCGACGGATAATCTTCGTTTGGGTTTAACTTATGTGCGTTCCTACTATCCAGGAGGCAAGGTTTCGGTTTCTGGAGAAATGGGTAGCCGACTGGCTAATCAGCCCTTTGGTCAAACCGTTACTTCAGCCAACCACTTGGGTGTTCAAACCGCTTGGCGGGTCAGTCCCAACTTAACCTTGGGTAGTTGGGCGGGGTTAACTTTTGCCCAAGCTGAAGATTATGGGATGGATGTGAACCAAGGTGATGACGCCACAATTTTTAACTGGGCTTTTACTTTGGCTGCATCCAACTTAGACTCAAAAGGCAGTCGGGCTGGAATTGTGGTAGGACAGCCACCTAAAGTTACCCATAATGATGGCGGCGATGAGGATGGGGATACGGCTTGGCATTTTGAGGGCTTTTATCGCTACCAACTTACTGATGGAATCGGGATTGAACCGGGTTTTTTAGTTATTGTTAATCCCGAACACAATGCCGATAATTCCACAAGTTGGTTGGTAAATATCCGTACCATTTTCCTTTTCTAGACATCAGCAATGGCATCCGATAGGAGCGACCCCACTCGGTAAGCAGGGGACGTTCCCTGCTTCCTTGACCCAACTTTTGAGACGCCGTTTTCAGCCCAACAGTTTAGAACTTGGGTTGTTTACGTAATAACTCGCCAATGGTGAGATCTAAATCTGATTTTCCATCAAAGACGGTTCCGGTTTTACTGTTATAAAATTTCACCTCAATTAAATGATATCCCTCTTCCGGTAAGGGGACATAACCGACAGAGCGAACCACCTCTGGCGCTTGCTCTAAGTAAAACTCAACGAATTCTCTTAATGCGGGATTATTTTGAGTGGCTTCAGCATTAATATAGATAAATAAGGGGCGGGAAAGGGGTTGATATTCAGCCTGTTCTACCGTTTTCGCAGACGGAAGCACTGGCTCATTCCCATCTTCTACTGCTACAGCTTTCAAGTCATCTTTATTCGCTTCGTAATAGGCTAAGCCAAAGTATCCTAAAGCATTGGGATCTTGACTCACCGCCTGCTGGAGAATGTCGTCATCTTCACTGGCAGTATAGTCGCTGCGACTCGCTCCCGCTTTCCCAACAATCGCTTCTGTAAAATAATCAAACGTACCTGAATCAGTACCAGGACCATAGAGATTCAGGGGGCGGTTGGGCCACGATTGGCGCACCTGATTCCAGTTGGTGATTTGTCGTTGCGCCGCCGGTTCCCACATCGTTTTCAACTCTTGCACGGTGATGCTCTCAGCCCAATCATTTTCCGGATTGACGACTACCGTAATCGCATCAAAGCCAACGGGTAATTCAATATAAGGAACTCCCGCTTGTTTGCAGGCTTCCATTTCCTGCGTGTCTATGGGGCGTGAAGCATTGTTAATGTCAGTTTCCCCAGCGCAAAACTTTCCAAATCCGCCCCCTGTACCCGAAAAGCCCACGGAAACGTCTACGGGAGTCTCAGTGGTGTTGTTAAACTTTTGAACAACGGCTTGGGTAATCGGGTAAACCGTACTCGAACCATCAATGGTAATCGGTTGCGGTTGTTGAAACTGAACGTTTGATGTACAGGAGTTCAATCCGACAGCAAAGCTAAGTGCGATCGCAACTGTACTGAGCCGGAAAACCAATCGCTGGGGTGTTGTGTTCATATTAAAGCCCCCCATTGTTTGAACACAGGATACAGTTCAATCATGTCAGTATTAGTTTAAGCAGAATTTATCGAATGCTTATGGCGGATTCTAGAATCCTTTACCTGGGGATCGATTTCGGTACGTCTGGCGCACGAGGGATTGTGATTGACGCCACAGGTGCAGTTCAATCCGAAGCGCAATGGGCGTTTGCGGTGACTCCCCTGGATCAATTAACGGCAATTTGGCAAAACAGTCTGTATCGGCTAATTGAACAAATTCCGGCATCGATTCGACAGGATATTACTCGTATCGCCATTGATGGGACATCGGCAACTGTACTACTATGCGATCGCCAAGGTACTCCAATCACCGAGCCACTTCTTTATAATGATGGGCGAGGGATAGAAGTGATGGAACAATTAAAGGATATTGCTCCAGCTAATTCTGTGGTTCTCAGTGCCACTTCTAGTCTGGCGAAACTCTTGTGGTTGATTCACCATACACCAGGCACTCTAGAAAATTATTACTTCCTCCATCAAGCCGACTGGTTAGCCTTTTTATTACACGGTAAGCTCGGAATTAGCGACTATCACAATGCCTTAAAGCTGGGATATGACCCAGAAAAGCTAGAGTATCCCACTTGGATGAAACAACTCCCACTCACACCAATATTACCCCAAGTCCTGGCTCCGGGAACACCAGTCGGTGAAGTCACTCCAGAAATTGCCTCCCGGTTAGGATTACACCCAGACTGTCAGGTTTGTACGGGTACAACAGATAGTATTGCTGCATTTCTAGCCAGTGGTGCAAAGAATCCTGGTGAAGCGGTAACATCTTTGGGTTCTACATTAGTCTTGAAGTTATTGAGTCATACCCGTGTCGAGGATGCGAGTTACGGAATTTATTCTCACCGACTGGGGAATTTATGGTTAACCGGAGGTGCATCGAATACCGGAGGTGCTGTACTGCGACAATTTTTCAGTGACAGAGAACTTGAAGAACTTAGTCATCAAATCAACCCTGAGCAAGAAAGTCCCCTAGATTATTATCCATTATTAAAAAGAGGCGATCGCTTTCCCATCCATGATCCTCATCTGTCTCCCCAACTCGAGCCTCAACCTGCCAACCCTGTAGAATTTCTCCACGGTTTACTCGAAAGCATTGCCCGTATTGAAGCACGAGGCTATCAACTATTACAACAACTCGGTGCGACTCCCCTCACCTGTGTCTATACGGCGGGAGGAGGCGCTAAAAATACGACATGGACAGCGATTCGCCAACGTCAGCTTCAGGTTGCCATTCAGCCCCCCAGACACATAGAAGCAGCTTATGGTACAGCATTATTCATTAGGAACCCCATAAAAGATAGCTAGGGAAGCAGGGGTTGTAGAGACGTGCCATGGCACGTCTGGAAGCAGGGGGAGATATTAGCTGCTGGCGTTATTTCTGCCTTCTTGCACTAGGGGCTTGGTATCTGATTATCGACTCAACGCCATCAGTTGCTGAGGCTGGTAGTCAGAACCTTGCTTATTCGCACAAAATCCCAAATCATGCTTTTGTCCCGGTTCAATCACCCGTCCCCAATCCATCGGCGTGACAATATATTGTGATCCTTTCTGTTGAAAATTCCCATTCCAACTCTGATTAATCGCCGCTTGATTCATCTCAAATTGCACTTGCCAATCGCGCACTTGGTTATCCGTGGGATTAATAACCGCTAAACTCATGCAAAATCCCTCTTGCCAATCCGATTGTAGATTAGACATGACTTTCAATTGCGGTGGAGTAGTGGGAATCCTGACGGAGGGAGGAAACTCAGCGTCACTCCTAATCGCCACGGCTGACAGTTCTCGCGGTTGGTAATCCGAACCCTGCTTATTGGCGCAAAATCCTAACTCGCGGCTTTTTCCGGGTGCGATCGCACGTCCCCAGTCCAAGGGTTTCCCGACATACTCTGAACCCTGGGCTTTAAAGTTCCCATTCCAGGTCTGACTAATTGTCGCCTGATTCATCTGGAACTGCACTTGCCAATCCCTCACCGCCTGATCCGTGGGATTGATCACCTCGATACTCAGACAAAACCCATCTTGCCAATCTGATCGCATCGTTGAGGTAACTTTTAATTCCGGTTGACGGGGACGGGGTTTGAGGGTGGGATTCATCCCTAAGGATGGACGAGGTTTAATATCAGGAATGAACGCCATGGCGGGTTTGTGGGCAAACCGAGTGGCAATTAGGGTTCCTTGCAGTAAGTCTTGCTTCGGTTCCTGCACCGTCAGCCAGTCATCTTTGAGCAGTCCTCCGGTATCATCACTATTGGGATTCCAACTCCAGTAGGCAAAACCCAAATCCTCTTTCTGCACAAAATTAACCAGTTTCTGTTGCCAAACGCCTTCCTTGGATTGGGAATCAACTTGTCGTCCACCAAACTCCCCGATAAAGACGGGGGCGATTCCTTGTCTAGCAATATAATTCCAGCCGATTTCCCAGCGCCGGGTGAGATTTTGGGGAAAACTCGGTTCAGAAAACCAGGGTTGATCAAAGACGCCCGGACCATATTCATGGGGAGAATAGACCACTTTATTAGGACGGGACAAGCGCACGGGGAAACGTTCCACACCCTCTAGATTCGCGCCCATCCAATGAATATCCAGTTGTTGACCGGGAACGTTATTTTCCACCCCTTCGACAACCATTAACCAATCCGGGTTAATCTCCAGAATCGCATTCCCAGCCCGTTCCGCCGCCAGTCGCCAATCGGTTTCCAAATCCCCAGTTCCCCAACTGGCGCGACCATGGGGTTCGTTTTTCAGGTCAGCCCCAATCACGTTTAATTGATTTTTGTAGCGTCTGGCTAACACTTTCCAGGTGTCAATCCAATCGGCTTCAGTGAAGCCATCTCCATACCACAATTCGGGAATCCGTTCATCGTTGAGTCGGTGGGAGTCCAACAGAATCATTAACCCTTGGCGATCGGCTTCTTGGATAATTATATCCATCACCTGTAGGGGCGATTTCCCTTCCAGTTCTGCATTTGCACCAATGCTGTAGTCAATACCTGTCACCTCTGGAGATCTCAGGGATTTTACGGCATAAGGAAGTCGGATCATGTTGTATCCTAATGCTTTAATCTGAGCCAACATCTCCTTATAATCCCGTTTCCACAACCCGTGAGGGGCGTGCATTTCGGTTTCAATACCAAACCAGTTTACGCCTCGCAGAATGACAGGTTTACCTGTCGCATCCACGATTTTTGCTCCCTCGGTCGAAAGGGGAAAGGTAACGGTAATGATGGGATTGTTCGTCGCCGCCACGGGTAAATCTGTTGCCCAATCGACGCCCATCACCAGTGATAAAAGGAAGGCTAAGAGGAAACAAATCCCTCGGCGTAAGCCCCGGACTTTTCGCCTTCGTTCCTGGGTATTGTTTTGCCGTGGGGGCGACAAATCCTGGCTTAGGGGCGATCGCGCCCAAGCTGATGCCTTTGGCATCGGGATAAATCCCTTATGCCATCTAGCTTCTGCCCTCTGTTGGGCTTCAGTTAAGGGCTTCCTCATCCGGCGTAGCAATAGGGATGGGATGTGGCTAATGGGTAAGAGCAGGTCTTGGAAAACGTTAAACATAGTGCTGTGGATATCCGAATCAGAAACTGTGACGATTTCAAACTGGGCTTGGCAATTCCTGGGAGTTGTGACAGACGTTTATCCCAATCGACTCCTCCAAGCGATCGCTCTCCTGTCTACTCAGTATTCTAGATAAAGTCTAGGGGGTATAGCCAACTGGCTTAGAGTTAAGAAATGAGCCAAAAATTGTCAGCACCGGAGAGAGCTTGTTTTGTTTGGGTCAAGACTGTTCCTCACCCTGTCGAGTTTGACCCGAAGTCTCTATCTGATGTTCCCTCGTCCTAGTAATATTTTCTCTCTTTGAACTTTAATTGTAAAGAGATTTTAGGTTTGTAAAGTTTACGTAAAAATACGGACTTATCCTCTGATTCTTAATCGTAACTTTATAAAACTATATGGACGTTTTTCGTCACAAAGATTAACCTTAAAACAGTCCCCCTGGAAGTCCTCCTGCCAATTGGAATTTCTCTCGCCAACGTTTAATAGTAATTAGCAGTACGACGAACACTGGAAATTGTCACTAGGAACTACAAATTATGACGGGCTCTCCACTACAACGATTCTTAATTACACCCGCCGTTATCTCGACCGCCGTCTTTGGTGTCTTGACCTTACCTCTGGCTATCTTTGGGGATCAGCCAGTCACCATTCAACTCCAAGACGAACCTATATTTCATGGGGAACTCCGAGATCCTAATGTGGCTATGCCTTACCTAGGTTTAGCGGCTGTACTCGGCTTGACAGCAGGAGCCTCTAGTATCGCCATAACTGGTTGGCGTCAGTCTGCCCGTAAATCTGCGGAGACGGAAGCACAACTCTCCAGTTTGGAGCAAAACTTGAAAGAACGAGACGAATTATTAGAGTCTCTCAAAGCCGAAGAATCTCGACTAACCGCTTCTGGCTTAACCTCCTTTTTGGATGAAGAACTCCAAACCGGAGTCCAGGCGATCCAGGCGTCTCCAGAGGATCAGCCAGCTCAATCCGCATCAGAACCAGCACCTGAACAGAGTCAACCGGAACCTGCATTGTCACTACCCCAAGTGACTCAACCGGAACCTGCACCGACTCCCCAGCCAGAGGTCAAACCAGCACCTGCACCGTCGTCTCCTCCCTTTGTGATTAATACTTCACTCGCGACGACGCCCTCTGAGAGTTCTACTCCAGCCACCGTGCAATCCGCCGCCGCCAAGTTTGCTTCCGCCCAAACCTACATGGCTTATGCGTCCAAAAAAGCCCCAAGCCAACCGCAGAATGTGACCCCTGCACTGACTCCCTCAGACTTGGAAAAACTGCAAAGTCAATTCCAACAGATTAAAGAGCAAATGGAATTTCTCAACAAGGCAATACAAGCCCAGCAGGATGCACCCAATGCTTCAGGAACAGCACACCCAACTCAACTTCGGGTGATTAAGAATTGGTCGGTGGAAAAGATTTCTTAGGGAGTCGCCAATGTCTTGACACCGATTTTATCGCTTGTTTGAGTTAATCGCCAAGAATTCAACATCTTGGCAAGCGAGCTATTTGCAGTTAAGCTGTCATGCATTTAAATTGGGTATTAGTAGGGAGAAAGATTTTTAGTAGCGAGCAAGATGCAAAGCCTGCGGCATGGCTTCGCTAAACGCACTACATACAAGACATTAAGGTTTAAATGCCGAACCGCTCAAGACGGACTGGTATTCTCCTCTGCCCGGTTAGGATTTCCTTGAAGCTGGTTGGACAACATGGAAATAATTTGATCCACTTTCCGGCGATTTTGTTCGCCAATCCATAACGGTAGAACTTGAGTCTCGGCTAATTGTAAGACTAGCGACATAATTTCACTGTTTGATGCCTCTCCATGGAGCAGTAAAACTAACATGGCTTGGTGTTCGTCTGCTATCTGTTTCGCTTTGGGCAAAATTTCCAGGGATTTAGCCCAGTGGACTGGGAACATCAGGTGAGGCGGTTGATTGGCTCCAATGTCAACGAGGGTTGGCTCCAAAATAGTACAAGTACCGTCCTCTTTTTCATACCAAGGGCGACTATTGGGGGAGGAAGCTGCCTGTGATTGCATAAGATTGCCCATTGATTATCTGGATGTGGATAATTTTTGTCCTATTTAATCAAATTTTCTTAAAGATTGTCGAGCCTATCTACCCAAAATAGCGTATAATTACGGACAGGATAATTTGCCAAAAAATAAAAATAAGTAAATTCCACGATACTGAATCGTTAAGCTATGGATTACGTTAATATTTTCTCTGATTAAATATTAATTCATTCCCTGCCAGAGCCTTAAGCAATTGATGTAAGACTTGGGTTCGTAGTAAGGGCATTAGTCCTTAGATTCTGTTAGGTAACAGACCTCAACCCTTTTAGCTGTGCCACGTCACTACAATTTGGCTTGCCCTTGAATGGTCTGAGATACGTGTTGTAGAGACGTTGCATGCAACGTCTCTACGTCAGACCAACAGCGATGCGATCGCGTTCTTCGTGGATAAACTGCAAACCTCAGTGGAACCAAGCCTCATCGTGAGAGTCATCTAGAGCGTTAACCCGCATTCAGTCCGAACTAAGCTACCCTAATTAACTAGGTAGAGCCAACTAGCGCCACTGCCTCATTGCGACAATCACACCCTACTGAGCAATCCCTGGAGATCGGCTGATGAAACTGCTCTGGAATTCCCTCCTACTCTCCTTAGGCATCCTACTGCCAACTTCAACCTCTATCGTTTTAGCCGAGTCTGCGAAAACCCCTGAATCCATTCGTTCTACTCAAAATCTTACCGTTTCAGATTCCCAGATTGAGCCAACCGTTCAGACGCCCGATCTCCTCCATCACCCGATGCAGATCGGATTACCTGAACAAGTCACGGTTGAACATCAATTA
The DNA here is from genome assembly GCF_046539235.1 of Coleofasciculus sp. Lineage (GTDB taxonomy): Bacteria > Cyanobacteriota > Cyanobacteriia > Cyanobacteriales > Coleofasciculaceae > Coleofasciculus. Next base: position 13,455 of record NZ_JBKHHI010000092.1, read on the forward strand.
CCCGCCAACAAATCTAAAACGATCGCTATTCCAGAGACTCCCTCAGCCACTTCCCCTTCAGTTATCGTCGCTGAGGATTCCTCGCCAACGCCAAAAACTATCGTCATTCCAGAGGCTGTACCCACTTCAATTCCCTCAACCCCCTCTGAGGAAATACCACCAGAGTTCACGACTCAATCTTCCCCATCCACAGTTGAAGACTCGACCGAAGTCGAGACAATAGAAATCCCAGAAACCGTCAGCGACGACTCATCGGATGTAGAAGACGACAGCGGAACCACCGCCGCAGAATCGACCCAAGGCGAGACGACAGAAACCTCAGAAACCGTTAGCGATGACTCATCGGATGTGGAAGACGACAGCGGAACCACCGCCGCAGAATCAGCCACAACCGAAATCCCAGAACTGACGCCCGAACAACGGGAACGTCAACAAAAGCTGATTGAAGCCGATCGCCTTTACATGAGCGGTCAATTTACCGCCGCCCAACAGCTTTATCAGGAAGCAAAAGCCTCTTTTGACACAGATACACAAGTTCCAGAGAAACCCGTCGCTATCTATGAGCCGACTGAACTCTCACCTGCGGGTGCAGTGTATTGGCGTCAGTCTGAGGAAGGGTTAGAACAGGAACTAGAAACCAAGATTCTTATCCCCCTCCAGTTTTTAGTCGAACAGCAACCAGAATTTATTCCCGGTCATTTGCGCTATGCTCAAACCCTCCAGGAGTACGATCGCCAGGAGGAGGCGATTCAGGTATTGGAGAGGGCGACAACCTTATATCCCAATCAGCCGGATTTAATTAAAGCCAAAGTTACCGCCCTAGCCGATACCAAACGCTGGTTAGAAGCTTCCCTCGCCGCCCGTCAGTTTGCCATGCTCAACTTCAATCATCCCCAAGCGGAGGAGTTTGAGGTGCTAGCGGACGAGAATTTAGAACGGTATCGATCGCACCTGCGGGGTGAACTGAGAGGAAACGCGATCGCGAATGTGATTACCGGGGCGTTGGGTTATATTTTTACCGGGAATCTCTTTGGTCCGATTTCGGCAATTGAAACCACCACCTTAATGCTGCGCGGTGAATCAGCCGTGGGTGAAAGCTTCGCCGGAAGAGTACAAAAGCAACTCCCCATGGTTGAAGATGAACAGGTTTTAGAGTATGTGCGGGAAATTGGCAACAAACTCGCGATCGTGGCGGGGCGGGATGAGTTTGAGTATGAGTTTTATGTGGTCATGGATGACCAACTGAATGCCTTTGCCTTACCAGGTGGCAAGATATTTGTCAATGCTGGCGCGATCCTGAAAACGGAATCTGAGGCGGAGTTGGCGGGGTTATTGGCTCATGAATTGGCTCATGCGGTATTATCCCATGGTTTTCAGTTGGTTACCGAGGGGAATTTAATTGCCAATGTTACCCAATATATTCCCTTTGGTCGCACCGCTACAAATTTAATTGTTCTCGACTATAGCCGGGACATGGAACGTCAGGCTGATGCGTTAGGGACAAAGATTTTAGTCGCTGGCGGCTATGCGGCGGATGGGTTGCATAATCTTATGATTACGTTAAATGAAGAAAACCGCGATCGCCCCTTATTTGCATGGCTCTCCACTCACCCAAATACAGAGGAACGGATTAGCAATATTGAAACCCTAATTGAGCGTAATGGCTACAACCGTTATACCTACGAAGGCGTAGCCCGACATTTGGAAATTCAAGAGCGAGTGGCGCAATTGCTTAAGGACTACGAAGCACAACAGGAGTGTGAAGAAAATGATGATGAGGAGTGTGAACAGAAAGAGGAAACATCGGAAGAGTAGACTAGTGGCGTACTGGCGTGGCACACCTAAATTGATAAATTGATAAATTAGATTTGGCTTGTAGTAAGGGCTTTAGCCCTAGATTCCGTTGGGTAACATGGGCTAACCCAACCTACAACCTATTTAGGCTGGTGGGCAATGCCCACCCTACGGGATATCAAGGGTTTCGGCAATCCAAAAATGCAGAAGGCGAGCGTGCCATTGCCCTTAAATTAGTCCATTTTAATGGACTTAAGCTTTTAGCCCGGAGTTTGAACTCCGGGCTACTCCGGGTTCCGGGCGAGTTTTCGGGCTTACTCACATCCCTGATCAGAGGTTTCGCCATCGGGCATAATCACACCGCAAAGGTTCGCCCGTCTCAGGTTTGCATCAGTCAGATTCGTTAATCTCAAATAAGTCCCCCTCAAATCAGCCCCTTTGAGATTCGCATCGGTCAAATCTGCCCGTCTCAAATCGGCTTCCCTGAGATCAGCCCCTCTCAAATCCGCATCTCTCAAATCGGTATCTCTCAGATCAGCAAGTCTCAAGTCTGCATCTCTCAAATTTGCCCCTGCCAAAGCACATCGGCGACAGGCTCCAGTTTCCAATAATTGGCGAACCTGATCCGCATTTTCTGCCTGGATAGGAGTCGCTAATCCTAATCCAGTCAGGAAAAAAACCATTACCAAGATTTTTGGATACATTTTCCCTTCCTTTGTCAAGTGCCTCTAGATGTATTGTGCCAAACTCTACGGTAGAGATTTCTTTATATAGTCCCGAATCATCCAATCAATTCAACCTAACTGGTGAACTCTCTAGCAACTGAGTTCGTTACCCTGAAAGATAGTGACAGACATAGGAGAGCTTAATGATGAATGAACCAATTCGCACAGAAGAAAGCGTCGAGGAGATTAATGCTCAAACTGTTCCTCTAGAAAATGAGTTACAGTCTATTCAACCTGAGGTTGATACCACTACCCAAGTCAATGTCGAAGAATTTACCATTAGTGGCGATGACTTAGTTGGCAAAGTGAGAGAACTGATCCATCAGGGTAATATTCGCCGGATTATCGTCAAGAACGAAGAGGATCAAATCTTAATCGAAATTCCCCTAACCGTTGGGGTTGTGGGTGGAGTCGTTGGTGTGACGTTGTTTCCCGTCATCGCGGCTGTCGGTGCGATCGGGGCGCTCGTTGCTCGTTTGAAACTCGTGATTGAGCGACGAGAATAACCCTTGGGCAATAAGGAAAATCAGGGATTGGAATAAGGGCGGGTTTTGTTGATCAGTTATCAGTAACAATCCGATTGAATCGCTAAACCCGCCCCTACAATTGACTTAATGCTTCCTGTTGTCCATCAGCGCAAAAATTCTGAAGGCAAAAGCGGTTGATTTGTTTGTTCAGTTTCCAACGTCGGCGGACGCACATTCTTAGGCGCTGGGGATTCTGGTGGAAGTTCATAACGCTGCGTTCCCCAACCCCAATTCCTATCTTCAGGTTTAACCACAGGGGGAGTTTTTCGACCCGTTGGCAGAGGAATCCGTTGGCTTTGAGTGACCTTGAGATAAGGCTCACCCTCGTTGGTAAAGCGAACCAGTTGACCTTCAAGTTCGGGTGTTTGGATGGTTTGATTTTCTACAGTTGGCAGTTGACCCTGTGGATCAAATAATGCCACAAACGATACATTATCAGAGGGTTGCAAGGAGTCACCAATGGGCGATTGATCCAGTTGCCATGCTTCCCGGAAATGGCCATCGGGCGCTACTTGCCATAAATTTAGCGTGGCTTGCCATTTTCCGTCCTCAACTCTGACCACTTGACGATCCAGAATGGAATAAGGAGAATACGATTCATCGCGATAAACCGCCTGATCCGGAAACCGTAAATCGCGAATTGCGGCTACGGTAATTTGACTTTGATCAGGGAGATTAGTGGTGCCACTCAAGCTGTAGAGTCCAGGACGACCTGCGGCTTGGGCGTTGAGGGTTAAATTGATCTCTTCTGAGTCTTGAAATGAACAGCTTGTACACCAAAGCAATAGTAAGACTAAAATCGTCCAATTCCGTAAAAAAGATAGGGGGCGCATTTTATTTGTCATTAGTCATTTGTCATTAGTCATTTGTCATTTGTCATTAGTCATTAGTCATTTGTCATTTGTCATTTGTCATTTGTATTCGGAGTCAAGTATTCCCCTGTAGGGGCGGGTTTAGGGACTAAATTTCGCTATTCACCACTAACGGAACAACAAAACCCGCCCTTATCACCGATAACGGAACAACAAAACCCGCCATTTCTCACCAATAAGTGAACAGCAAAACCCGCCCTTATTCAATTGTCGGGGTTCTGTAGAGGCGTACATAAGTCATAAATTCTAGGGGACAAAATGCTTCCACTACCAATAATTGTGCTGAATTGAGATGATTCCCTAACCGACTACGTCTGGAACAGCATCGGATTTGATGGCTGATCCAATGTTATAGTAGTCCCATCGACTGACTATCATAGCAATTTTATACGCGATCGCTACGCGGTGGTGATGTCCTATGGCTGGGATTGAAGGTTAACCGAAGCTTTCCTTATCGCCTACTGTTGATGACTAAAGCCTAATTTACAGGTAATTCCTAGATTTTTCCGAAATTATCTCCCTCGGTGTGGTAATATATTGAGCGAACTAACAAAATCGACGATGAGATATGCCACACCGAGAGAAGCGTCTCAAGCTCTCCAAGTCTCAGAGAAAACGCTCCGAAATTGGGACACAGAAGGACTACTTTCCTTTTTGGGACAAGTTCTGTGTGGAAACGTCAGAGAAGTTGTGGTCAACCGCAAAGACCGACTCGTCAGGTTGGGTCTTGACCTCTTTGAGTGGCTATGTCAACAAAAAGACGGCAAACTCGTGGTTCTCAACAGATGTTACCTATCTAATGAGTGAGAAAGGGTTGAGGATATCCTTGCCATCGTCCACGTCTGATGTTGCCGATTGTATGGAAAAAGGAAGTACAAGTCTGCGCTCAAGAAAGATCCGAGTTTACCCTCAAGACAAGCTAGCTGAAACCTGGTTTCATTGGATATCGGCGGCTCGATGGTGCTTTAATCAGGCAATCGCCATACTCAAGGTTCAAAAAATTGGTAAGTACGATTTAAGAAAAACCGTGATGGGTTTGGCTCCATCTTGGGTAAGTCAAACCCCATACAACCCACGCCAGT
>NZ_JBKHHI010000093.1:0-18407 GCF_046539235.1 Coleofasciculus sp.
GGTATGAATAGTCCTGGTTGCCCTAATTTTCTCTCATCACAATGAATTAGCCCTGGTACCAACTGGGGGGGTTTAGTTGCATCTGGGTGAACAAGCAACACTATACTAGTAGTCAAACTCCCCCCTACAGACGCACCAGGGAACATCTGGAAAACATAAAGTTACGCAAAAATAAGGAACTGATACAATAATAGATTTTCATCTGGGTGAAGATTTTTTGGGGTTAGCCAATGGACTGACCTTTGAACAGCTGACCATCACTCAGGGAAGCGGTGGGAATAAGGGTCATGCTCTGATCAATTCTGGTGATGAAACATTAGCCCGTCTCAAAGGCGTAGACGCGAATGACCTAATCGCCATTGCCTCTGGCAGTGCCGCGATCGCAGATCCAGTTTTTGTTGACGTATAGCTGAGTTCTGCTATGGCGTCTTTCGATTACTTCTTTCGCAATCGGATTTTTTGTCCGTGATAACTTACAACGGACTAAGTCGGTCGGTGGAAAAAACCGAACTATGTTAAGTTCTGTAAATGTTCCTCAACCCCTTACATAAACGTAGCTTGCTTCTCGCGAAGCGAGTATGACAAATGACAAATGACGAATGACAAATGACAAATGACTTTTGACGTTTGACTTGTGACTTATTTAATGACTAACCCTGATAATGCTTCAGTCGTGCATAAAATTCGCTCCTTAGCCCGAATGCGCTCAGAACAATCGATTCCAGTTTTCCTGCAAGGACTCAACCAGGACGATAATAGCGTACAGGCTTGGGCGGCGTGGGGACTGGCACAAATTGGTAGTGATCTGGTAGTGACTCATTTACTTGCAGCCTTGGGAGATTCATCCCCGCAGGTGCGAAAGTGGGCAACATGGGCATTAGGGGAAATCGGTAGTGAACAGGCATTTACGGGACTTTTGGACGCCCTAAACCATGAGGATGCTCAAGTCCGTTGGCGGGCGGCGACGGCGTTGGGACGTATCGCCAATCCCGTGGCAATTGACCCACTCCTACAGGTTTTGCGGGAAGATGAGGATCACTATGTTCGCGGTAGAGCGACATGGGCGTTAGGACAACTCAGAAGTGATGCCGCACTCGAAGACTTAAAACGGGCACTCTATGACCCAGACTTTTATATTCACACCAAAGCCGTCTATGCCTTAGGAAATCTGGCGAGCGAAGACGCGGTTTCTATTCTCCTGGAAGGGCTTTATCATCCTGTCTTAGAAGTTCGGGCGGCTTCTGTGTCCGTATTAGGTGAAATTGGCACTGAAACTGCCATTGCGGGAATTTTACAGTCACTTAGCGATGGAGATGTCTTTGTCCGCACACGAGTGGTGGAAGCCTTGGGAAATATTGGCACACCCACAGTGATAGCGGGTATTCGACAAGCGCTTAATGATGAAGATGCTTATGTTCGAGATAGAGCAGCGGCGGTGATTGAAAAACTCAAGGGGGCGATGAATCGCGACGTGCAGGATACCCCAGCAATGGCGGCGAGTTCTATTCAAATTCCGGGTTTACCTAAACTCTGGATTGGTTCATTTAGTGAAGCCAGTGAATATCTCTGGTCGAAAACGCCAGGGTCATCTATTCACTATCTGATTTCCATTGGTTCTCCAGGGGTTGCTCCGCCTCCGGGTTATACTCGCATTCCTCACCATTTGCGATTAGAGTTTGATGATATTGATACGCCCCATGATGATCCCGAATATGTCTTGCCGACAGTAGAACATATCCTGCAAATTATCGAATTTACCAATTTGATTTCGTCGAACCAGGGGGATTTACTTATCCATTGTCAATCTGGAGTGAGTCGTTCGGCGGCGGTGGCGTTGATTGTTTGTGCTGAGTTATTGGGCGTGGGTAGAGAGGAAGATGCCCTTGCCAATGTTTTATCCGTTAGACCTCAAGCCCTGCCAAATCTGTGGATTGTTCAGTTAGCCGATGATATTTTAAATTGCGGGGGTCGATTGGTTCAAGTGGTGCAACAGCATCATGACGCGGTGAAATAGTTTTGACCGGAAACTTGGGTCGCAAGCCCCGTCCTTCGACAGGCTCAGGAACACCTTCAAGGACGGCTTTTTTGTGTTATTATAATAAGTGGTTGGAACCCCCACCTAAGCTTGCAGCGATATACACTCCATAGGAGTTGAAACCGGGACCGCAGCCCGCAATAGGGAAAGACTGAAGGGCAACGGACGACCCGACCTGGAGGCAAACAAAAACAGTATTCTTTCTTGTTTTTGATCTAAACGATACATGTAGTCGCGGGAGGGCATTCCGAGACTTAAAACGGACAGGGAGCGCGTGTAAGACCTGTTTCAGGCTGTGCGTGTAGAGCTGTCAACCCCATTCAGCGACCACCCCGAAAAAGGTGGCGTGGTGAGGAATCCCTGTGCGTTCACGCCAGGGAGGATGTCAATCTTCGCTACCATCGAGGACATGGCGTCTGTGTAGGGGCGGGTTTCACTATTATCGCTGCTTCCCTAACCCAGATGCGACTAAACCCGCCCTGACCAAGGTGGGAGTGAAAGGTTTATAGTGGGCGATACGGGCGTTTACAGCGAAGACAGCGCAACTACGAACTTACGCAAATAGGTAGAATATTATGCTGACGAGCTATAGATAGCTGAGTAAATAACCTAGTATAAGCTCAGCGAACCAAAAAGCTGCCCCATCTGGGAGGAGTGTGGATGTGAGTCAATCAGTGCTAGATCAAGTGCGTCTGAGTTTATCGGTAGGCGCAGCTAAAAGCGTTACCTCGTTGGTGCGAGGATTCCGTTTAGGGGCAGCGAGCGTATTGCCAGGGTCTATTGCCCGTAGAATTCAACCTCATGCTTTGCCGTTGCTTTTGGCACAGGTACGGCGTGGGGTGATTCTGATTGTGGGGACGAATGGGAAAACCACGACGGCTTTGTTGTTGCGGACTCTGTTAGAGCGTCAGGGGTGGCGAGTGGCGCATAATGTCACGGGTGCGAATTTAATTAATGGCTTGGTGACGGCGTTGATGGAGCATACCAATGTTGTGGGTGTGCTGGATGCCGATTATGCCATTTTAGAAGTGGATGAAAATATCTTACCCTTGCTGTTGCAGGATTGTCAGCCCCAGGTGATTTTGGGCTTAAATTTGTTTCGAGATCAGCTCGATCGCTACGGGGAAGTGGATACGATTAGTCAGCGCTGGCTCAACGCGATCGCACCGCTTCCTGCTCAAACACGGGTGATTTTGAATGCCGATGATCCGACACTGTGTCATTTGGGTCAGCAGTTATCACAAACGGTGCGATTTTTTGGTCTGAATGAACCTGATCGCTATTTGGAAGAAATTCCCCATGCCGTAGACTCGATTTACTGTCCCAGTTGCGGCTATCCCCTGGATTACAAGGGGGTTTACTTGTCTCATTTAGGGGACTATCACTGCGCCAGTTGCGGCTTTAAGAAAAGTTCCTTAGCTGTCAATAGTCAGGAGTGGCCCCAAATCTTAATTGGCATTTATAACAAATATAATACCCTGGCTGCTGGATTAGTGGCAGAGGAATTGGGTATTGAGCGGGCGGACATTTACGACAGGGTTAAAACCTTCAAGGCTGCATTTGGACGCGCTGAGGAATTGGTGTTTCAGGGCAAGAATGTGCGAATTCTGTTGTCGAAAAATCCGGTAGGGATGAATGAAACCATCCGGGCAGTTCATGATATCCAAAAACAGGGGGGAGCTTCGACCAAGTTAGTTGTATTGAATGACCGTACCCCAGATGGCACCGATGTGTCTTGGATTTGGGACGTGGATACCGAGAAGCTCGTGGCGTTAGGCGGAACGATTGTGGTGAGTGGCGATCGCGTTTATGATATGGCATTGCGCCTCAAGTATTCTCAATCTGAGGCAGAACATCCTTGTGAGTTAATTATTAAAGGGGATTTACAGGAGGCGATTAAGACGGCATTAGAGCATACACCAGCCGATGAAACGTTGCATATTTTACCCACTTATTCTGCCATGTTAGAAGTGCGAGGATTGCTGACGGGACGGCAGATTTTGTGAGTTGTCATTGGTCATTAACGCATCCGACAAAACCAGTGATTCTAGCTTTTTTCGGGTAGCCAGTTCATCTCTAATAATTGGTCGAGGGTATAAGGGCAGTTTTCGGGAAAATCCACCTCATATCCTGTCTTTTGTTTCACGTAGTTTAATGCTTTTTCATAAATTTTAACTTGGTTTTCCTGGAGGTGATTTCGTAAATTTTGGGTTAAATCTTCATTGATTTGGGTTCTAAAACTCATAATTTCGGCTTGCCAATGATTGGCATTATAATCATGTTCGGCTGTCCAATATTGCCAAAGTAGCAAATGTCGGATAATCTGTTCTAGAAACCGTTCAACTGTTTTTTTCTCTCGCCGACTCAAGTCTTCCAACTCCTCAATTAAATGGTCTTTGTCCAACTCATTGAATCGGTTTTCTTTTAACAAACTAATGGTTCGCGCTAACCATTGGTCATATTCAACCTCATAAAGTGATGCTAAGTTCATATTCACCGTCATGTTTACCTCTACTTATTCACATCAATTTCTAACTTATAGCCTTAAAGTTTTTCTAAAATGAATTGACCTGCTTGGATTAGTACAGTTTTGCATAAACTTTGTGATCGAAACTCATCGACAGCTTTTTTCACTCCATCTTCCCACCACTTTTGTGTTGCACCATAATCATCTCCAGTTATGTAGCCACCTGTTTTGACTTTTGGGTAATAAGTTTCTAGATCCTTTTTGACAAATTCGTATAGATGATTACCATCAATTAACTAAAAGCATATTTTTCTTAAACTCGCTATTTATATGAATTGCTGCTTATACTACCACAGTAAAGGAAAAACAGCAGGGTATAGGGAAAACTATAACTAAAACTTTTAATTCAGTCAGATTTGATTTGATATTTGTTGCTTAACATAGCTTAACGAGCAAAAAAACTGTGAGAATTATTTGCAATAAGCAACGAAATTGCGTGGATTCAGCGATTTGTCTATACTAATAATGGGTCTTTTTTATGTGCATTTTTAGGGAAAGCCGCCTCAAAGTAAGCTGAACCCCTTGATTTTGCGTCGAAAAGCGGTACTCCTCGCGCTCAAGTCCGTTGGAGTTCGATGCATGTATTTTTGTAAAAATCGAAATCTTTTTTTGAGGAAAATGATAAAAAACGGTATAATTCATCGCTAATTTTATGACTTGCTGAATAAGGGTGGGTTGGGTTGAACTGTTAGCGGTTAGGGAGGGCGGGTTTTGTTGTTCATTTATCGGTGAATGTGGGAATTGGATGGCTAAACCCGCCCCTACCCCGCCCCTACACCCGCCCTTACGTGACTTCTTTCCGTTTCCGCTCCAATCAGGCTGTAAAACTTAGATAGACATGAACCAAAAACGATGAATCCTGAACACCTAGAACTAACGATTGGCTGGCTATACCCGACCCTAATGAGTACCTACGGCGATCGCGGCAATGTGATCTGCTTGCAACAACGCGCTCAATGGCGGGGGATTCGGGTGAATGTCCTACCCCTCGACCAGCAAACCTCGGCTGACCAATTCCATCACGTTGATGTGTTTATGGGGGGTGGCGCCCAAGACCGACAACAGGAAATAGTCATGCGAGACTTGCGGGGGGCAAAAGCGGATACGTTGCGGCAGAAACTGGAAACCGGCACCCCTGGAGTATTTACCTGCGGTTCCCCGCAACTGTTGGGTCACTATTACGAACCCGCCTTAGGTCAACGGATTGAAGGACTAGGGTTATTGGATTTTGTCAGTAAGCATCCCGGACCTAATGCCCGTCGCTGTATTGGCAATGTTGTCTTTGAGTTAACCGCCTCTCCCCTTGCCCAGGACTTAGAACAGATGCTGGGACGCAAGCCGATTGTGATTGGCTTTGAAAATCATGGCGGGCGTACCTATTTGGGGGATGTCTCTCCTCTGGGTAAGGTGGTGAAAGGCTACGGGAATAATGGCGAGGATGGCATGGAAGGGGCATTTTATCGAAACGCGATCGCGACCTACTCCCATGGTCCACTTTTACCCAAGAATCCCTTTATCGCCGATTGGCTGATCCAAACCGGATTAAAACAAAAGTACCAAACCCCTATCACTTTGACGCCCCTAGATGATACGTTAGCAAAGCAAGCACGGGCAGCGATGTTAAAACGCCTCTCGCTGACCAACCTGGCTCAAGAACCCGTAAACTGTTGAGATAGGCAACGTGCCAATCAACGGCTTAAGTTAGGTTAGAGCCAGCTAAGGCTGGGCTGTCAGTCAAGGAAATGCCATCGTTACCGTAATTCGCTTACGCTCAAGAGAAAATTGCAAGCAGGGATATGACCGGAAAAGTAATTGATAGCAGTACTACAGGGATTCTGATTCTCCTACTCCCGATCGCGTTTGTATTCGTCCTATTGTTTAAAACGTGGCCCTATCTGCTTGCGCTTTTGGTTTTGATTATTCTGTTGAAAATTTGGCAGCAGTATCGGTGGCTGCAATGGAGTAAGCAAGTCAATCCCTTCTTCAATCAGCTGATCAAAGACAATCAGGGTTGCTTGACTCCCCTAGACTTGTCGATAAAAGCGAACATCTCTGGAACCGCCGCCCAGCGATACTTGGATAGAAAGGCAGAAGAATTTGGGGCGAAGCGGCGAGACTACGAGGATAAAGGTATTGTCTATTACTTTCTCACTGCCAATGCACTGGGAAGTATCTTTGACAGTAGTGAACCGCTACCGGAACAAGAGTCTGAATCCTTGACCAATCAAGCCCCAAAGCTGGTTCAATGGCTGATGGAGGATGAGATGGAGGAGGAGATAGAGGAGGAGTCTGAAACTGAGGAAGCGGAAATTCAAGACAAAGCCGAATCCCCACCGGAGACGCCATCACCTCAAATCGAGGATGAGGAGAAAGAGGGTCAGACTTTGATTCAGGCAGAATTAGCCAAGCGACTCGATGTTCATTCAAGTACGATCGGCAAGCGCAAATCTGATCCGGATTTTGCCCAATGGAGTCAAAGTAAAGATCCAGACGGAGTTGCTTGGGAATATTCACCGGAAACCAAGGAGTTTTTGCCTGTGGAGGAGTCTTAGTCATTTGTCATTCGTCATTTGTCCTTTGCTAGGAAATAGTACCCTCCTACTCTTACTGAAGAATAGGCGATCGCGAACCGACGGTGTACAATAATCTATTTGGGCTTCATACCATACCATCATTGCCATGAAGATTGTTACACGCCTACTTGTATCTACCCTAGCGCTGTTTTCAGTGACAACAGTTCAGATTACCGCAACCGCTAGACCCCTAAACGAATCGGAGCAAGAAGTCGAAGCTCAAATTCGAGCAGTCATTGAAGCCCAAGACGAGGAGGGCTATCAATTGGTATTTCCGCGAACGGTAGCCAGACTCTCTAGAGGGGCGCAAGCACCGAAGACGGTATTTTTATCGCCCAGTCGAGAGTACAGTTTCGTTGCTGTTTGCGATAAGAGTTGTGAGGACGTGGATATCATTGTCGAAGATATGCAAGGTAATGTCATCGCATCTGATATGACCGATTATGCTGTTGCTGTTGTTCCTTTTGTTCCTCCAGCCGAGGATAGATATGAGATTAATGTAAAAATGAGTAAATGCTCGTCTAGGAATAGGGGTTGTGATTTTGGTTTAGGTGTCTTTGTTAAGGCACAGGAGTAACCAAAGAGAACCCAAAACAGGTGCAATTGATCGGTTATTTTTCTGTTGCGATCAATCTCCAATCCCAAAGGCTTAAAACGTTTGAACCTGTTGCTTTACCCAAGTCCGAAACATTTGTTCTGCTTCTACTTCGTCTTGTTGTGCTTGATTAAGAAATTCGGAGAGATTTTCTTTGGCAATAAACGGAAAAGTGGGACTAGACTCCACTTCCTGGTATTGTCCAGACTGTAGTTGATAAATTCGCCAGAGTCGCCCATTATATCGCCAAAATTCCGATACCCCCAGAGTAGCGTAGAGTTGTAACTTGTCAATATCGGTATGGGTAATATCAATTTCAACCACTAAATCCGGAGGCGGATCATGCTGGAGATCGACGTTTCGCCCAGCGACAAGATGTTGATTTTGAATATAATAAGCATTGTCGGGTTCGGGACTGCGATCAAGGTCTTCTCGTTCTAAGGTAGTAGACCCCATTGTTTTGATTTTCATCCCCATTTCAACAACTAAAATGCGAATGAATAATTCGATGAGTCTAGCCGCAAATTCGTGGTCTTCTAGGGGCATAGTAATCTCCAGAATACCGAGATTATAAGTGAGACGGGCGGCACGATTTTCGCCTAAAGCGTGCAATATTTGCTGGTAGGCTTGCCAGTTGAGATGGTGAAAGGTAACTCGCTTTTCACCAAAAGGTTGGGGAATCGTTGAGAGTGGAACTGAACTGACCATGGTAGGAGTTAGCTAAGGCTTGGTTTCTTTCCATGCTAGTCTAGCGATCGCATTATCTCCACCAACAAATGACTGCGCCTTGGCGATCGGGAGCAGGTGGGACAAGCTTATGCTATTATTAATGGAATTATTGAGGAATGCAGGATGTTAAGCCTCAAGCCACTCGGATTTTCCATCGCGATCGCTACAGCTTTACTTTCTCTGAGCCTTGATAGTAAACCGATTAAAGCTCAATCCATAACACCTGCGGCTGATGGTACAGGTACTGTAATTACTATCGATGGCAATCGTATCGATATTAGCAGCGGTATGTTGTCCGGAGATGGCAGCAATCTCTTCCACAGGTTTGAGCAATTTGGCTTGAGTCAAGAGCAAACTGCCAACTTTCTCTCCAACCCAGAAATTCGCAACATTTTGGCGGGAGTTGTCGGTGGGGAAGCGTCCCTAATTAATGGGTTGATTCAGGTTACAGGGGGAAATTCTAACCTGTTTTTAATGAATCCGGCTGGAATTGTTTTTGGCACTCAGGCGAGTTTAAACGTTCCGGCGGCTTTCACGGTGACAACAGCCAGCAGTATTGGGTTTGACGGTGGTCAGTTTAACACTGTGGGTGACAATAATTATTCAGCGCTCATGGGTGATCCCACTAATTTTTCCTTTGCCATGGAACAGCCAGGAAGCATTATTAATGCGGCTGATTTGGCAGTGAATCAGGGGCAAAAGCTGACGGTTGTTGCCGGAAATGTGATTAATACAGGAACATTCTCTGCACCTGGGGGAACAATCAGCATTGCGACTGTACCGGGAACCAGTCAGGTGGTGATTAATCAAGAAAATATGGCATTGGGTTTAAAACTGGATGTAGCCGATTTAAATGATAATGGGATTGGTGATATCTCGCCTGCAAGTCTGGCGCAGTTAGTCACAGGTGGAACTCTCATTCCAGCAACCGAAATTCAAGTTGATGATCAGGGTCAAGTCTGGTTAAAAGCTTCAAATCAGCCAATTCCTACGGAAACCGGAACCACTGTTGTTTCTGGAATGCTTGATGCTTCTGATAGTGGAACGGGGGGAACGGTTCAGCTTATAGGGCAGCAATTAAATTTATATGATGCAGAAATTAAGAGTGGCACAGTATTGCTTGAGTCGATAGGGGATATCTCTCTTGTTTCTGGAACTATCTATGCTTCTGATACTATTAGCTTTTATGGTGGCAACATAACGGATACCACTACGAATGGAGAAGTTGCTCAGGGTAACATTAATATTGATGATGACAGCATAGCTTTTTCGGTTAGTGATACTCAGGTAATTTTTGGGGACAATATTGTTAATGATCAGACCGATTCAGACCCAGGTGGTAGTATAACTATTACCGTTACTGATGAGATAACTCCTAACGGGAATGATTCTAGCGATGATGGCAGCATAACGATTACCAGTGATGGAGGAATTACCAACGAGAACGGTTCTAGTAGTGAGGAAACTATTGGCGGAAATTCTGGAGGGACAATTGTTCTTGATCCCGGAATCAATACAGAGACTCCAGACACTGATTCTAATACTTCTGAAGAGACTCTGGAAACGGATACTGAAACCGTTGGCATCAATGCGGTAAACTCTGAAATAGATCCAAAAACGATTGAAGATGATATCGATTCCTCAGATTTACCAATTACTCCAGTTGTCAATCAAGCCGTTAATCCAGCTACGATGCAGTCATTAATCACATGCAAACTGAAATCGGACAAAAGATTTATCAAAGATATTGCACTACCGCCGAAAATGGGGTTGATTGCGAAGAATAAAAAGTAAATCCTTATTTTTTTGTTTATCAATTGATTTATTAGAGAGTGTTTGTCAAGCAAAATTAATTTAGTGTAGGGTGGGTTAGGCGGATACTTCATCAGGAAGATGACCTTTTAATGAGGTGTCCGCTGTAACCCACCAATCACTTTACTTAAAAGGACGGAAGCCAGCTCAAATCTGTTGCCAAGGCTTGTGAAAACAGTATCAGTTAATTGTTGTCGAGTTAATGATTGGCAAATTTGGTATCAGTCAGCCAGCCGTTTTTGAGGTAAAAAATATCATGTGGCTACGTCATATTTCTGCAATCACAATCTTAGCTTTTTCCCTAACTCCTGCTAACACTTTAGCTGAATCCAACCCTATCCCACCCCAGTTGCAAGCCCAAAGGATAGAGACGTACACATCCCCTGATCCCTCACAAATCGTAGAAGAATTAGGATTAACCGAGAAGCAAATTGCTCAACTTAATCAAATCCGCCGCCAATTTAGTCCCTTAATTGAACCTCTATACGAGGAATGGAACGAAGCGCAACAAGAACTAGAAACATTAATCGTCAGCGCCGACGCCTCAGAAACTCAGGTGCGCCAAAAGTATGATGATGTTGAAGCGTTACGATCGCAAAATCATTGGGGGAATTACCCTGACTTCAACACTCGAACAGGGTTACGCTTTGGCAAATCCTCCCCTAACTTTACCCGAACCTACCGAACATTTTCCTGCCTTTGATTTCGCCCAACAACCTAACCCCAACGAAGACCGATTTCTCCAACCGACTCCCGAACCTATTCCTTCTGAACCAACAGAAACCGAACCCGTTTTACCAACCCCGGAAGAACCCGTTCAACCGCCCCCAAGTGAATCAACGGAAACCACAATTGATGTTAACCGTATCGAAGTTGTGGGGAGTACCGTTTTTGGTGCAGAGGAGTTTAATCCGATTATTCAACCCTTAGAAGGACGCACTGTTACTATAAACGAACTTCAGAATGCCACCGATGCGATCGCGCACCAGTTTGCGAATATAATTAAAGTCGGAATTTGTCATTGGTCATTGGTCATTGGTCATTTGTCATTGGTCATTTGTCATTGGTCATTGGTCATTGGTCATTTGTCATTGGTCATTGGTCATTGGTCATTTGTCAGGGAATAGGGAACACTTTGACCCTACAAACTCGGTTCTTTGTCTGGCATTTCGGTAGAGTTAGATACATGGGTTAAATGAGTTGCGATCGCGGCGTAAGCTTTGTCAATTTTGCTGGCTTTGTTTGTATAGTGAGAAATGGGTAATCCTTCTTGCTGCGATCGATAAACTAAAACCGAATAAGGAACCACAAACACAGGATCTGAACGTTCCTGGAGACTTGACTCAATTTCATCAGACGGATTTAACTGGCTGGATTTCCGGGATTGACTGGTTTGGCTCAATCACGGGTTGTTTATCCTCACTAATTTCCGATTGGCGATCGCGCACCTGAAACCCTGGAGAACCGTTGTTCAAAACAGCCGACAAATGAATCAGAGGCATGATATGCTGGCGATATTGAATCACTTCTTGATCGCCCAAATATTCGATGCGATCGCGGGAAAATTCTTCTAGGCGTGATACCTTGTTTTCGGGATCAATTCCTTTGCCATCATCAGACACTTCAATATTAACGTGTCCGCTTTCGTGATAGGCGCGGAGTAACAAGCGCCCTACTTGAGATTTTCCGGCGGCTGTCCTCATGTCTGGGGTGTCTAAACCATGATCCAGACAATTGCGGACAAGATGGGTTAGGGGATTCGCGATCGCTTCGATTGATCGCATCCACAGTAGCAGAGGTTTCACCCCTTGATCCAGAAACCTTTGAGGAGTTAAAAGATTTAATGGGAGAGGATGCACAGGACTTTTGGCTAGAAATTGTGCATAAATTCCGTCAAGCTGCACCCCTGCACCTGCAAGGGATTCGAGAGGCGATTACCCAACAAGACACCGCCGCGATTCAAGCCACCGCCCATAAGTTACGGGGTGCTTGTATGACGGTTGGGGCAATGCCATTATCTCAATTATGCAGTGAACTGGAACAGATAGGACAGGCGGGAACAACTGAAGGAACCGAGGTGATACTGTCTCGCATCGAGGCTGAATATCAACGGGTCAAGACAGCTTTGCCGTGACATCCTCCCCCACCAAATCAAAGATTATGGTGTGGGCTTCCTTCACATCACCTATTGCGCTAGTTGTAAAAATTCGATACTCTACGAGTATAACTATAGTTATACTTATCATGAAAACAGCCATTTCAATTCCTGATCCGCTTTTTGACACAGCGGAACAATTTGCAAAACGCATGGGATTATCTCGGAGTCAGCTTTATGCGGTGGCACTTCAAGACTACTTGCAAGCACATAAACAGGATCAGATTACTCAACAGTTAGATGCAGTCTATGCCGATGAAAACAGCAGTCTTGATCCTCTGTTTGTCCAGCTACAAGCTCATACGTTATCTGAGGAAAATTGGTGATGCAGCGAGGTGAAATTTGGTGGGCAGATCTGCCAACACCTGTTGCGTCTGAACCTGGATATCGTAGACCCGTTCTGATCATTCAGTCAGATGAGTTTAATCGTAGTCGAATTCGGACTTTGACATCCTCCCCGGCGTAAAACGCACGGGGATTCCTACCAGTCGAACAGCGATAACTGCACGTACTCTCGGTGGGTTGACGGTTCACCACACACCGCCTCAACTGAGGTCTTACACGCGCTCCCCGTCCGTTTAACGTCGTGGGTATGCCCTACCCCGACTCTTTCTATATTTGCTGAAGCGTTATCGTCTCGGTCGTGTTCTATGCCACAATTGACACAGACAATCGTCCTCACCGATAGGTCTAACTTGCCCCATCGGTAGCCGCACTCAGAACAAACTTGACTGGTGGGTTCCCATCGGTCGATGACTCGAAAATCCCGATTGTGTTTGCAAGCTTTACCCTTACACAATGAGCGGAATTCATGCCAGCCAGCTTGACTAATTGCCCGTGATAATTTGCGGTTTTTAAGCATACCACCAACGTTCAAATTCTCTAAGGCAATCACTTGGTTATCGTTAACTACCTTGGTGGATAACTTATGCAGGAAATCCTTGCGCTTATCCCGGATTTGGGCATTGAGCTTGGCTACTTTAACCCGCATCCGTTCTCGCCGTTTGCTCCCCTTTTGCCGCTTGGATAACCGCCTTGAAGAGCGCTTTAGCTTGCGGTAGAGCAGAGAATAATCTGGACTATCAATCTTTTCCCGGTTGCTGCAAGAGGCAAAGGTTTTTAACCCAAGATCGATCCCGATTGATGGGTTCTTGGGTGGTTGAATTACATGGTCTACCTCTACAACAAAACTGAGAAAGTACCTGCCAGCACAGTCTTTAATCACCGTGACTGAAGTCGGTTCAGATGGCAGAGGACGTGACCACTTGACTTTGACGTTCCCAACCTTGGCTAAGTAGACTTTGGACGCCTTAATCTTAAACCCACGTTGAGTGAACCGCGCCGTTTGACGGTTGGTTTTCCGTTTAAACCGTGGCGGGTTTACCTTCTTACCTTTGCGTTTGCCAGACCGGGATTGAAAGAAGTTTTTATATGCTACCCCTAGATCGGCAACTGATTGCTGAAGGGGAACAACTGATACCTGCCCTAACCATTCTCTTTGCTCATGTTTCTTAGCTTGAGTAATACATAGTTTCTGAAGTTCACTATTTTTAGGTAGCTTGTCCGATTGCTTGCACAGCGCTAGCGCATCATTCCAGACTACCCGCACACAACCAAATAGCCGCGCTAATAACTGACGCTGACCAGGGGTGGGATAGATTCTAAACTGGTATCGGCTTTTCATGCTACTATGATATCATATTGATATCGTTTTTGACCAAATGAAACAAGTATTAATCAGATGCTCTGATGCTGAGTTCAAAAAACTAAAACAGTATTGCGTCCAAACGGAAAGGACGCAAAATGACGTGTTAAGGGAGCTTATTCGCAATTTGGACAAAAAGTCGCCCTAGAAGGGCGAGGCTTCAGACCCATCTTTTCCGGTGATTGTTGCTGTGTTGACAAGCAATCTTCGGCTGGCTGAAGCGCCAGGTAACATTTTGGTGACAACAAATGAAACGGGTTTACCCCAGGATTCGGTTGTGAATGTGTCCCAAGTGATTACTGTGGACAAGTCGTTTTTAACGGAGCCGATCAGCCAAGTCAGCGATCGCGTGATGTTGCGTGTTGACGACGGTCTTCGTTTAGTTCTAGCGCTATAGAGCTTGAGGTGACGGCATATATTGAGCGCCCAGTTTTTAGTATAGAACAGATCTCTGACAAAAGTTACGACATTTGGCGTAGGCTCAACCTTTTGACCTAGAGAGAAAATTTGATAAAATTTAACATAAGCGCAAAAACAGGGCATAGACTGAATCGCTAACTCATCCAGGAAGTGCATCAAACCTTACAAGCGGTGCGTCAACGTCTACGTGTATCAGTCTAAATCTACCATTTTATTATTCCCTATCGGCAAAAAATAAACCGTGCATTCCATTCTGGTAACGGATGGAAGAAATTGGCTAACGAGGGTTCTTCATTATCAGTACCTTACGCAGGTACATCATATCTGGTGGGTTTCGACTTCGCAAGAGCCCACCCTAAATTCGACTTCGCAAGAGTCCACCCTAAAGAATAGAGGCTTTGCGTAAGACCTAAGTACAAAAAGGTATCGCTAAACGTTCGCGTTTGGCGTGATCAGTAGTTGGACAAAATATAGCAAAAGGCAGAAGGCAGAGAGAGGGCAGAAGGCAGAAGGGAAAAGATTGACTGGTCAAGGTTTCAGCATTTTGCTGTGTCCTAATCGCCTTGGCGACTGCTATAAAACAAAACCGTACTAAGTTTTGCCAACAAACCTCAAACCCTTACAAAGGACAAATGACAAAGGACGAATGACGAACTCTTTAGCTTTCTCAATAATTCCATGCTGATTTCTGATTTCAATAACAATCAAAAAAAGTCTGCCCAAGTCCTCATCGTCGATGATGAAGAAACTCAGCGACTGTTGATGCGACGAGTGATAGAAAAGGAAGGATATCAGATTCTGGAAGCATCCGACGGTTTAGACTGCCTCAGAACCTGTAAAAAGACCTCTCCCGATATTATTTTAAGGGATGTTGAGCGAAATGATTGACTATAATATCCGGTTGCAAATTCCAGAAGTGGAAATATTACCCCTTTTGGAGATGCAAAACCAACAAAAAAAACGCTTAGTATCTGATCCACTTTCTGCTGTAAAGTTACCGTTTAGTGGCTCATTCGCGGGAAATGCCCAGCTTATTTTTCCTACGGAAAGTGCCGCCATGTTAGTCTCAGTTCTCACGGGTGAAGATGTAGAAAGTCCGGATCTGGATTCTCTAAAAATTAGTACCTTGAGTGAAGTTGGGAATATTCTCCTCAATGGCGTTATGGGTTCAATTAGTAATATACTGGAGCAACAACTGGACTATGCGATTCCTTGCTACGAAGAGGAAGATATTGACCATATTCTGTCCTTTAAAATGGGCTACAACGAGGCTCATGTGCTTTTAGCACAGACTCATTTTGATATTGAAGAACTCCAAGTTAAGGGTGATATTGTCCTGTTTTTTGATGTCAATTCATTTCAGTTATTACTCAACGCGATCGCAGCGGTTGATTAATCGGCTAGGGATGCACCAAAGACATAAGACATAAGACGAATGACGAATAACAAATGACGAATAACAAATGACGAATAACAAACTCGTGAAAAATCGTAAACCTGGACGTGCTGTTTTTTTTGAAGATCCGGAGGGTGTCGAAAATCAGGAAACCGAAAAAACGGTTACCACTGAATCCAATCATTTCTCAGCCAATGAACCTGATCCTGTTGATCTACCAAGTGAACCATTGAAATCTGAAACCTCTCTAGAAACTGAACTCAGTTCCAAATCCTTACAAGAACTTAAAAAAGCCCTGGCAGCAGTAAGAGATGGTGACTTTTCTGTTCGCCTTTCTGCTGAGAACGGTTTCGGGGAACTGGCGACTATTTTTAATCAAATGGTGACGGTGAACCAAACCTTTACCACTGAACTGGTTGACATGGGCAAAACCGTTGCTCAAGAGGGCAAAGTGAGTAAACAGTATTCCCGTCCAGAATTGCAAGGTTCGTGGCGGACTAATGTGGATGCCGTTAATGAAATTATTAATAGCTTAGTTAGCCCCACGATTGAGATTGCCCGAGTCCTCCATGCCGTTGCTAAAGGTGATTTATCCCAAAAAATTGCCTTAGAAATTGAAGGGAAACCCTTAAAAGGGCTCTTTCGCCGGATTAGTACAACGGTGAATAAAATGGTTGATCAACTGAATACCTTTGCCGTGGAAGTCACCCAGGTTGCCCGTGACGTAGGCATTGAAGGAAAACTGGGCGGACAAGCTGAGGTGCCAGGGGTTTCCGGGATCTGGAAAGAACTCACCGATAACGTAAATCTAATGGCAAAAAATCTCACTGATCAGGTACGCAGTATTACCACCGTTGCTACGGCGATTAGTGAGGGTAATTTGAGTGAAAAAATCACCGTTGAGGCACAGGGAGAAATCTTAGCCTTAAAAGATACCTTGAACCAAATGGTTGATCGCTTGCATACAATTGTCACCGAGATAACTCAAGTCAGCCAAGACGTTGGTATTGAAGGTAAATTGGGCGGACAAGCCACAGTTGACGGCTTATCCGGTAGCTGGCTAAGTTTAACCCAGACTGTCAATTTTATGGCGGCACATCTAACCGAACAAGTCCGCAATATTGCCGCCGTTTCTACGGCTGTCGCCCAGGGAGATTTGTCCAAAAAAATTACTGTAGAGGCGAAATCTGACGCTAGAAAGCCAAACCATGGGGGCGACAGCCGAAGAAACCTCCGTTCAAGCCGCTACCGTTTCCACCGCTGCTGAACAAGTGAGTACCAATACCCAATCCGTCGCCATTGGCATGGAACAAATGCACGCCAGCATCAAAGAAATTGCCAAAAGTGCCGCTGAAGCCACCACCGTCGCCACCACCGCCGTCACCACCGCCGAAACCACCAATCAAACCATTGCTCAATTAGGGGTAAGCAGTACAGAAATTGGCAAAATTGTCAAGTTAATTACCTCAATTGCCCAACAAACCAACCTCCTCGCCCTCAACCCCACCATAGAAGCCGCCCGCGCCGGAGAAGCCGGGAAAGGATTTGCCGTGGTTGCCAACGAGGTGAAAGAATTGGCAAAACAAACCGCCAATGCCACAGAAGACATCAGCCAGAAAGTCGAAGCGATACAAGCAGACACCAAGCATTCCGTGGATGCGATCGCCCAGATTACTACCATTATTCATCAAATCAACGATTTTCAGACCACGATTGCCAGTGCGGTGGAGGAACAAACCGCCACGACGAATGAAATCGCCCGTAACATCAACCAAGTCTCCCTCGGTTCCCAAGAAATTGCCCGCAACATTACAGGTGTCGCGGATGCGGCTCAAAACACCGCCCAAAGTGCCAGCAACACTCAAAATTCAGCCCTAGAACTCTCAAAAACGGCGAATGAACTTGAACAACTTGTCGGGCAATTTAAATATTAACGGACTCTTGACAAATGACTCTTGACAAATGACAAATGACAAATGACCATAAATATCCTTGTTGTTGATGACTCGATTTGGGTGCAGGATGAAGCCACCAGTGTTGTTTGGGGAATGCCAGGAATGGTGGCAAATTCGGGGTTAGCGGATAGGGTGATTCCGTTACCAGATATTGCGGCTGAGATTATCCGTTGCGTTTAACTATTTAGAGGATGAGAATTACACCCAGAAACCGTAGGGGCGCACCGACGTGCGCCCGTGTCAACTTAAGACTTTGTATAACTAGCGCTCAAAGTTTAGATCCCCCTCGCATCCCCCATGCAAAAAAAGCGAAGCAACATCTGATCTCCCCCTTTTTAAGGGGGACGGAAGGGGGATCAAAAAGGGGGGCTAGGGGGGATCTCTTACTTAAGTAAGGGTTTCAGCCTTAAGTTGACACCAATGACCGACGTGCACCCGATTTAATTGTCAGGTTGATTCCTGGATAAAATACGATGATAGGGCTAAAGCCCTTACTACAAACCTG
>NZ_JBKHHI010000094.1:0-18338 GCF_046539235.1 Coleofasciculus sp.
GGATTGGATGTGCGATCGCCTGGTTCTAGGGGAAAGGATTTGGATGTGCGATCGCGTTTTGTCTGTGATTGGCTCATTGGTTCATGTTCCTAGAGAGATAAGCTGGAATGTAATGCTGGTGGTTGTTGGAGAAGTTGGGGATAAAGAGTGCGATCGCCTGTTGTCTCTGATTTCTCATTAGTTCATGTTCCTAGAGATAAGCTGAAATGTAAGGCTGGCGGTGGTTGGAGGAATTGGGGATAGGATGTGCGATCGCCTGGTTCTAGGGGAAAGGATTTGGATGTGCGATCGCGTATTCTATCTGATTGTCTCATTGGTTCATATTCCTAAAGAGATAAGCTGGAATGTAAAGCTGGCGGTGGTTGGAAGAGTTGGGGATTGGGGATGCGATCGCCTGGTTCTAGGGGAAAGGATTTAGATGTGCGATCGCGTTTTGTCTGTGATTGGCTCATTGGTTCATATTCCTAAAGAGATAAGCTGGAATGTAAAGCTGGCGGTGGTTGGAAGAGTTGGGGATTGGATGTGCGATCGCCTGGTTCTAGGGGAAAGGATTTGGATGTGCGATCGCTTGGTTTTGGGGAATGGGTTTAGGATGTGCGATCGCGTTTTGTCTGTGATTGTCTCATTGGTTATTCTATTCCTTACTTTCATTTAAACTTTCATGATGTAAGCCAAAACATAATATGGTGGACGATTTTCATGACCCTTACCTCCACCTGTTCTATTAGTGGTAAAAGAGTGATTATGATCGCTTACCGTATCTGTATTTACATGACCGCGCCACATCTGAGCATTTTTATCATTATTCCAACCACCACCAAAACCCATATCTACAGTTGTATCTCCCCAAATCGTCCGCTTTCGGTTCGCTAAACCCTCTGCATCAGTCCCTTCAATCCAATGATAGTGGCTGCCATTAGATAAAGTTGCGCCTGTATGTTCGTGGCTAGGCATCTCATCAACACCTAAACTAACCTTATCTATACCTCCAGTTTTTCCCAGTTCCCCATAATCCGAACTACCAGCAGAGTAACCAACAATAAATCTTCCTCGCAAATCTGGTGTTTTACGACCATTTACCGTTCGCCCATCACATAAAGCCCAGCCAGAAGGAATTTCATTAACACTTCCAGACCACATCATAATCATTCCTGCTACGACAGCACCATTGCCCTCAATAGCTGTAGCCTTTACCGTACCTTTTATTTCAACATTAACTGTCTCTGTAGTTGATAAAGTTTGATCGGGATTGTGATCCACTTCAGAAGACATACCCTTAATTGAAATTTTTGAGCCGTCAAACACCAAACCAGCGTGTTTCGTGCCAAACTTCAAGAATTGGATAGATGATGCATTATCTCCTGCATGAAAAGCGATGCCAGTTTGAGACTCCTTCTTTCTGATGTGTAACTGAGTTTTATGTGTATCCTCAATCTCTAAGGTCGCTGACGGCTCGCTAATACCGATACCCACCTTGTTTTTCCGATATAAAATCGGTGCTTTCTCTATAGGTACAACAAATTGCCCATCCCAATATCCAGGAATATTTTCATAGCGCAGGTATAAATTAGTATGACCTGAAACACTGGATGAAATGACATTTGATAAGGTCAGTCGAATAAAGTCACCAGCTTCTAAAAATGCTTTTTCTACGTCTTCAATAGTAATAATCCATTCAGAGGATTGACCTTCATTATTCTCATTTACTTTCCACAAACTACTCCAATCGAGGTATACCTTAGCACCAGCTTGAAGAAGAACTTGTTGACTGAGGTTAATTATAGATTGCCCAACCCTAGCCTCCTCAGAAACAGTTACGTCCTGGGGATCTTCAGGAAAAGTGATCGGCTTTATTGTTATTTTTGGCTCACCTAGAATCAAACCGTCTTCAGGGTTTAGACTTATCGGACTGTTCTCAGGGTTGAGATTTATAGTTATAGGACTATTAGGAACGTTACTGGAAAATCCTCTAAATATATTTTCGCCTGTACTTAAAAGATTATTATTTGGTTTAGCTGGAATTATTCTCAAAGAAGCATTTTTAGGAATCTTCCTGACTAAACTTTGATTTAATATTAACCGAGTTCCATTAATTACACTCTCCGTCAAAGTGCCAACTAGGGTAAAACTGGATTCTGGCTTGATCTCAATAGCTTTTAACTCACTTCTGTTTCCCAAAGACCACTCAGATTGGATACTTTCAGAGACATCAAAGGAAATAAAAAATCTAGTGTAAGTAGATTTTTGATCGATTTTAGGGTTCAGACTAATTTGACCTTTTTTCAACACATTACTAATCTGTAGAGTTAACTCATTTGGTGAGCTACCATCATTCAAAACAGTATTGCCCCCCACAAACCCCACATGCAAAGGAATGTACTTTCTCCCTTGATGATTAACAATACTCAGATGCTGCACCCGACTGTCACTCAGGGTAATAGTTTCTCCCTGATACTGAAGCTGTTGATACCTCAACTCTACCCTAGTTCCCCGCGCTCCCCCATCAGCCGCTGCACTGACATGCTGAAGGGTTAACACTATAGACTCATTCGGTTGAATAACTCGCTCATTAGTACTTATACTTAAAAGCGAAACAATACCATTCACCTCGTCATAAGCCATACTCCAACCACTCGCCGCCTCTACTAAAGCTAAATTCTTTAGAGAATCTTTAGCTAAAGTATCAGGTCTAAACCTCAACTCAAAATGGTAATTCTTCCCACTTGCCGTCTTATTGGTAGATTCCAGCAATCGAATAGTCTGTGGCGACGTATTGCTAATCTTCAACCGCAAAGTATGACCCCCACTCGCATCATCAATATAGAGTACAGGATTGTCATTATCGTCATATAAACTAAAACTAATCGGATGAGTCTTCCGGAAAGCAGCCAACGCCACTTTATCCGCTTCTATATCCCCCTTAATCTCTTCGACAGATAAAGCCCGATTGTAAATCCGGGCGTAAGCAATTTCCCCCTTCCAAAAGTTATCAACTTTTCCAATCCAATAATTGGTAGACTCTACCGTATAAAACTGTTCAGGTGCTGCTTTTGTCACAAAAAGCTCACCATTTCGGTAAAACTTATACTCCGTTCCTGCCTTGACCCAGACTACATGAACCCATTCTCCCGCCGACGTAAAGAAATTGTCAATTGTGCCAGACGATCTAGCGCGTGACGTATTATAAGAGTCATAGTGGAGTCCACCATTACTGGGACTCAACCACAGTCCCGGTTTCCGGATATTAGATTCTGGCTTGCCGATAAAGCCATGATAAGCGCCATCATTTAAAATACTCGGTTTAACCCAAAGCGATAGAGTAAAAGTCGTTCTATTTTTAAATGGATCAGCAATTTCTACATATCCACCACTACCATCAAACGTCAAGCAACTACCAAAGGTTTCATCAGGAACCACTTCGACATTACCTTGTATCGTCCCATTATTGCCCTGATCCGATGCATCAATAACCTTATTCTCACTGCTAATACTATCCAAAGGTAAATAAAGAACTAAACCCGTATCTGAAGTACTCATAACTTTCCTCTTTATTTCATTCCTTAATAATTAACTGGCTCAACTTCAGCCACCCTTCCCGAATCACCTGCTGCCCAGAAAATTCCGCCTGGGTACTCACCGGACTAATTCTGTAAACGTCAAAAATGATTTCAACTTGCCCTTCTAACCCCGTAAAAGGCTCTCCCAATGTTTTGCCGCCGTTTTGATTTCTGCTATCTTTCGGTACAACCCTTGCCTTAGACTCATCCACCACTTTTAGCCATCCCATCTCCACTAGATGAGTCCAGAGTGACGGGGCAATCCCGGTATTTATCCTCTCCAAAAACGCTTGTTGTTCAATTATACCAGCATGGGAATTTCTAATGAGGATTTCATTAATAATTTCTTCCAATTTCTGAAACCCTTCCCCTAATCTGGGCGACTTCCGCTGCTCTGACACCGGAACAATTGCCTGGGATACATTATTTTCCATCGGCATCAGCCAGCCTATCCGTTCATCCAATAAATGAGTCCAGATAACCTTACCAAATTCCCGTTGAAACACAGCCTTCTCAATCCTGGGTACATTGGCAATTTCCCGCCAATTTCCATTCTCCTTCTCCAACCATGACCAACTATATCCCGGTTCATCAGGTAGAGGCAACCGCAGTTGTTGGAAATGAGTCAATATCGGCGTAGACAAAAACGTAATCTCAATTTTCTGCAAAGCATCCGCATATTGATCCGGTGGAATATCAATCACCTTCGTCGGCAAAATCCCCGACGTTGCATGAACCTTTCCCCTGGGCTCAACAAGCATCGTCAGGATGTGCGGTGCAGAATCCAGCGACTGACGAATACTTAAAGAACCGTCCGAATGAGACTTAATATATTCGTTCTCAATACTATCCGTTTGCGGTGCATAAAAAATGTCACCTTCGTAACCCTTTCCTTTTTCCTTCCAATACCCCACCAACCCATCATTCAATTGATGATACTCCCCCAGCCGAATCGGAAACTCAACACCAGTAAAATCATCATCATCCCGACCATTCCGCCGCAAATCCTGGCGAAAACTATGCCAACTCTCATTAATCGCCGGCAGTCCCTGGAGTTCCAAATTCAACGAAGCCCGAACCACCGCCAAAGGACGCCCCATTAACAGCGCTAACCCTTGATGTTGAGCATAATTTTCCGGCTCAATGTTCTCCAGGCTAGTATCTAAAACATCAATAAACTTACCCAGAAAACCACTACCTCGCTCAATCAGGTAGCGTACCATTCTCTGTAAATAAGGATTCCCAATTCCCTCAACTGTTATCTCAGGATTTTTCCCCGGTGCTGACTCCCATTTAGCCTCCCGATTAATTGAACCCAGCACTGTCCCTTGATTATCATAAATCATCAAACTCCGATCTAAATTATTCGCCAAAACCCACCCACAAATCGGTGTCGTCGCCGGATGATCATTCATTTCCTCCTCCCCCTGACTAGCCGACAACCACCGGAAATTCAAACGCGCTGGTTGCACCAGTCGAGGCGGTAAGGATACCAAATAACGACTTCCTAGATTCCGCATCACCTCTGTCGTATTAACCCGACTCACATCCAGTTTCTTCACCTGTCCAAACGTATCCACCAACCGCAACTGAAGTATCTTCATCGCCCCAGAACGAATCGGGTTAAAATCATTTAAAGGTTCCGGAGCGCTGCGATTACTTTTCTGTACAGCATCTCGCACATTTTTGGTAAACCCCTGATAATCATCAAACCCCAAGGGATCAGCAATTTCTAACTGCAACGTTTGCTTGTGCATTAGCAACGCCTGATTAAACCCACTCAGAACTTGAGAAAGACAATTTAAGTCTTTAAGTTTCTGGTAAGCACGAATCGCGGTATAGATTGGATCAGAAAAGTCTTTATTTTTATACCAAGAAACAATCTCATCGATTTGTTTGTCTAGATAGCTAACCTTTTGCTTCTCTTCGGCAATGTTCTGCTCTTGGTAATATAAGTTGAGAATCCCCTGTTTTACTAAATAAGCCTCTATCTGATTTTTAAGTTGAATCCCAGCATGAGGGGTTAAGATACTGCGACCGCTGTAAACATTAGCCGCTTCAGTAATTCTGCCTTGTCCTTCCTGGATAGCCAAGCCAGGTTCTTTTTCAA
The DNA here is from genome assembly GCF_046539235.1 of Coleofasciculus sp. Classification (GTDB taxonomy): domain Bacteria; phylum Cyanobacteriota; class Cyanobacteriia; order Cyanobacteriales; family Coleofasciculaceae; genus Coleofasciculus. Next base: position 5,668 of record NZ_JBKHHI010000094.1, read on the forward strand.
TCAACTTATGATTACTGATGCTAAAATTTCGAGCATAATTCCGACTGTCTGGATTAAGATTTCCCAGATTTTCTATCGGGAAAATTTCCACCTGCCATTCCAGCAAAAAGGGATGCCAAGGCTGCTGCGTCCATGTACTAAACCCAATGCCCTCTTTAATTTCATCAATTTTTTGACTGACTATAGAAGAGTTACTCTTAATAAACTCTTGAACAGATGTATTAGATGAAACCGAGAAAACCTGACAATCCAGTAATCCATCCTCCCTTAATCGCCCATCCTGATTATGCCTGGGAGTCGGGGGTACTGCACCACCCGTTATCAGCACCACCGGTTCATTCGGTTGCCAATACCGGGGAGCGGGTACGGGTTTTAGAGTGTAGGTGGCTTTAGCCTTCTTTACAGGTTCGCTATTATTTAGATCGTTTATTGCTGTAATTAACCCATTCATTGCCGCCGCTAACTGGCTGGCTAAAGAACCAGAATGAGACTCAAAAGCAGAAGCGGCTGTAATCTTCCCAGAGGCATCTTTCTGCACCATCAGCCTCCCCGTCGCCGCGATTTTCCTATTTAACGGAGCAATTCCTTTCGTTTCAATGTAATACCTAACTTCATCAATATCCGGATAATCATCCCGACTCCCTTCCGGCGGATAGGCACAAATCATATACTTATACCAGTCGGCAAAGATTTGTTCACGCATCGACTCTATCTCATCACCCGCCTGGTTATAAGCCTGCTGTAAACAATTGACTCTATTCAGTAAATGAGCCATCTTGTCTGGTAACGTAATTTGCTCCCGTTTATCAGCCTCCTCAGCATTAGCTGACTTCGTTGACTCCGTTTCCTGCTTCACCGTCCAAATGCAACCCGCTGGGACAGGATTAAACCCCTTTTCATGACGTGCTTCTTTGAACTTGGCACCAATATCCAACTGGCGATGTTCCAACCGAGAGGACAAGTGCAAAGCTTCCAACTGCTCTTCAATTTTTGACTCTGAACGGCTATCAATTTTCGTCGCTAAATAAGCAGACAACGCCTCTGTACCCGTATTTCCCACAGTAATCTCCGTGTCTGCCGCCTTCTTCGCTAAGTTCTCTGAAGAACCCTTCTTTTCGTCAAACGTTAACCGAGCGTAACAAATCATCTGTTTAGGAACGTCTTGTTTTGGCTCAAGACTCACTCTCCATTTAAATTTTTCTTTAATTGCTTCTAGCAATTCTTCATGAGTAGGAGTAGGTTTTTTCAAATTCCCAATAAAAACCTTAAAATAATCCTGTTCAGCCTTACTGTACCAACCAATCAAGTCGTACTGCAAACCCTTGGGACTATTGCCTACATAGTCATCATCATAGAACCCAAATACACTGTGACAGTTCGGATAAAATGCAGCAAATGTAGGATCTCCATACCCAACCGCCGTCAGTTCCTTCAAGTATTCAGAATTTGACTCTTTCCAAGCCGCTAAAGGCATTTTCCGACCCAGATAACGAAACGGCTGATGCTTTCCATCAGTATGATAGGGAATATTCACGCTACCAGAGAGACTTCCTTTGCCTTCAGGATAGAGGTAATCACTTTCCACCACCCATTGCTTTTCAACTTTTCCCAGCAAACGGCGCGTCACCAGCCAACGGTTGGGAACTGTCGGAAACGTGGTTTTCTCCCCATTTTGTATCCCTTTAGTCAAAGCATCCGGTAACGCCCAATGCAAATGAATCCCTGGCTTCAACGGCAGATTTTGATTCTGAAACGGCTGGGAAACAATCTCCTCACTAATATTAGCAATATCAGGATTGACATCCCGACTCCCATCAAAATAAGGCAGTCGGCTAAAGTCTGCCATTGCCTCAACAACTGACTTTTCAGTTTCCAGATGCAAGGCATCCAGATTAATGGGAACCATTAAGATATTGCTCATTAGCGTCATTATCCCCAAAAATGGTCGGTGAAGACTATCCGTTGAATTTATTCGCTATTGGAGAATTTCATCCCCTGAATTTATTCGCTATTGGAGGATTTCATCCCTGATTTAAAAATGCAGGGCTTCCATCCTCCCATGTTTCTCTATGAACCGTCAACGCCCAATTCCGACATAGCGGAACCCCGCACCTTCTAGCACTTTAGGATCGAGAAAGTTACGACCATCAATAAGCACGGGATTATGCATCAGCTTGGCCATCTTGCCATAATCCAGACTCTGGAATTGTTCCCAGTCGGTGACTAATACCAAAGCATCACAGCCATCTGCCAAGCGATCCGGATCACCTTCCACCTGCACACCGGATAAACCATGACTCATCCCACTAGCAGAAATAATTGGGTCATAAGCTTTAACTTTTGCGCCCAACCGATTGAGATTTTCAATCAGAATCAATGCGGGAGCATCGCGCATATCATCAGTATCCGGCTTAAAGGTCAATCCCAACAATCCCACCGTTTTACCTTTGAGGATTTTAAGTTCTTGCTGGAGTTTTTCCACCGCAATTAAGCGCTGACGTTGATTGACACTTACCGCCGCTTTCAATAGTTGAGCATCGAACCCATAATCATCAGCCGTATGAATCAAGGCGGAGACATCCTTGGGAAAACAGGAACCGCCCCAACCTATCCCCGCTTGCAGGAATTTACCCCCAATGCGAGTATCTAAACCAATCCCTTGGGCGACTTGAGTCACATCCGCGCCCACGCGATCGCAGATATTGGCGATTTCGTTAATGAAGCTAATTTTGGTGGCTAAAAAGGAATTGGAGGCATATTTGACCATTTCCGCTGAACTCAAATCCGTCACCACTACCGGAACCGGAGGTAGGGATTTATCTTCCGCCGGTTCACGCTTAACGATTGGCGCATAGAGTTCCTGCATCATAGAAATAGCGCGATCGCTATTACTACCCAACACGATGCGATCGGGGTTAAAGGTATCATAAATCGCTGATCCTTCCCGCAAAAACTCCGGATTACTCACCACATCGAACTCAACCCTTGTGTCTGACATCGTACCTCCAGAGGACTTCTGGAGATCAGCGACACCATCCATGACAATCATTCGTACCCAATCCCCAGAACCAATTGGCACCGTTGACTTATTCACAATCACCTTGTAGCCCCCATTCAGGTGAGTACCAATACCACGGGCTACGGCTTCCACATAGCGAGTATCACTTTCACCATTGGGTAATGCTGGCGTTCCCACCGCAATAAACAAAATCTCGCCATGAGCGACACCCCTCGCCAAATCTGAGGTAAACTCCAAACTGCCCGCTTTAGAGCAAGCTTGCATCAATTCAGAAAGTCCCGGTTCATAGATTGGCGACTGTCCGGCTTTCATCAATTTGACTTTTTCCTCATTGTTATCCACACAGATAACATGGTGTCCGATATGGGCTAAGCACACCCCGGTTACTAAGCCGACATATCCAGTACCGATAACACAAACGCGCATGAGCTGATCCTCTCTGGTAGATGGTAAGACTCAGGGCTATCTAGCTGATTGATTAGTTGGCTGGTAAGCCCCCTGACTTAATACTGTAATCGCTTAACTGGAAAGCAAGGAATCCCCTTCAGCCGTTAAGCGATCGCGGAAATCTGCTATTGTCGTCTTTAACCCCTCCTGTAAAGGTATAGTCGGTTGCCAACCCAGTAGCGTCTTGGCTTTAGTAATATCCGGACGGCGACGTTGCGGGTCATCTTGTGGTAGATCCTTGTATATAATTTCTGTATCCGGATTGACCATTTTTTGCACCGCTTGAGCCAGTTGTAAAATTGTATACTCATCCGGATTCCCCAGATTAATCGGTCCAGTATGATCATTATTCATCAACCGAATTAATCCTTCAACTAAATCCGACACATAACAGAAACTGCGAGTTTGTGAACCCTTACCATAAACCGTTAGGGGTTCACCCTTTAACGCTTGCACCACAAAATTACTGACGACTCGCCCATCATTTTCCAGCATCCGAGATCCGTAGGTATTAAAAATGCGAGCCACCCGAATTTCCACACCATTTTGCAGATGGTAATCAAACGCCAGCGTTTCCGCTACTCGCTTCCCTTCGTCGTAACAGTTGCCACAAAAGGCGACTCGTCCATGGCGACGCACACACACCACATGGTTGTGCACATTAACGCAGTAAACATTGCCAGCATATCGAAATGGCTCTGGGGTGACTAAATGAGCGTCTTTTATCGGTCGAATATTCACCCGATATAAATCACGACCCACAGCATGAGACACAACAGACGCCGCATAGCCGCAACGCATGGCTAATTCTTGGACATCATCAGCCAGTTGTGGGGATTTCGTGTAATAAACATAGCCATCTCCGCGCTGGGAACCATCTCCCATCATTAGCGCCTTAAACAAAATCAGCGACTGACGCTTGGATAACGATAAAAACTGGCGCGGAATATATTTATCACCCGATTTACCCAGAGGACGTAAAATCTCCGCCAGTTGTTTACTACAAATCCGAAATTGGTGGTCATCCGATGAGAAAAAGTTAAAACCAAGGTTGGTTAAACAGTGGGTGATTTTAGCTCGACCCTCTGGATTTTCTTGGGCAATCAGGATGTTATAGTCAGCCACCTCATAGTCACATCCACCGACAACCTGCCCTCGTCGTCGGACATGAACGCAGCCTTCAGAAATGTAGTAACCGAGGAATTCTAACCAATCATCCATCCAAATTCGCTCGATGCTAACCTTCGCGTTTTTCGGTGCAGTTCCCAGTTCAAACCATTCTGGTTCTTCTCCATGAAACTCACCCCCGGTAGGGACACGCCAAGAATGCCAATGTCGGTCTTCATCCGCACGCAGAAATTGTAATTTTCCGGTTTTACTGCGTACATACATCCAATGATTTGGTGTTACACATAGATCGAATTTAGCATTGGCAAACCGGAGCAAATTGCCCACATACGGCTGCACAATATACTCGTCCGGGACGTGATACTCGACTTGATTATCGGGATTGAGAGTAGCCACTCGCACCCCGGGCTGTAATTCAGGGAAAGGAATCCAACCATTTTCTGTTAGAATTTCAGTCTCAGCGTCATAACAACTGCGCGGTCCAATTGGATTAACATTTCCTCGGTATTCTTCGGTTTGAGGATGAACTTCCGGATCACCATACACTTCCGAGGTTGAAGCTAATAAAAATCTCGCCCCGACTCGCTTGGCTAACCCCAACATATAGAGGGTACCCATGACATTGGTTTTAATTGTCTTGACAGGATTGTACTGATAGTGTATTGGCGAAGCCGGACAAGCCAGATGGTAAATTTGGTCAACCTCTAGCCTAATTGGTTCAGTAATATCGTGGCGGATCAGTTCAAAGTAAGGATGATCCAGCCATTTGAGGATATTGCGCTTGGTGCCAGTATAGAAGTTATCCAGACAGAGAACTTCATGACCTGCTTCCATTAACCGATCAACGAGATGGGAACCAATAAAACCAGCACCACCTGTAACTAAAATTCTCATAGGGTTTTCCGAATAGAGCGATCGCGTAAGCTTAGTGCGGTAAAGTAGCAAGCTCTACCATGTTACATTGAAACCCATACTGGCAAGTCCTTGCCATGCTTAAAATCGCTTAATTCCTTTCAGGACGTGAAATTGAGACAAATTCAACGCCCAACCCCTGACAATCGCTCTTGCCTGTGGTTATGATATTGGTTGAACTTTCTTAACACAACTAGATCTTGGGCAAACGAACGCGGTTTAGGGTGCATGATTTGAGCGTTGACGTGCCATATCTCAAAAGTTTTACCTGATTCACAGACAAAACTGCCCAATTTATTTTGGCTCAAAGGTTGTCGCTCGATCCTCACGGATCGAAGTGAGGCTATAACCTGGCACAACGTTGCTGGGAGGTTCCCCTGAGCAATCCTCTGGCAATTTTTGCGTCAGAGATATTAATTTCGGTGCTTGATTTGTATCTACCTGCTTGAACTTAATTTATGCTGCTAGAGACTTTAAACTCGCCAGAGTCTGTCCTCGCTCAAGCTGATACCTTCAGCACCGGGAAGTTAGAACTGTGGTTTCAGCCCGTTTATCAAACAGCGACGGGTGCTGTATTACACAATGAAATACTCCTACGTTGGCGAGACGAAGCCGGAAATCTGCACTTACCCCAAGAATTCTTACCCACGTTGTCGGATACCGGACAACTGCAAAAGGCTGATCGCGCCGTTATCCGTAAGGCAATAGAACTCTTAGCGGAACAGCCGGATCGATGCCTGTCGATTAATCTTTCGGGAGAGGGATTAAATAACTTTGAACTGATCGAATATATTGAAACACTTCTGGATCAATCTGGGGTTGACCCGAAGCAACTGAGTTTTGAGCTAACCGAATCGACCATCGCCAAAGATTTTCCCACAATTCGGGCATTTGTCCGCGAACTCAAAAGTCTCGGTTGTGCCATTGTTTTGGATAACTTTGCCAGTCGCGAATTAACCCTGTTCCAATGCCAACAACTGGCGGTTGATCTGGTTAAAGTTGACGGTCAACTCATCCAACGCCTAAAAACGGAACCGAATAGTCGCGTCTTAACCAAAGCCATTCTTGAAGGAATTCAGGCGCTGAGTCAGGTGGCGGCTAAATTTGTCAGCGATGCGGTTACCCTATCCCTGGTGGAAGAAGTCGGGATTGACTTAGTCCAAGGACACCATCTCAAATCCCCAAGTCCAGCACCCGATTGGACGGAACTGGTTCGCCCAGAGGAGGAACAGGATTCACCCACCGCTGAAGTCCAAAAACCCACTCAATCTTGGCGTTTCCTGGTGGGAACGGGGTTTGTTCTGCTGGGATTAGGTGCAGTTGGAATGGGGATTGCCTCCATTGGTTATCGCCTCAGTCACTTAGTCGTAGACGGTGGCACGATTAATGGGCGAATTGTGCGGTTACAAGCGCCAACCACGGGTAATATTCAAGCATTTTACGCCCAGCCAGGAGTGGTTGTGAAATCAGGACAGCTTCTCGCCCGGATTAGCCAAGAACCCAGTCCCCAAGAACAAGAAGCCCTACTCCGTCTAGAACGCGCCCAAGAACAAGAACAAATCCGCAATCAACTTGAAAGTCTCGAATTACAAGGACAGATTCAGGTCAATGCAACTCAGCTAGCATCGGCAAAACAGTCCCTAGCATTACTGAAAACGCAGTTCCAGCAGCTAGAACGTCGAGATCAGGCGGTGCGACAAGTGGATGTAGAACTGGGGTTAGATTCAGTTAAGGAACAGCAAGCCGTAGTTCAAGCGGCACAGGCAAAAGCCGAAGCTGCCCGATTAGATTATCAACGGTATCAAACCCTATTAGAAGCCGGGGGTGTATCTGCACAGGAAACGGATCAGTTGCGCTTAGTCTGGCAATCGGCACAAGCCGAAGTCCAGCAAGCCAAATCTGTCCTGGATGCGACGCAAAAGGCAGTCAATGCTGCTCAAGCAGGTATTGCTCGCAGTAATCGCAATAATATTATGGGCGGGGCTCTGTCTGACCAACGCATAAGTTTACAGCAGACGATTCAACAGCAATCGGTGGTAGTGAATACGATGGAAGCTCAATTGGCTAAACTCAAGCAGCAGCTAAATAACAGCCAGTCTCTCCAAAAAAATGCGCCTTCTTTAGTCAAGGATCTCAAACAACTGCAAAGCGAACGAAAAGTGCAAAATGTGTCAGCGCCCTTTGCGGGTGTTGTCTACACAGCGGAACGGGAACAAGGCGAACAAGTTAATCAGTTAGAACCGATAGTGACGCTACTGGATTGCAATAATTTGTGGGTAGAAACCGTGGTTAGCGCTGAACAAGCTAGTTCTATCAATACAGATAAACCTGTGACTGTAGGATTATCAGGTTATGCCCAAACTGTCAAGGGTGAAATTGACCTGATTCAGCCGATTAGTAACATGCAGCAGCTTAACAAGCTGACCCAAGTTCAAGCTTTACAACCAGCGATTCCGCCTAAATTAGTGGGACAACCATTAACCCGGATTACAGTACGGATTCCACCGCCGCCGCAACATCAGAATTCACAACAGTTTTGCGGATTGGGACAAGCAGCGAGGCTGACGTTCCCTAAGAAATTGTTTGGTAATCGTTGAATTGAGATTTATATCTCAATTTTTTTTGTCTGGATTCCCTTGATTGAAGGCAGTTAGGGCGGGTTTAATTACATCTTTTGTGAGGTAAAACATGATAACCGTAATCTCTCTGGGTCGGGGCGGGTTTATTTACATCTGGGTGAGGTGACAAATGATAGTTGTAAAACCCGCCCCTACACACAATTCAAGACGCGCCATGGCACGTCTCTACATTCAACAACTCTATGACTCGACTATTTCGTTGGCAAAACATTTCGTCCTATCTCAATTGGTTCGCCCTGCTTTGTCTTTCCGCCTTTGGTTTTACTGGCTTTTACCTGCTGCGTAACCCAGAACAATTAGACCTATTAGGCATATCTGGTTTAATTAGTATGGGGCTGATCGGCATTTGGCGATGGTCATGGTGGGCGCTGCAAGTGATTCGTTCTCGGATTTACCTACACTGGGTTTTTCCCCGGTGGCGCAAACAAGCCGATCGCATTCCCCTTGACAAGTTACCGCCTGTTTGCTTATTAGTCCCAACCTATAAGGAAAAACCCTGGATCACGGAACGAGTTTTCCGGGTAATCGCCCAAGAAGCCCAAAGCCTTTCTCACCCCCTGACACTGCTGGTTACCAGTAGCAGTGATCAGGAAAATACTGCCATCTTAAAGATACTTAAATCCTTTGACCCGGAACTTAGTTGTATTCGCCTAATCCAAATGGTGCAGACGGGGGAAGGGAAGCGCAAAGCCATGGCGGATGGATTACGAGAATTAGCGCGTTTAAATCTACCCCAAAATGCCGTTGTTGGTTTAATGGATGGCGATTCTGAACTGACACCTGGAACCTTACGTCGCTGTTTGCCATTTTTTCGCCTATTTCCCAAAATGGGGGCGTTGACAACAGATGAATTACCGATTGTTGAGGGATCGTATCTGTTTTCTGAGTGGTTCCATTTACGCCTATCCCAGCGTCACTATCAAATGTGTTCCGTGTCACTGTCGCAAAAAGTGATGTGTTTGACGGGACGCTTTTCCCTATTTCGGGCGGAGGCGGCGCTGCATCCCACATTTGCGGATCAGTTAGAACTGGATACGTTGGATGATTGGTTGTGGGGACGGTTTAAATTCCTCTCTGGCGACGATAAAACGACGTGGTATTGGCTACTGCGTCGGGGTTACGATATGTTGTATATCCCCGATGTGATTGTCTATTCCATTGAGACGATTTCTGGGTCATTAATTGATCGCGCTTACCAGAATATGCGCCGCTGGTATGGGAATATGTTGCGGAACAGCGATCGCGCGATCAGTTTGGGTCCGGGTAAGGCGGGATGGTTTATGTGGTATTGTCTCCTGGATCAACGGATTAGTTACTGGACGACTCTAATCACCCCGGGTTCGTTATCAATTTGTTTAGTTCAAGGGTATTGGTTAGCCGCTGGACTGATTCTCTGTTGGATTCTTTGTACTCGACCGATAATTTTAACCATCATTTTCTGGGGGCGACAGTCTCGACTTAAACCGATTCATTTACCCGTCTTTTTAATTGCCCAGTGGAGTTCCTGTATTATCAAAATCTGGACTCAGATGAACCTTGCCCAACAAAAATGGTCAAACCGAGGAAATCAAAGTATTTCAGCCGCAGGATCGGGGTGGGAACGGTTGGTTAAAGTGGGTGTGTCTCGTTTTCTTTATGTCTCCCAGTTATTTGGTTTTGTGATTATTTTATGTTGGTTTGCCAGCCTTCTCACTCCCTTACAAGATGTGGCGGGTTTATGGTCAAATAGTACCTGGGCGATGAGTCAATCGGTTCCCCCTCAAATTATTGAAGCGATAGATCATGGGATTATTCCCAATGATGGTAAAGATGATGCCAAATCCCTCCAGGCATTAATTAATCGTCTTTCGGGGGAAGACCCAGTACAGATTAATTTACCGATTGGTGAAATTGATTTATTTCATCCCATCGAAATCAATCGCAGTCACACGATTATTAAAGGGCAAGGGATGCGGCGAACTATTTTACAAGCGTATATTAGTAAACCTGATACAAAAGCTGTTCTAGTCATTCGACCCCGTGAACATCCTTTGACCGAAAAAGCGGAGTCTGATCAGAATCGGATTCAAGATATACATTTGAGCGGGTTTACACTTCGCAAAAAATTACCCAACTCAACTGAAAATATATCTGCTATTGGCAGTATTATTTTGGAAAATGTAGTAGAGTCTTCGCTGAGAAATATTGATTTAGCAAACAGTAGCAATCGTGCTTTAATCATGCGTCACACTGAGGATGTAACTGTCGAGTATGTGTTGTCAGATACAGCAATAAAGAAAGAGGAATAAAAAGAATATGATTTTCGTATTATTCGAGGTAACTACACAGAATGAATAGTTATTCAGAAAAGGCACTTGATATTAACTCACTAGGTATTGATGGCGAGCAAAGAGACGTTGCTTGAGATTAACCAAGTTATAGTTTTGAGCCAGTTCCTGTCTGTGCTGTTGATCTTTTTGGCGATTAACATGATTTTTGGGGATTTTGACTTGACAAAGTAGATCAAAACGGTAAGCTAATTAGCAATTGTATATTTTGAATCCTTTCGGTCATCGCTGCTTTTGATTGCATCCATTTGATTGATCGCATCCAATGGTCTTCTATCCGATGAAAACCTTGCAATGCCAAGTTTAACCTTAGCGAGTCGGAATCAACCAAGTGAAGAGAACTCTGATTCACTTGAATTGGATTGCCTCAAGTGGGAGGCAGAATTCTCATTTATCAGTTATGGGGTGCGTATTGGCATTCGCGTCAATAAAGCAAAGGTGTTGGAATGCCTTCCTGATTATTTGCCCCCCGGTTGGCAACCTTCCGCCTCACCCGATGTAGATCAACTGTACTCGCTGATTGGTGATGAATCGAATTATCAACTCTGGCGCGATCGCGAGATACTGGCTGAAGCGAGTTTACTGGAAACAATACTGCATACCTTAGACACTGATTTGCGCTTACAGATTGGCATGTTGGTGCAGGACAGATTGTTTGTCCATGCGGGGGTGGTGGGGTGGCGAGGACAAGCGATCGTGATTCCTGGACGCAGTTTTAGTGGTAAAACCACATTGACGGCGGCGTTGGTGCAAGCTGGCGCCACCTATTATTCTGACGAATATGCCGTATTTGACTTGCGGGGATGGGTTCATCCTTATCCCCGGCGATTGGCAATCCGGGAATGGGAGGGAGAACAAGAGGTAAAACGGCAATGTACAGCAGAGGAACTTGGGGGAACAGTGGGAAGTGAACCCTTACCTGTGGGGTTGGTGGCTCATGTTCAATATCAGCCGAATGTGGTATGGTGTCCAAAAAAGATTTCGGCGGGAGTTGCAGTGTTGGCGCTATTGGATAATGCGATCGTGGCTCGGACTCGACCTGAGTTTGCCCTATCGATTTTACCTAGTGTTGTTTCCGATGCTTTCAGGATTGCCGGGAAGCGGGGGGAAGCTGCAGCAGTGGCGGTAGCGTTGTTGCACCAATTGGATGATTGGATTGAGGATTCCTCAGATATTACACCTGTCGCTTTAACCATCAAACCCGCGAACCTCCCAGAAGAAAAAAGAAAAGAAATGCGATCGCGCTAATATTTAAGTTTTGAGATGGAAGCAAGCAACTGAGGAAAAATAATGACGACGCTGCTCATTCAAACCCAAAATGTCCCCCTGACAGTGAATTTTCCTGCTCTCAAATCGATTAGTGTTGAACAATTCTACGAATTCTGTCTAGCCAATCGCGATTTGAGAATCGAGCGTACTGCCAGTGGGGAAGTGATTATTATGCCACCAGCCTTTTCAGATACAGGGAATCGCAACATGAAAATTGCTCAACAAGTTGCGAACTGGGCAGAACAAGATGGTACGGGTGAAGTGTTTGACTCCAGCGCTGGCTTTACCTTACCCAATGGAGCAACCCGCTCCCCTGATGCTTCATGGATTAAACTAGAGCGCTGGGATGCCTTAAGTGAGGAACAAAAAGCCTCTTTTGCACCGATTTGTCCAGATTTCGTCATTGAGTTACGTTCTCAGAGCGATACCCTTAGTGGATTGCAAGACAAAATGCAGGAATATATTGACAATGGTACATTACTCGGCTTGTTGATCGACCGCAAAAACAGAAATGTTTATATCTACCGCCCCAATCAAGAACCGGAAATCTTGGAGAATCCTGAAACAGTCAGCGGTGAGCCAGTGCTACCAGGATTTGTCTTGCGGATGGCAAAAATTTGGTGATTGACATTTAGGGAGCGCGATCGCAGCCACAAAATTTTCTGGTAAGATGCTGCCAGCCGAATTTTTAGGAGTAAACGAGGATGATACCGTTAGCTAGAACTAACAAACTGCTGATTACCCAAGTTGGGGAAGAAGTTATTGTTTATGACCAAGAACGGGATACGGCACATTGTTTGAATGCGATGGCGGCGAGGGTTTGGCATTACTGCGATGGTCAAAAGACGGTTGAGGATATTGCCAAACTGTTGTCAGAGGATTTAGAAGTATCGGCAGATGAGGATGTAGATTGGCGTGGATTGGTTTGGT
>NZ_JBKHHI010000095.1:0-18292 GCF_046539235.1 Coleofasciculus sp.
AGTATGAAATAGCCGGGACAGAAAATCGCCTTGCTGTAGAACGGATGCGTTATAATCAGGCGGTACAACGGTACAATCAAACTATTCAGCAATTTCCTAACTCGGTTTTGGCATATAGGTTAGGGTTTGAGGTGCAATCCTTTTTCCAGGCGACAACCCCTGAACCTTGACAAGATTATAAGGCGGAGCAGGCGGGTTTTGCCTGTCAAGTATTATCGATTAATCTCTCAACCTGCCCCTACAGGACATTGTGGTCTGGTGCTTGAGGCGATAGGGTTAGACAGAGGAGACAGTAGGGTGGGACATGAGCGATCGCAAGCGCGTGCTAATCTTGGGTGGAACCGGGGACGCGACAGCATTAGCGACTCGAACTACCGAAATCGCTGGAGTGGAAGTGATCACATCGCTGGCAGGTCGAACTCGTCAGCCGACAGTGGCATCCAAAAACACCCGCATTGGTGGATTTGGCGGAGTGGCAGGACTCACAGACTACTTGCGAGACCAAAAGATCGATGTGCTGATTGATGCGACCCATCCATTTGCGGCTCAAATTTCATTCCATGCTGCTGCCGCGGCCGCGGCGGTTGGCATTCCCCATTTGATGCTGATTCGTCCAGCCTGGGAACGGACAGAGGGCGATCGTTGGATTGAAGTAGACAGCCATGAAGCAGCGGCAACAGTATTGCCAGGAATTGCCCAGCGCATCTTTCTGACGATCGGACGGCAAGAACTGGCTACCTTCGCTCACCTGCAAGATCTCTGGTTTCTGATGCGAATGATCGATCCGCCGCTGCCGAATGTGGCTGTTCCTCCCGGAAAGCTTCTGCTAAAAAGGGGACCGTTTTCACTGAACAATGAGCGATCGCTGTTGCAACAGTATGAGATCGGGGCGATCGTCAGCAAAAACAGCGGCGGTGATGCTACCTATGCCAAGATGATTGCCGCACGGGAGCTAGGAATTCCAGTTATAATGATCCAGCGTCCACCCATTCCACCGGGAGATATCGTTGCAGATATAGACAGTGCCTTGGCGTGGCTCTTGACGGGTGACTAGCGCAACGGTAGCGCATCGGACTCTTAATCCGCTGGTTCTGGGTTCGAATCCCAGGTCACCCATTTAATCACTCATTCTGATTCCCAGCCCAACCCACCCCCAATGAAACCCGTGATCATAGAAGTATTGAGGCGGCGTGAATTAATCGGCCATCAACAGCAAACTTTCGTCGGATCAAAAAAAACAGATCAAAAAAACAAAATCTGGCTCTGGACAGCCGTAAACCACTTTTAGCCTGGGATTTTAGCTTTTTGAAGTATTTTCCCATTTTAACACCAAACTGATTGGAATGGGTAGGTATTATCCCCACAGCTTCTCTAAAAATCACCCAACCTTGACATTAAAAATATTTGTAAAGAAGTAGATTGACTTTAACAAAATTTGCTGATTTAATATCCATGGAGTTACGATATAGATAGACAGTTAGAGAGAGCGGTAAACGTCCAGGCTAAATAGACCGCAAGGAATAGATTTAGTTAGGATAAACCTTACTGTTCTTCCTCTAGACCCATGACTAGAGTCAAGAGCCTGAGGTAAAAAGAAAACGCGACGAGTTTTTAGTAGAACCACAATCACCTTAGACTGTTGACAAAAACTTCTAAAAGAGGATAGTCTGGGCCACGTCTAACGTTCAAAAGTTTGCACAAAAAAAAGAGGTAAATAATGCCTATGGTTGGGACAGTTGCACCTAACACATCTACGCAAAAGCATGAGACAGCTAGTGTTTTATGTGAACAATGGCAGAATTTTAATCCCGGTAAATGGACGAATGAAATTAATGTCCGGGATTTCATCCAAAAGAATTATACCCCATACACACAAGACGACTCTTTCCTTGCCGCAGCAACGGAACGGACTAAAACACTCTGGCAAAAAGTCTGCGACTTGATGCAGCAAGAGCGGGAAAAGGGTATTTTAGATGTCGATACCAAAGTCCCCACCAGTATCACCGCCCATTCACCGGGTTATATTGATCAAAACCTGGAACAAATTGTCGGCGTCCAAACCGATAAACCGTTAAAACGGGCAATTATGCCCTTGGGTGGTATCCGAGTTGTCAAGAAATCCTTGGAAGCTTACGGCTATCAACTTGATCCCCAAACAGAAGAGATTTTCACCAACTATCGCAAAACCCATAATGATGGCGTCTTTGATGCCTATACGCGGGAAATGCGGAAGGCGCGACATTCTGGGATTATTACGGGGTTACCGGATGCCTATGGTCGGGGTCGAATTATTGGTGACTATCGCCGGGTGGCATTGTATGGGATCACCCGTTTAATTGCAGATAAAAAACAGCAGCAAGATTCCCTGGAATTCGATGCGATTGACGAGTCGGTTATCCAGCAACGGGAAGAAATTTCTGAACAAATCCGGGCGCTAAAAGAACTGCAAGACATGGCAGCTAGCTATGGCTTTGATATTAGCCGTCCGGCGGCAAATTCCCAAGAAGCAGTACAGTGGACGTACTTTGGCTATTTGGGTGCGGTGAAGGAACAAAATGGCGCGGCGATGTCCTTGGGACGGGTGTCTACGTTCCTGGATATTTATGTGGAACGGGATTTAAATAACGGCACACTTAACGAATCCGAGGCGCAGGAATTAATTGACCATTTCGTGATGAAACTGCGGATGGTGCGCTTCCTGCGGGCGCCGGCTTATAATGAACTGTTCTCCGGTGACCCGGTTTGGGTAACCGAAGCCATTGGCGGAATGGGTGAAGATGGTCGTCCGTTGGTGACAAAGACCAGTTTCCGTTTCTTGCATACGCTTGATAACTTGGGTCCTGCACCAGAACCGAATTTAACGGTACTGTGGTCAGAACGGCTACCGATTAACTTTAAGCGGTTCTGCGCCAAGGTATCGGTGGAAACCAGTTCGATTCAGTACGAGAACGATGACCTGATGCGATCGCACTATGGTGATGATTATGGCATTGCCTGCTGTGTATCGGGAATGCCGATTGGCAAACAGATGCAGTTCTTTGGCGCACGGGTTAACCTGGCGAAAGCCTTACTCTATGCGATTAATGGCGGTAAGGATGAAAAAGCGGGCGAACAAATCGGTCCAGAACTGGCACCGATTACTTCAGAGTACCTGGATTATGATGAGGTGACGGGGAAGTTCGACCAAATGATCGAGTGGTTGGCGAAACTCTACGTCAATACCTTGAATGTGATCCACTATATGCACGATAAATATTGTTATGAGCGTTTGGAAATGGCGCTGCATGACCGGGATGTTTATCGGACAATGGCATGTGGGATTGCTGGGTTGTCGGTGGTTGGCGATGCGTTATCGGCGATTAAATATGCCAAGGTGAAAGTTATTCGCAATGACCAGGGTCTGGCCGTAGACTATAAAGTGGAAGGAGATTATCCCAAGTTTGGCAATAACGATGATCAGGTGGATGAAATTACTGCCAACCTGGTGAAAGCGTTTATGGATAAAGTCCGCAAGAATAAGACTTATCGCGGCGCTGTTCCTACCCAGTCGATTCTGACGATTACCTCAAATGTGGTGTACGGGAAGAAAACCGGAAGTACCCCTGATGGGCGCAAAGCTGGGGAACCCTTTGCCCCTGGCGCGAACCCAATGCATGGTCGTGATAGCAATGGCGCGATCGCAGCCTTGGCTTCAGTGGCGAAACTACCTTATGAACATGCCCAAGATGGGATTTCTTATACGTTCTCTATTGTGCCGCAAGCGTTGGGTAAGACGGATGAGGCGAAGGTGAACAATTTGGTGGGAATGCTGGATGGGTATTTCCATGACGATGGTCATCATATCAACGTCAATGTCTTCAATCGCGATACCCTGCTGGATGCGATGGATCATCCGGAGAAATACCCGCAGTTAACGATTCGGGTATCGGGTTATGCGGTGAACTTCATTAAGTTAACCCGCGAACAGCAACTGGATGTGATTAATCGCACATTCCATGAACGGATTTAGGCGGAGTTGCTTTTACCTGATCAGGTAGACAAGTCCGTTTTTCTGGGGGGCTAGCCCCCCAAATCCCCCACACCCCCGCCGCAACGCTTCGCTATTGTTTACCACACCTTAATCCATTCAGGATTGATTCATTCAGGGCAAGTTTAGTTACATCTAGGTACTTTCGTAAACGATAGTCATCAAAACCTCTCCTACAGACGAATAATGGCACGTCTGGAACAATCAAAACTCAACATTTGAACTATGGTAATGCAATCATCAATTTCTCAATCCCCAATCGCCACACCCAAAACCTCTGTAACCGGACATATTCACTCGTTAGAAAGCTGCGGTACAGTCGATGGTCCAGGTATCCGCTTTGTTATTTTTACCCAGGGCTGTCCGCTGCGTTGTCTTTATTGTCACAATCCTGATAGCCGTTGTATCCGTGAAGGTCAGGAGGTTACGGTTGATGAACTGATGACCCAGATCCCAAAGTATCGTTCCTACATGCGCTTTTCCGGCGGCGGCGTTACGATAACAGGGGGTGAACCCTTGATGCAACCGGAGTTTGTCCGCGAAATTTTCCGACGCTGTCAAGACCAAGGGATTCATACCGCCCTGGATACATCTGGTTATGTCAATTTGGAGATCGTCAAACCTGTGCTGGATCATGTAGATTTGGTCTTGTTGGACATCAAATCCTTTGATCCCAAAATTTACTTTAAGATTACCAACGTTTCCCTCGAACCTACACTCGCCTTTGCCCAGTATCTGAGTGAGATTAAAAAGCCGACCTGGATTCGCTTTGTCCTAGTTCCCAATTTATCCGATAACCTAGAGAGTATCGAGGGATTAGCCCAGTTTGTCTCGACCTTGGGCAATGTGGAAAAAGTAGAAGTTCTGCCGTTTCACAAAATGGGAGAGTATAAATGGCAACAGCTAGGGTATGACTATCAGCTTAAAGACACACCCTCGCCAACGCCCCAACAGGTGCAGCAGGTTATGGACATCTTTCAAAGACAGGGGCTGAATGTGCAGTAAGATTGAGGTGTAGACCATGGACGAGAAAGAAAATCTCTATTTATGTATGGGTTCAGCCTGTCATCAATTGGGTGTTTATGAAGTATTACCCAAAATTCAGGAGTTGATTAGCACATACAATTTGGAGGATAAAGTTGAATTAAAGGGTTCCTTTTGTTTGGAGACCTGTAGCGCTGGTATTGTGATGAAGTTTAAGGATAAATTTTTTGTTAATATCAATGCTAACAATGTTGAGCAAAAGTTTAAACAAGAGATTCTGCCCTGTATTCAATGATATCTAGGGAGAGGGAACAGGGAACAGGAACAGGGAACAATGAATTTCAGTTAGCTTTGGCATAGCAGCTTGAAGAATAAATAATATGACGAGTAGCGATAAGAGTTTGTGGGAATTGTTGTGGCAGTATGACCCGAATGGTTTGATTGTCGTGGATAAAGATATGACAATCAAGCTGGTAAATCCTGCCTTTTGCAAAATGTTTAATGTGGAACAGGAGGCGGCTATTGGTGAGTCCGCCTCCACTATTTTGACAGATGTCAGTGATTTTCAACGAGTCTGGGATAATGATGAGGTGATTCAGGGGAAGGAAAAAGAGTACGCTAATCACCAACTTTATGTCAGAGAAGTTATTTTTCCGATTAAAGAGGAAAATATAATTGCAGCTATTTTGGTGAATATGAGTTATGAGTTACAGCGTAAGCGAGAATTGATCAAAGTTAAACGAGAAACGGTGGAAAAGGTTAATGAGGTGGTGGATAATCAAATGAAAGTTGTTCAAGAAATTGCGGGAATATTGGGAGAAACAACCGCAACGACAAAGGTGAGTCTATTGAAGATTATTCAAATGGTGGAACAGGAGATGGGGTAGTAGGGATTAGCTGGGGAAGCCATGTAGAGACGTAGCCTGCTACGTCTGGGAGCAGTAGTTTAACTATAGAATAGCTTATGAGTCGTGATCATTTTCTAGATATCTATGATTTAAGCTTAAATAAAAAGGGAGAGGAACTATGTGGCGACCAGGTTAAGTTTATCAAGACGAAGGATAAAACGACAATTGTTTTATCTGATGGGTTGGGAAGTGGTGTTAAGGCTAATATTCTGGCAACGCTGACGACGGAAATCTTGATCACCATGTTGAATGCAGATCTGCCTCTGACCGAGGTGATCGAAACGGTAATTGGTACGTTGCCAATTTGTAGTGTTCGGAAAATTGCTTACGCCACGTTTACTATAATTCGGATTAATCATAAAAACAATAAATTTAAAGTTATAAATTTTGATAACCCGCCCATTTTTCATTTTAGGAAAGGAAAACCTGTCCCCGTTGAAACCCGAACCGAGAAAATCCTGGAGAAAGACATTGTTATTTCAGAAGGGCATTTAGAACGGGGGGATTTCCTGGGGGCGATTAGTGATGGCGTCTTGTATGCGGGGCTGGGTGCGGTTTTAAATTTCGGCTGGGGCTGGGAAAATATTGCCAAATACATTGAAAGCCTATATATTCGGGATACCTACACTGCTCGTAATATTGTCCGTAAAGTGATTGGCGAAACGCACAACCTCTATCAAGGAAAAATTGGGGATGATGCCACGTTTGTGGGCGTCTGTGTACGGAAGCGGAATGAGTTAATGATTTTTACCGGACCCCCTCTAGATCAACGTCACGATCAGGTTTATGTGGAACGCTTATTAAATTTTGAGGGCAGAAAAGTGATCTGTGGCGGAACCACGGGGAATATTGTGGGGAAATATCTGGGTGAAGAGGTGGAAATGGATATTGCCACGATGCGACCGGATCTGCCGCCGATTGGTAAGTTAAGTCAAATTGACCTGGTAACTGAAGGGATATTAACTATCTCGAAAAGCCTAGAAATCTTAAAAAAATGTAAATGTGATATCGATCGCTTACCGAGTGACCGCAATGGTGCAGCGCTTCTAGCTAAGGAAATCTTGATGGCGGATTCGGTACTTTTCTTGGTGGGGCAGAAAATTAACGAATTTTATCAAAATCCGCTGTTACCCAAAAACATTTCCATCCGCCGAAATTTAGTAGAAGAGGTAGTGAAGTATTTGCAAAATCATAAGAAAGAAGTCCAGTTAGAATACTGCTAAGTTAGGTCAGTGGAGATTAAGGGAATGATGTTAGGTTCTGTAAACATCCAGTCAAGCCTGACGAAGGACAAAGGACATAAGACCAATGACAAATGACCAATGGGTGGTGATTGGCTATGGGAATACGCTGCGGCGGGATGACGGTGTGGGTCAAGTTGTGGCAATGGAGGTACAAGAGTGGGGATGCCTTGGGGTGCGATCGCTTCCCCTGCACCAACTGACTCCTGAATTGGCACAAACCTTAGCCACTGTGGATGGGGCGATTTTTGTGGATGCTTATCCCGTATCTGGAGAGACAGCCAGGGTGCAAGTCTTTCCCCTGCGATCGGGGTATGCTGATTCTGTCCCATTCGGTCATCATTGTGATCCGCGATCGCTGTTAACGTTAGCCCAAGTCCTTTATGATCATTCTCCCCCCGCTTGGCTGGTTACCATTCCCGCTGTTGACTTCGAGTTTGGCGAAACCCTCTCACCCATTGCCCAACAGGGAGTTACCGACGCCCTGATTCATATTCATCGCCTGTTGGCAATACAAGCGGAATCGCCGACTCAATTATCATCCGGTTGCGTCGAGATGGGGGAGTTGTGAGTTAATTTGGAACTCAGTCTGGGCGGGCGCGAGTCCCATCTTTTGTGAGGTAAGAAACGATAGTAGTAAAACCCGCCCCTACACAATCAAAACGTCTTCCCCACCTTCTCCAACTGAGATGGCAGATTATCAGGGAGAACCCTAGGTTTTAGTCCTTGTGTGTTCAGTGTTAACCGTTCCGTTTCAATTTTTCCCCAGAAGTATTAATAAAGAAAGGAAAAAACAATGGTTAAGCCACTTAAACCAACCACCGATCCAGCGTATGATATTCTGCGTTCGGAACGTCAACCCCTGCACTCCTTCTTCGCCCCCGATACCGTTGCTGTGATTGGGGCGACGGATAAAGAGGGCAGTGTGGGGCGAACCCTGCTATGGAATTTAATGAGTAATCCCTTCGGGGGAACCATTTTTCCAGTCAATCCCAAACGCCATAGTGTCTTGGGAATTCCTGCTTATTCGAGTATTAAAGACATACCTGATCCCGTGGATCTGGCGATCATTGCCATACCCGCCCCTTTTGTACCCGGAGTCGTCCAAGAATGTGTTGAGGTTGGCGTCAAAAGTGCGATTATTATTTCAGCGGGATTTAAAGAAACAGGTTCTAAGGGAGTTGAATTAGAAAAGCAAATCCTGGAAACCGCCCGGGGCAAGATGCGAATTATTGGTCCGAATTGCCTGGGTTTAATGAGTCCGCGCAGTGGGTTAAATGCTACCTTTGCCAGTACCATGGCGCGTCCGGGTAATTTGGCGTTTATTAGTCAGAGTGGGGCATTATGTACCGCTGTCCTAGATTGGAGTTTCTGGGAAAATGTGGGCTTTAGCGCCTTTATTTCCATTGGTTCGATGATGGATGTAAGTTGGGGGGATTTGATTTACTATCTCGGTGATGATCCCCACACCCATAGCATCGTTATTTATATGGAATCCATTGGCGATGCCCGATCCTTCCTTTCAGCGGCGCGGGAAGTGGCATTAACTAAGCCGATTATCGTAATTAAAACCGGGCGCACCGAAGCCGCTGCCAAGGCATCAGCCTCCCATACCGGTTCTTTGGCAGGTAGCGATGATGTCCTTGATGCCGCCTTCCGCCGCTGTGGTGTAGTTCGCGTGAATACTATCTCCGAACTGTTTGATATGGCTGAGGTGTGGGCAAAACAGCCTCGTCGTCCCAAAGGACCCCGCTTGACAATTATTACTAATGCCGGGGGACCAGGGGTTTTAGCGACAGACGCCCTAATTAGCGCAGGTGGTTCATTGGCAGAACTCTCTGAGGATACGGTAACTGCCCTCAACGAAATCCTGCCCCGCCATTGGAGTCATGGCAACCCCATTGATATTCTCGGTGATGCTGATCCCGATCGCTATACCAAAGCCCTCGACATTGCGGTTGAAGATCCCAACAGCGATGGCTTGCTGGTGATTCTCACGCCCCAAGCCATGACAGATCCCACCCAAATTGCCGAACAGTTAAAACCCTATGCCCAGAAAGCTGGGAAACCCGTGTTTGCTAGTTGGATGGGGGGATCAGAAACCAAAACTGGGGAAACCTTACTCAACCGTGCTAGCATTCCCACCTATCCCTACCCCGATGATGCGGCGCGGTTATTTAATTTAATGTGGCAGTACAGCTACAACCTGAGTGGGATCTACGAAACGCCGATTTTACCCTCATCCGAAGAAACTGGACCCGATCGCGCTTTGGCGCAGCAGATGATTGAAACGGCACGCAAGGCGGGACGGACGATTCTGACGGAGTTGGAATCGAAACAACTGCTCGCTGCCTATAATATCCCGATTGTGCATACTGGGGTGGCAAAAACAGAAGAGAATGCGGTGAATTGGGCAAATTCCCTGGGATACCCGGTGGTGTTGAAACTCTTCTCGGAAACCATTACCCATAAAACCGATGTGGGTGGGGTTCAGTTAAACCTCACTGATGAAGAAGCGGTGCGTTGGGCGTATAACAAGATTAAATCAACGGTGACGGAGAAAGTTGGTGCTGAACATTTCTTGGGTGTTACGGTTCAGGAAATGGTGCGTCAGGATGGTGCTTATGAACTGATTATCGGCAGCATCGTTGATCCGCAGTTTGGACCGGTGTTAGTCTTTGGGTCTGGGGGACAGTTAGTGGAAGTATTCAAGGATCGGGCGATCGCGCTACCGCCTCTGAATACCACCCTAGCGCGGCGGATGATCGAACAGACGCAAATCTATAAGGCACTCAAAGGGGTGCGGGGGCGTCAAGCCATTGATTTAGCCGAACTTGAGCAGATTATGGTTCGCTTTAGTCAATTGGTGATTGAACAGCGTTGGATCAAGGAAATTGATATTAATCCCCTGCAAGCGTCTTCGGATCAACTCATCGCCCTAGATGCCCGGATTATCCTCCACGATTTAGATGTTGAGGAAAACCAACTACCCAAAACCGCGATTTGTCCCTATCCTCGGCAGTACGTCACCCCATGGCAGCTTAATGATGGCACGCCGATAACCATTCGTCCGATTCGTCCAGAGGATGAACCTTTAATCGTGCAATTCCACCAAACGCTATCGGAAGAAAGTGTCTATTTGCGTTATTTCAGCTTAATGAAACTGAGTCGGCGGATTGCCCATGAACGATTAACCCGCATCTGCTTTATCGACTATGATCGGGAAATGGCACTGGTGGCGGACTATAAAAATCCGCAAACAGGAAACCACGAAATCTTGGGCGTGGCGCGATTGAGCAAGATGCATGGGATTAATGAAGGGGAATTCGCTATGTTAATTAGTGACCCCTATCAGCGTCGCGGATTAGGGACGGAATTACTCCAACGCATTATTCAAGTGGGTCGCCAAGAGAAACTGACGCGGATTACTGCTGATATTCTGGCAGAAAATGTGCCGATGCAGAAGGTGGCGGAAAAAGTGGGTTTCCATCTGGAACGGGCAGGGAATGATTTAGTCAAAGCCGAGATTCGTTTGTAGTTAGGGTCTGCTGAATAAGTCTTGTGGGTACGACATGTCGTACCCCTACTACCTCAAAAACCAGACGCTTCTGCTATAGTATGGGATGCGATGCTAATTGACTTTCGTAATACCAATACCGTCTGGGCTTCTATACTGGTGGAAACGTTAACGCGGTTGGGATTAACCACTGCCGTCTTATGTCCCGGTTCGCGTTCCACCCCGCTTACGGTTGCCTTTGCACAACACAGCAAAATAGAGGCAATTCCTATTCTTGATGAACGTTCGGCTGCCTTTTTCGCCTTGGGAGTTGCCCGAAAATCGGGGTTACCTGTGGCGTTGGTTTGTACTTCGGGGACAGCCGGGGCGAATTTCTACCCAGGTATTATCGAAGCACGGGAAAGCCGGGTGCCTCTATTAATTTTAACCGCAGATCGTCCCCCAGAACTACGCGATTGTCACTCGGGGCAAACGATTGATCAAGTAAAACTCTATGGCAATTATCCCAACTGGCAAACGGAATTAGCTGTACCGTCTCTGGAAATCGGGATGTTGAGATATTTGCGACAAACCATGATTCACGCCTGGGAGCGATCGCGCTTTCCTACTCCCGGTCCAGTACATTTAAATTGCCCTTTCCGTGATCCTCTGGCACCGATTCCTGATCCAGCCGTCACTGAGTTACAATCCCAATTCCAGGCTGAGGATTTCTTTGCCGCTATTACTCCTGCATCTGTGCATCCCCTCTCTCCTGCACCTCTGGACAGGATTCCCTACTCAGATTGGCAAGGGTGCGATCGCGGTTTAATTATTGCCGGGTTAGCCCAACCCCAAAACTCCAAAGCCTATTGTCATGTAATCGCCCAACTTTCGCAATCCCTAAACTTTCCTCTATTAGCGGAAGGGCTTTCTCCCCTAAGAAACTACGCTCACCTGAATCCTTATCTCATTTCTACTTATGATTTAATCCTGCGGAATCGCCAACTCGCTCAACAGCTTACACCGACTCTTGTTATTCAAATTGGCGAACTTCCCACCAGTAAAGAACTACGCGCTTGGTTAAATACTTATCAACCCCAACGCTGGATTATTGACCCTTGTCATCATAACTTAGATGCCCTGCATGGGAAAACCACTCATCTGCGAATTTCTATCGAAGAAATCGGGCAATGGATAACAACGAACGCTAAAAAAAATATGGCTGTAGGGGCGGGTTTAACGGATAACGTTGTTGACAAAACTGATAACGTAACTAAACCCACCCTGATAAAGGAACAGGAGAGAACTGTATCACCACAAAACCCACATTACCTAAAAAAATGGTGTGACGCAGAAACGCAAGTGAGAGCAGCCGTTGACCAAACCATGGTAGAAATGCCGCAATTATTTGAAGGGAAAGCCGCCTGGTTACTCTCTCAATCTTTGCCGCCAGGAACACCCTTATTTATTGCCAATAGTATGCCCGTGCGGGATGTTGAATTCTTTTGGTCACCGGGCAATACAGAGATTCAGCCGTGGTTTAATCGCGGTGCGAATGGCATTGATGGCATCTTATCCACAGCATTAGGCATTGCTCACCGGAATCAGAGTACAGTCATGCTAACAGGAGACTTAGCCTTATTACATGATACCAATGGTTTTTTACTGAATCAGAAACTTGTGGGTCATCTAACCATTGTCTTAATCAACAATAACGGCGGTGGTATTTTTGAAATGTTACCCATTTCCGACTTCGAGCCACCCTTTGAAGAATTCTTTGCCACACCCCAAAACATCAACTTTGCCCAACTGTGTCTAACATACAGGGTAGAACATCAACTCATTCAATCGTGGCAACAATTACAGCAATTACTAAATCCATTACCGAGTCAAGGAATTCGAGTGTTAGAATTACCCACAAATCGCCAAGCTGACACAATTTGGCGAAAAACGTATCTAGGTTCGTTCGTAGTAGAGGAACCTTAGCCTATCCAACCTGAAGGGGTGAAAAGCAGCCTAAAACCTTTTAGAATCAGGTTTTGAGCGACATTAGTATCAACCTGATGTTGGGGTTTTGAGCCTGGGCGCACTCGCCGATATGACTTAATTCCCTTTCCCCACTTACTTGGTTACGGCAAGTACACCCAGGCTGATTGATGAGCTAAACACAGATAAATACAGACCTGAATCCTTACAAAATATATAGCAGAAGGCTCCAAGGCAGAAGGTTTATTACTAATACGTGACATTTGGGTCATTTAAGAAAGTCCTAACCTTTATGGCGACAGCTCTATCGAAAGGTGGATTTATAGCTAGAGCATCTTTGTTATCTTTGGATGGCATTGATTGTTTAATACTATGAAGCAAATAAACATTGTACTGAGTAAACTAGGGAATTGTCATGATGAAAGGTCTCAAAGGTAAAAACGCTCTCGTAACAGGTGCAAGTTCTGGAATTGGACGCGCGATCGCTATTCGTTTGGCTCAAGAAGGTGTCAATGTAGCTATCAACTATCGCAGCAGTCCCGAAGATGCCGCAGACACCGCAGAAAAGATGGAGCAAGCTTGTGGTGAAATCAAAGGCTGTGGTGTTAAAGACTTACTGGTACAGGGCGATGTCTCAAAAGAAGACGATGTTTCTCAGATAATGGACACCGTTATTAACGAGTTAGGCGGACTCGATATTTTGATCAACAATGCAGGTATTCAAATGGAGAGTGCGGCACACGAAACAAAAATTGAGAGCTTTGATAAAGTCATTTCTGTTAATCTCCGAGGGGCTTATATTTGCGCCCGTGAAGCCATTAAACATTTTTTAGACGGCAATAAAAAAGGTGTCATTATCAACATTTCTAGCGTTCATGAAATTATTCCCCGACCTTGCTATGTGAGTTATTCGGTTAGTAAGGGAGGAATGGGGAATTTAACAAAAACTTTGGCTTTAGAATATGCCTCCAAAGGAATTCGGGTGAATGGTATCGGACCTGGGGCAACGATTACCCCGATCAATGAAGCATGGATTAATGACCCTGAGGAAAAAGCCAACGTAGAAAGTCACATTCCGATGGGAAGAGCCGGAACTTCAGAAGAAATGGCAGCAGCGGTGGCTTTTTTGGCATCTGAGGAAGCTGACTATATCACCGGACAAACTCTATTTATTGATGGTGGGTTAACACTTTATCACGACTTTAGCAAACCTTGGTCAGCCTGAAAATTGTGATTATAGCAGCCGCTTTAGATCACCTAAACGCAGAAGTAGGAAAGGAGAGGTTTTGGTAATTCTAGCGATTTTTGTAACTCGCTTATAACTCTTAACTCCCACCTCATCTCTATAAAATTAAAACAATGACAGCAGAAGAAAAGCGACTAGAAGAAGCACGCACCCATCAAGCACACTGGCGTCGCTGGGGACCTTATTTAAGCGAACGGCAGTGGGGAACAGTACGCGAAGATTACAGCAAATATGGTAATGCTTGGGAGTATTTTCCCCATGAGCATGCGCGTTCTCGTGCCTATCGTTGGGGAGAAGATGGCATTGGGGGAATCTCTGACAATCACCAGCGACTTTGTTTTGCGATCGCGCTTTGGAATGAGCAAGATACTATCCTCAAAGAACGACTGTTTGGTTTAACTGGTCCTGAAGGCAATCATGGGGAAGATGTTAAAGAATACTACTTCTATCTAGACAGCACTCCCACTCATGCTTACATGAAATATCTGTACAAGTATCCACAACAGGCATTTCCCTACACTCAACTGGTAGAAGAAAATCGCCAAAGAGGTCTAGATGAGCCAGAGTTGGAATTACTGGAAACAGGTATTTTTGAGCGCGATCGTTATTTTGATGTCTTTGTGGAATATGCGAAAGCTTCAGCCGAGGATATTTTAATTCAAATTACACTCATCAATCGCGGGGATGAGGAAAAACCCCTGCATCTGTTACCGACTCTTTGGTTCAGAAATACGTGGTCTTGGGATTTTACCCGTCAAAAACCTTATCTTAGAGTTTTTCCCTCTGACCATACGGCGGGAGAGATGGAAGAGTTTAGCATTGTTGAAGCTTGTCATACAACTTTAGGAAAACGCTGGCTTTATTGTGCAACACCGGATAATTTATTATTTACAGACAATGATACAAATTTAGACCAAATATTTGAAACTGAAAACCATTCACATTATCTAAAAGATGGCATTAATAACTACATAATCCACGGAAAAACTGAGGCGATTAATTCCGATAACATGGGAACAAAATTTTCTGCCTGTTATTTTAACAAAATTGGTGCGGGGCAAACTAAAACTATTCGCTTGCGGCTGAGCGAAACCCCATCATTAACCAATCCTTTTGGAGAAGAGTTTGAGCAAGTCTTCAAACAACGACAGCAGGAAGCTGATGAATTTTATCAACGCTTTTGTCCCCCAACAGCATCACCGGATTTACAGAACATACAACGTCAAGCGTTTGCGGGCTTGTTGTGGACGAAGCAATTTTATCATTACATTGTAGAAGATTGGCTCAATGGCGACCCAGCGCTGCCCACTCCCGAACGAGAAATTAAACGAAATGAGGATTGGCTTCATCTCTATAATGATGATATTCTTTCCATGCCAGATAAGTGGGAATTTCCCTGGTTTGCTGCCTGGGATACGGCATTTCATGTCTTACCTTTGGCAATGATAGATCCCGATTTTGCTAAAGGGCAACTGGATTTATTAACGCGGGAGTGGTATTTGCATCCTAACGGTCAAATTCCTGCCTATGAATGGCATTTTGGTGATGTTAATCCACCCGTTCATGCTTGGGGAGCGTTGCGGATTTATCAGATTGAAAAAGAACTCTATGGTCGGGCTGATCGACATTTCCTCGAACGGGTATTTCAAAAGTTGTTGTTGAATTTTACCTGGTGGGTTAACCGCAAAGATAAAGGAGGAAACAATGTCTTTCAAGGAGGATTTCTTGGATTAGATAATATTGGCATTTTTGACCGCAGTGCTGAACTACCAACGGGAGGTCATCTCGATCAGGCAGATGGGACGAGTTGGATGGCAATGTACTGTCTAAATATGTTAGCGATCGCGCTGGAACTTGCCCCGGAAAATCCTGCCTATGAAGACATGGCAAGCAAGTTTTTTGAGCATTTCCTCTACATTGCCTATGCCATAAATCATCTAGGGGAAAGTGACATTCATCTATGGGATGACCAGGACGAATTTTACTACGACGTGCTGCAATTTCCTCACGGTGAGCGCAAGCGCCTAAACCTGCGCTCAATGGTGGGACTTGTTCCTTTGTTTGCCATTGAAATTCTTGAATCAAAAACATTAAAAGCTCTTCCCGGTTTTAAACGTCGTATGGAATGGTTTATCAAAAATCGTCCCGACTTGCGACACAATATTGCTTGTATAGAAACTGAAGGAGTAGGGGCGAGAAGACTTTTATCCATCGTTCATCCCGATCGATTGAAAAAAATTCTGCAAAAAGTACTCGATGAAACGGAATTTCTCAGCGATTACGGTATCCGTTCCCTTTCTCGATTTCATCAAGACAATCCCTATGTCTTTGAAGGCGAGGGACATTGGTATCAAGTGGCTTATGAACCCGGTGAATCAAGAAGTGGTATGTTTGGCGGCAATTCTAACTGGCGTGGTCCGATCTGGTTCCCGATGAATTTTTTGATCATTGAGTCTATACAAAAATTTCATCACTACTTGGGAGATGATTTCAAAGTTGAATGCCCAACCGGTTCGGGTCAGGAAATGACCCTGAAAGAAGTAGCGAATGAACTTTCTCGAAGACTGGTTAACATCTTTCAACAAAAGTCAGATGAGCAGCGCCCTGTCTACAGGGATATCGAAGAATTTCAATCTAACCCCCATTGGCAAAATTGGATTCTTTTTCACGAATATTTTCATGGGGATACGGGTGCGGGTTTAGGTGCTAATCATCAAACGGGTTGGACTGGTTTGGTTGCCAAACTGATCCAAAACAGTGGCAACGCTCGCTAAGAAACTTTGTCCAAATATGCCTAACCAAAACTTCACTGATATAATCTAACGTGATTAAACATGAAAACTACAGTTTATCAACATCAAATTCGACGGCAAATCGGGCGGCAGCACCAAAGCCAACCCTGGCATTTAAAGATGCTATTGCCATAATTGTTGGCATTGTTATTGGTGCAGGCATTTTTGAGACACCAGCCCTTGTTGCTGCTAATGTCACCAGTGAAGGTTGTTGGGCGTTGGAAAGGAACAGTGGGAATGGCAATAATTTTGGTGCTGTTGTCTTATGGCGGTTAGTTGGATCTGGAACCTTTTCGGAAGCAACTTAATTATGACTTTGCTATAAGTTTTGCTGAGGAAATTGCTGAAATTATCGGCGTTCAGGTGATTGACCACACTTGATAGAACTATTTTATCAATTACAATAGTGGAAAATTGTCTAAATTAGGCAAATGGCAATAAACAATCATCCATCCACAATTAGCCAGGAAGAAATTCGGGTGCGCGGTACGGTACAAGGTGTGGGATTTCGCCCAACGGTGTACCGTTTGGCAAAGGCGTGTAATCTCAAGGGAGAAGTTTGTAATGATGGTCAAGGCGTCTTAATTTACGTATCAGGAACAACAGACGCGATCGCAGAATTTGTGCAACGCTTACAGCTAGAGTCCCCACCCCTTGCCCAAATTGAATCGATTAGCCGTACTCCCTATAGAGGCGATCGCGTTTTCTGTGACTTTACTATTGCCCAGAGTGTCAAAAGTAGCGTTCAAACTCAAATTCCCCCTGACGCCGCCACCTGTCCCCAATGTCAAGCTGAAACCCTGGATTCGCGATCGCGTTGGTACAATTACCCCTTTACTAATTGTACCCATTGTGGTCCCCGTCTAAGTATTATTCGCTCGATTCCCTATGACCGTAAGCAGACTAGCATGGCTGAGTTTGCGATGTGTCCCGATTGCGATAGGGAATACCACGATATCGAAAATCGCCGCTTCCACGCCCAACCAATTGCTTGTCCGGTGTGTGGACCAAGGGTATGGTTAGAAGGGGCAAATGGTGAAAAGATTGATACATCTAACCCCATCGATACGGTTTGTACTCTGCTGAAACAAGGGGAAATTGTGGCGATTAAAGGATTAGGCGGGATTCATTTAGCCTGTGACGCCACCAATGAAACTACAGTACAACAGTTGCGATCGCGTAAGCAACGTTATCATAAACCTTTTGCTTTGATGGCGCGAGATTTAGGGGTGATTGAACAGTATTGTACTCTGAATGCTCAGGAAAAGGAATTATTACAAAGTCCCGCCGCGCCTATTGTTTTAATTGATGTTATCCCTAATCGCGACAATTGTAGAGACGTTGCATGCAACGTCTCTACACCCAAAATTGCGGCTTCAGTCGCACCGGGACAAACAACTCTGGGGTTCATGTTACCTTATACTCCCCTCCATCATTTGATTTTACAACGGCTGGATTATCCGATTATTTTAACCAGTGGGAATCTCTCCGATGAACCCCAATGTATCGATAATCAAGACGCCCGTTTAAAGTTAGGCAAAATCGCGGATTATTTGCTGTTGCATAACCGTGATATTGTCAATCGGGTGGATGATTCTGTGGTGCGAGTTAT
>NZ_JBKHHI010000096.1:0-18123 GCF_046539235.1 Coleofasciculus sp.
ACCTTGTAGGGGCGAGTCGCTGAACTATCGTTAAGGGGAAATTCCTTAATTTTCTTGACTCGCCCCGCTATAATCAAGGGGAAATTCCTTAATTTTCTCGACTCGCCCCGCTATCGTCAATGGGAAGTGCTGTAACTACAAACGTAAACTTTTATAAAGCTTGATCCTCTCACCCAAGCCTAGTGGTAGGATGAACAACTAAAGCTAGGGGTGCCTGAGCAACCAGGCTGAGATTACACCCTGAGAACCTGAGACTGGTTAAGACCAGCGGAGGGAAGCGGTTTATTATAAAGGAATCTAAATATGAGATCAGAATGGGTCGCTAAGCGGCAAGGACAGGGTAATGTTACACAAATGCACTACGCCCGCCAAGGTGTGATTACCGAGGAAATGCAGTATGTCGCCAGCCGGGAAAACCTCTCCCCAGAACTGATTCGGGATGAAGTGGCGCGGGGACGATTGATTATTCCTGCCAACATTAACCATACCAACTTAGAACCGATGGGTATCGGCATCGCCTCTAAGTGTAAAGTTAATGCCAATATTGGGGCGTCTCCTAATTCGTCCAATATTGACGAAGAAGTCGCCAAGTTGAACCTGGCGGTTAAATATGGCGCCGATACCGTGATGGATTTATCCACGGGGGGCGGAAACCTGGATGAAATCCGCACCGCGATTATCAATGCTTCCCCTGTACCCATTGGTACAGTGCCCGTGTATCAAGCCCTAGAAAGCGTTCACGGTACGATAGAAAACCTGACCCCGGATGATTTTCTCCACATTATTGAGAAACATGCCCAGCAGGGAGTTGATTACCAAACCATCCACGCGGGACTTCTGATTGAACATTTACCCTTGGTGAGAAATCGCCTCACCGGGATTGTCTCTCGCGGTGGCGGTATCCTGGCGAAGTGGATGCTGCACCATCATAAGCAGAATCCTCTCTATACCCACTTCGACGATATTATCGAGATTTTCAAGAAGTACGATGTTTCCTTCAGTTTAGGCGATTCCCTGCGTCCAGGTTGTACTCATGATGCCTCTGACGAAGCGCAATTGGCAGAACTGAAAACCTTGGGACAACTAACTCGCCGCGCTTGGGAACATGATGTGCAGGTGATGGTGGAAGGTCCGGGTCATGTGCCGATGGATCAAATTGAGTTTAATGTGAAAAAGCAGATGGAAGAGTGTTCTGAAGCACCCTTCTATGTGCTCGGACCCTTGGTGACTGATATTGCTCCCGGTTATGACCATATCACGTCCGCGATCGGGGCAGCAATGGCGGGGTGGTATGGGACAGCCATGCTGTGCTATGTGACGCCGAAAGAACACTTAGGACTACCGGATGCTGAAGATGTGCGAAATGGCTTAATTGCCTATAAGATAGCTGCCCATGCTGCCGATATTGGACGCCAGCGTCCCGGCGCACGGGACCGAGATGATGAACTCTCCCGCGCCCGTTATAACTTTGACTGGAACCGTCAGTTTGAGTTAGCACTTGACCCCGACAGGGCAAAAGAATATCACGACGAAACGTTGCCAGCAGATATCTATAAAACCGCTGAATTCTGTTCAATGTGTGGACCCAAGTTCTGCCCGATGCAAACCAAGGTTGATGCGGATGCGTTGACAGAATTGGAGAAGTTCTTAGCCAAGGAACCTGTTAAGCAAAGCTAGCCATAAATTATAGCAGTCAAAGATGAGCAGGTATTCTATCCTGTAGGGGCACGGCAGTGCCCCCACCTCCAATCGGCAATCATACACCAGATTAACGGAAACGGGAATTAGATCCCAGAAATCGGTGATCTGGTCAGGTAATCAGACCAACTGGTTATAGTTCAGATAAGCCTGAATCACCTGGCTATTGACTGACGGACAGACAATATTCGTTCCGGCTAAACCCGCTAACGTATTCTGGGAGTCAAACGCCTGAGAGACTAAAGCCGCCGTTTCCAGATAGGGGCGTTGGTTTTCACCCACCCATTGAGTAAACAGGAACACCAATGGACTCAAGGCATTGTCAGGCTGGGAACTAGCCACCTGGACGAGCTTGTCTTGCCAGGTAGAATAATCCATCCATTCAATCGGATGACCAATAGCCCGGATTTCGTCCACGAGTTGCTGTAAGGATACCATCTCCGGACTAACCAAGTGAAAGGCTTGACCGAATAAATCCGGTTGCTGGGACAGATGGACAATAGATTGGGACACATAGTCCACAGGAGTCAAGCTCAGGTTTAACTCCAACTCTGGCGCACTTCCCAATTGAATCAACCCTTTAATTAATCGGTCAATCAAATCTCCCTGTTGAGACGCCCCGGTTTGGCTATGTCCGGTAATCATACCCGGTCGGTAAATCGACGCTGGAATCCCCCGTGCGTGGGCTTGTTTAACTAACTTCTCACCCACCCATTTACTCTGAGCATAACCGTCAGATAGGTCATCCCCTGACTCCAAATCATCCTGTTCTAAAATCACTGACATCTGAGCATAGCGCGGCGATTGAAACACATCCAGCGTTGAGACAAAGTGAACGGGTTTAACCTTGGTTTGGCTGGCTAATTTGAGAATTTCCTGAGTTCCCAAGACATTAGCGGCTCGCAAAGCGCTGTAGGGATAAATTAAGTTGACAAACGCTCCATTATGATAGATGCAGTCAATCTCGCTGGTTAACGCCTCGTACTGCGACTCCGATAGTCCCAACCGAGGTTGAGCTAAATCGCCCAACACAGGTACAACCCGCGACTCCAACTTATCTGATGAAAGTAAATAGCGGTTGAAACTCGCGGCAATTTTTTGCTGACCCGCCTCTAGCGTTTTGGCACGGACTAAGCAATAGACGGTAGCATTCGTATGCTGGAGTAATTCCCGCAATAAAAACGCGCCGAGAAAACCTGACGCACCTGTGATCAAAATCTTTTCCGGTGCGGTGTCCGGTTGACGATAAGGCTTTTCTGGATAAATCGTCCCATCCAAAACGGCATCGTTGACTAAATTCGTGACCGCGATTGTACCCGTCACCTTTGTCGCATCTGACGGATCAGCGTCAGTCTTAGCGGTAATCGTTTGAGCCAGTTCCGCCACTGTAGGCGCTTCAAACAGAGCAAACAAGGGTAACTCCAGTTGGAACGTTTCTCGCACCTGCGATAACAGTTGCGCCGTCAGCAGCGAATGTCCCCCTAGTTCAAAGAAGTTGTCATACACACCCACACGCTCAACATCTAATACAGTTGCCCAGATTTGGGCTAACTCCCGTTCAACGGGTGTGCGCGGTGCGACAAAGGTATCCTGAGCTACCTGTTGCGCCTGGTTCGGGTCAGGTAACGCCTTGCGATCGACTTTACGGTTGGGTGTTAGGGGCAAGCTATCTACTAACACAAAGGTCGAGGGAACCATATAAGTCGGTAGCTTATCACTCAGGAACGATCGCAACTGCGCCAGGGATAATCCTTGAGTTTTGACCATAAGCTCAATACTCTGATGGATTTGCTCCTGTTGGGTAGGTGTGGTCTCAAAAATTACCCCAGCGTTTTCCTCAGCGTGCCAAACAACCGTGCCTTGCAGCCACAAGGGATTGTCTACCCCTGGCAATTTTACCCGCAAAAGTACGGGTTGGTTGTTGTGCCAAAATGTCGGGGTGAGTGCCTTTAAGCTAATTCCATTCCGGCTGAAGTTTTGCGTAGTCACTTCCACTTGTTGACCCGACTCAAATTCAGCACGACCCTTGACCTGGAGCGGAATACGCGGTTCTGTCCGCAAATTGCCTAAGCTGCGATAGAGTTTCGCCTTCTGGCTGGTTGTGGTATCAAACTTAACGCCAACATAGTCTTCAAACTGCCAGACAACCGTTCCTTGCAACCATAATGGAGTTTCGCCTCCGGGTAATTGTAATCGTAGCAATAGGCGTTGATCTATTTGCCAAGGATTAGCCGTTGTTGCCTTTAAGCAAATTCCCTCTTGGCTAATATTTTGCGTTATCACCTGGACTTTTTCACCCGATTCTAATTCCGCCAGACAATTAATCGTTAGAGGAGTGCGGGGTTCTTTGCGGCGTAAGTCATGAACGGCTAATCCCTGGGTTTGGGTAATGTGTTTGATACTCTGACGTAAACATGTCTGTTGGCTGGAGGTGGTGTCTAGGGAAACATCTACCCATTCCAGGGCTTTTGTGGCAATGGTTCCAGTCAGTTCAAGTTCATCGGGAACGCCCGGAAACTGACAACGCAGCGTCAAGGATTGACCGTTTCGCCAAGTGGCGGGAGCATGAAGTAACCGAATACTATTGACTGAGAAATTGCTGGTGGTTAATTCAATTTCTGGATTCCCCTCACACGCCACCCAGCATTTTGTTTCTAGGGGAACATATTCGACGTCCAAGTCACTGACGAGATAGGCAACTAAGCGCTTTTCGCCAGAACTGTCATCACGGGCGACAACCACCGCGTCTCGGATACCGGGATGTTGATAGAGGGCGGATTCAATCTCACCGAGTTCAATCCGGAAGCCGCGAATTTTGACTTGGTGATCCAAGCGACCTAAACATTCGAGAGTCCCATCGGGTAAGTATCGGGCTAAGTCTCCAGTGCGATAGAGACGGGCACCCAGTTCTGAACTAAAGGGGTCAGGAATAAATCTTTCATCGGTGAGATCAGGTCTATTAAAATACCCTCGTGCTAAACCCACCCCACCAATCAGCAATTCTCCTGGTTCTTCCACAGGTACAAATCTAATCGGGTCAGATGAGTTTTGCTCAGGATGAGCCAGATAAAGTTGGGTATTGGCAATGGGGCGACCAATGGGGATGGGCTTTTCCGCCGATTCTACCTTATGCACGGCTGACCAGATTGTGGTTTCCGTCGGTCCATACATATTCCACAGGGAATCACAGCGTTCTAGAAGTTGACGCGCCAATTCGCGGGACATGGGTTCCCCCCCACAGAGAATTTTAAGCTGGGGAGTCCCCTGCCACCCTGCGGCTAATAACATGCGCCAAGTGGCGGGGGTGGCTTGCATGACGGTAGCACCGGATGCTTGCAAAACCGGGATTAACTGAGTCCCATCGGCGGCGACATCTCGCGTTACTAAGACAATATCTGCGCCAACGATTAAGGGTAAATACAGTTCCAATCCAGCAATGTCGAAGCAGATGGTGGTGACAGCCAGCAGGGTGTCATTGGGGGTGAGTCCGGGGGCGACACTCATTGAGGTGAGGAAATTTACCAGCCCACGATGCAGCACTTGGACGCCTTTGGGTTTACCGGTCGAGCCGGAGGTATAGATGGTGTAGGCTAAATGGTCGGGCGTGACGCCACTGTCTAAATTCTCTGGACTATGTTTGGCAATTGTCTGTTGATCTGTGTCTAAGCAAACCACTTGGGCTTGGGTGTCAGGTAACCTGATGAGTTGGTCTTGTTCGGTGACGATGACAGGGACTTGGGAATCCTCAATCATCAATGCTAAACGTTCTTGAGGATAGGCGGGATCAAGGGGGACATAAGCGCCCCCAGCTTTGAGAATTCCCAATAGACCAATCACCATATTTAGCGATCGCTCTAGACAAATTCCCACCAGTACATCAGGTCCGACTTGTAGCGTTTGTAAGTAGTGGGCAACCTGATTGGCGCGGCGGTTCAACTCCCGGTAGGTTATGGTTTGCGCGTCAAACCGTATCGCTATTTTGTCCGGTGTGCGACGCTCTGCTTGTTCAATTAACTGATGAATACATTGATCGGCGGGATAGTCGGTTTGGGTTTGATTTAACTGTTCAAGTCGCTGCTGTAATTCACGTTTTCTGCTTGTATCCGGAATACCGTGGAGTTGATCAATTTCTAATGATGATTTACAGAAAGGCTTGATCATAATTTCTCCTTGAAACAGGTTTATAGTGGTCGTTATTTTTGGCTTAAGTTGGTGATGTCCCATTCACAATCAATCTAGCTATTGGCTATTTTTGGGGCTGATACATGAGTCAATTTTTTGTCTGTCACATACTTCATACAATTCGTCCCAATTCAATTCCGAATTTCGGTTAAGCAATAATTTTTAAAATTATTGCTTAACCGCTAACCGGATTTTAATTTATGGTCTTTACTGATCAAAGGGGTGGATAAAACTCTGATCAGAAACCCAATAATATTGGAGCCACCATGTCGGCATTATAGTCGCTGGATTGTGTCCGTTATTCAAAACTTAAATAGAACTAGAAAACTCTGAAAAAACTTAATTATACAAGGGGTTATGGCTAGAGAGATACAACGAAAATGATTTATTTTTGACAATCTTAGATGCACTCCCCATAACTCGCCTCCATCACCAGGGCCTGACATGAACTGTTGAACGTTCCTCGACTATAGTCTCAGAAAATCATCAATTTTTTCTGCTCTAGCGATACCAGAGGGATAGAGTATCTGTCACGATTGAGTTGGTCGGCTTCTGTAGCCTGTAATACAACCGTATGACGTGTATTTTTCTCTGTTTGTATATTATTCCAATCCCCTAATCTGATCAACAAGATGAGGCAAACTTTACTAAGTCTTTAAAAATGAGTATCAATTCTTGATGAAGTCTTTAACAATTGAGGGTATAGCGATCCATTGGCGTCAATAATTTAATGTAACTCAATAAAAATAGAAAAACTGAAATAAACAATAATATTCCTCAACCAAGTTTATTTGACTTTAGACAAAAAAAGATGTAAGACACTACACAAAAATTAAGAAGTAGGAGCAATTCATGAATTGCCCCTACAGATGGTGACCAAACCCAGGGATTTGGTGACCAAACCCCTACTCCTGATACCCCGTTAATCCCAACGCCGTCGCTTCTTCCGGGGCTTGAGCCACCAGTCGATTGCTGCGAAACACTAAAAAGTAAACACTTGCCACAATCAGCGCTACGCCAATCCCCCAAACACCACCTCGGTAATCGGGTATAGACATACAAGCAACTAGGGCAAATGTGGCTAAAGCCAAACCCACAAATGCTCCCGCTGTTCCCAATGGACTTTCGTAGGGTTTCGGTAAATAGGGATTCCCTTTTAGCTTCATGTAGCTAACCATGACCAAAATATAGGAAATTAATGCCCCAAACACAGCCATATTCAAAATCACAGCATCGACAGCTTGAATACCGGTACTCACCAGTAGCACACAGATAAATCCAATCGTCGCCCCAGCAATTAATGCCCGATGGGGGGTATGACTTTTACTCGTCACCGATAACCAACGGGGTAAATACCCAGCACGGGATAGGGAGAAAATAATCCGTCCGTAGGCAAACATATTACCGTGGAGACTGGCAATTAAACCACAAATCAGCGCCAAGGCTGTGACAATAGTACTGGTCGCGCCGACACCAAAATAAGCCTCTAACCCATCTTGCAGGGGAGCATCCGATTGCCCAATCGCCACCGCGCCCCCGCCAACACCGGAGTTAATCACTACGGTGAAAATTGACAGAATAATCAGGGTAAACATACCAGAAATCATTCCCCCTGGCATATTTCGAGGCACATTATCGGTTTCCTCCGCCGTCATCGGTAATTGTTCAATCGCCAGATACAACCATATCGCAAAAGGAATCGCGCCAAACACTCCAAACCAGCCATTCGGTAACCAGGTTTCTGATTGTCCCAGTTCAGCCGGAATATTAAACAGCAGGTCAAAATTGAATTCACCTGAAACCAGCATACTCACATAGAAGATGGCTAATACTGTCATCGCGATGATGGTTAGCCAAAGACAGACTGTCACACTCAGTTCAAACCCTCGGATATTAATTGCCAAAAAAACAGCGTAGGCAAATACCCAGATAAAAAAGCTGGGCAGATTGGGAAATAAGGGCTTGAGGTAATTGCTCAAACTGAACACCAGCGCCGCATTAGCCAGGACATATTCAATCGTGACGGTAATCCCACAAATAAAGCCCCAAAAAGGACCGAGGGCATAACGGGTGAACGAGTAGAATCCGCCCGCATGGGGGAGGGCGGTGGAGAGTTCGGCACTGCTATAGACCAAACAGAGATACATAATTGCCATCAAGACAGCGGCAATACTAAACCCCCAGAATCCTCCGGAGGCTAAACCATAGTTCCAACCATAGAAATCACCTGAGATAACCGCGCCAACCCCTAAACCCCATAAGAGTAAACTACCAGCATTTCCTTGAAGTTGTCGCCGTCTGATATAACCATTATTTACTGTTTCGTAAGTCGCAATACCTTGAGAATGTTGCATCGATAAACCTTATCCTCAACTGTTTACCTTGCACCCCAATCGCACGTTATTTAGCTCAAACCTGGGACAGGTTAAGCTGACCAGATTGGACGGCGTTTCCTGACCTCTTTTCCCCAGTTGAGAGGAAAAATGAACGCCGCCTGTTGATTGCTGATTGTTGATTGTTGATTGCGATGAACCATCAACCATGAACCCTGAACCTGCCAAGGAGTAGAGGGTAGTTCTTTAACGGCATCATTCCATTCTTCGGCTAAACGTAATACATATCCGGATTGACAGCAAAGCTAGTTTAAGTGTTGATATATAGATGTTTCATTGGGGGAATCAATCAAAGTGTATTACGCAAATCCAGGACTTAGCTTGATAGTTGTATGACAAAATGATTCCAGGCTGTCGAAGCGGTTTATACCATTTTTTTTATCCTGTAACGAATAAACCACCTCAGCTAAGTAGTCAGACTTTCATTAAAGTTAACGGTTGAGATTAGGCAACAGACAACGGGAAACAGTAGTGCGAGCGTCTCGCTCGCTATAGCATTACGTACTGAGGTTAAGACAATAAAATTGGGTGAAAAGGCAACAGGCAACAGGCAACAGGCAACAGGGGAATGTCCTAACGTATCCCGGTAGTGCTATACTTTGGCGTCTCGCTTGCTACTTTGTATGGTTTTTATCTATCCAAGCTTTATTGATTGGGCGTTACGCTACCCTTCGGGAACGCTGCGCGAACGCTATCCTTACCCTAGAAGTTGACAGTAATTTGCCAATAATTTGACACCAAATAACAATTATGATATGGTCATTCAAATGTTATAATTTCCTCACAAAAAAACGTTTCTCTCTCTTGCATTTATTGTTAGAAACGCTACAATCTTTGGTGACAGAAATTAAGTAGTCAACTCACAATAGGACAGAAAATCAATTACCCCACCTGAGTCCCGATAAAATTTACCCTAACCCTAAAACCAATTAACACTCAGGTGAGTAGTCTCCAAACTAAATTCGGAAGGTTTTTTCCCAAGTTAACCAAACTGAGATGGGGTACATCTTCAACTGAAAAGATCGAGACATTTGCATCACGAGTGAGATAACCTTTGACCACCAAAAAGGAGTTTAGGTAAACATGGATTGCCGTACTATTCAATTTGGCGATCGCGCCGCTCAAGTCGATTATGTCCAACTCCAGGCTCTGTTTCGCCTCAGTGCTTTCTGGGCAAAGGATCGCAGCATTGAAGACTGGAAAATCGCGATCGCGAATAGTGAACCTGTAATTACCGTATGGGATGACCAACGCCTGATTGGATTTGCTCGCGCCACCTCCGATGGGATTTACCGCGCCACGATTTGGGATGTTGTCATTCACCCCGATTATCGCGGCGTTGGCTTGGGACGCAAGCTAGTCGAAACAGTCCTCAGTCACCCCAAACTCTGTCGGATTGAGCGCGTTTATTTAATGACCACTCATCAACAACGCTTCTACGAACGCATTGGTTTTGAATGTAACTCAACAACCACAATGGTGCTATATAATCAACCGCTCATGACTGCTCTGCCAACACCCGTTCGATCATCTCCGGAGTTGCTAGAGGCATAGAACATTGTAATCGGATACCCGTGTCTGTAACTGAATCGTCGCTTGGTTCTTTCCCAGGAATAGGTAGTAGTTCCAAGCGTCCCTTCATCATCTCCACCAAGGTTTGCACCATCAACCAATTCATACCGGGTGAGGTTGTTGATGAAGTTGTTTCTTGTTCCTCTGAGTCATTAGTGTCGGAGAGTAAATCAACGGCTTCACTCCAAATCGAGTTGGGACATTCTACATCAATCCAGATATTCACCATCTGGGGGTTGTCAGAATTGGCTGTAGAAACCTGAATCGTCCCTTCTTCCATTTGTACAATAGCGCTGTCCACCATTCCCACTAATACCTGACGAAAACGCCGGGGATCAGCTAATATTTCTATTTCTGGGTCAGGGGAAATCACTTTCAGCCGCAGATTACGATTCCCGGCTTGCATGTGGGTGAGGAC
Source organism: Coleofasciculus sp. (assembly GCF_046539235.1). Classification (GTDB taxonomy): domain Bacteria; phylum Cyanobacteriota; class Cyanobacteriia; order Cyanobacteriales; family Coleofasciculaceae; genus Coleofasciculus. Next base: position 10,264 of record NZ_JBKHHI010000096.1, read on the forward strand.
TTCGAGTTCTTCAAAGCATTGGCTCAATTGCAGAGGGCGAGTCTCTAGACGATTAGTACCGTGTTCCGTTTTGGCTACAGCAATCACCTCATCTAAAAGTTTTACCATCTTCTGCGCCGAGGTATGGGCTTGAGCCACGAATTCCTTAGCTTCTTCCGGTGAGTCACACAAATCGGACAAAATGAGCTGATGCATCCCCATCAAACTACTCAGGGGTGAGCGCAGTTCGTGGGATGTCCGCGCCAAGAAGCCAGCTTTATACTGGCTCATTTCATGCGCCATTTGGTAAGCCAGTCGGGTTTGCTCGAGTTCCTGCTTCAGAGGCTGTAGTTCATCCTCTTTCACGGGTTCCGCCTTAGCTGGCTGGGATTCCTCGGGTTTTGACAGTTGCGGTTCTGGTATCGTTGAACCTTCTGGCTGTTTGCTGGAACGAGTAGCGCGGCTGACAACAAGTCCCATGACAATACCGACTACCAGATAGATCAGCTCCATGTTGCCCATATTTTTTCAAACTTTTCAACGTAATTCGCGGGAGTCCCCATCCACAATCTTTTATTTGGCTGGGGTAGTAGACTAATGAATTCTATTTTTATTCTTGCCATACCCGCCTTCAGCTCAAGCATAGCCCGTTTTCCCCATCGTCATCACCCCTTAGACAGGGAACAGTCGAATGAGACAGCGCCTTGGCGCAAAATTTGCCAACCGTCTCTTTTCCATTTCACCACTGTAGAGGGTATGTCCAGGGTATTGGAGTGAGGCTCCTCTAATTCTGTAGATTCCGTGGGATGGAGGGTCAGCACTTGAGGGAACTGTGCCTCAATTTCTGGCATTGTATGTAAGGGAGGTTTCCCAGAGACGTTGGCGCTTGTTGTGGCTAAAGGACCCGTCTGGGACAAAATTGCGATCGCGACTCTAGAGTTGGGGACGCGCAAGCCAATCGTGGTAGGATCTGTGGGGTTCATCGCCGCGGGAACTTTATCCGAAGCGGGTAACACTAAGGTTAAGGCTCCGGGCCAATATTGCTTTGCCACTTGCTGCCAAATCTCTAATTCGGCGTCTGTCCCCTTGACATAAGACCAAAGTGATGATTGGAATGAACCCATTAAAATTAAGGGTTTGTTATTGCTTCGCTGCTTCAGCGTAAATATCAATTCTGCGTAATCCGGTCGTACAGCGAGAGCGGGTATCGTGTCGGTGGGAAAGCTGACGATCTGACCAGAATTAGCGCCAGCTACTAGGGCAGACATAAAGACATGAGTCATATTCAGGTAGAGAATACTCCAAGAGCTTGAGGAAAATATATAATATTTTGCTAGACATTAAGGCAGAAGTCAAAATTTGTCATTGGTCCTTGGTCCTTTGTCCTTTGTCATATCATGTCCTAGGGATTGCCCTGAATTGCCATGCGGTTAAAACCCTCGTTTTAGACATTTTTATCAAGGGTGTTTCTGAACAGGATCTCATTTGTCTGATTTAGAACCTATGACCTATGATTGCCGATAAGCCAAAGCAAAACGGTCGATTCCGGCTAAATCGGGAATAATCTGAATCTGACAATAACGTCCCTGTTGATGTAATAACTGAGCAACGGTATCACCTTGTCCTGCCATCATTTCTACAATCCAAACGCCCCCAGGACGCAGGTAATCGCCAGACGTATTAATCAGATGTCGAATGCAGTCTAGACCATCCATTCCCCCGTCCAGTGCCATAAGAGGTTCGTGATCCCGCACTTCTGGCTGTAACTGTTGTAGCTCATCTCTAGGAATATAGGGAGGGTTAGACACTATACCACTCAATTGACCTTTAAGTGCTGCCAAGGGGGACAACCACGACCCTTGATAAAATTGGATTCTTGACTCAAATCCTAACTGTTGAGCATTCAGTTGGGCAATAGCGAGAGCATCGCTACTGTAATCAACGGCGTGAATTGTGGCATCAGGAAACACCTCCGCTAATCCTAACGCGATCGCACCACTCCCTGTACCTAAATCTGCCCAGTCTCCAGCGTCGAGATGGGGAGTTTGACTTTGCCCCGTCGCACTTACCGCCAAATCGATTATATATTCTGTTTCCGGTCGAGGAATCAAAACAGCAGGGGACACATGCAGCGAAAAACGTCGCCAAGGCGTGATCCCCACTAAATACTGTACAGGCAAACGGTCACAAAGACGCCGCTGCCAGAGTTGAGTAAGAACTGACAGCGGGTAACGTAATTCGATGTGCGATCGCGCCTTAAACGACTCTAGGCGCAGCGATAGAGGATCAAGTCCTGCGACTTCTTGCAGTAACCAATCTACTTCAGCGACAGAAATACCCGCCTCTCTAGCAGACATCTTGGACTGTTGTCGCCACAGCCAGAGATCTTGACCGGATACCACAGTAAATGTCCTAGAGGATGGCTCTGGCGTTGTAGCCATGGGTAGTTTACCTGGCTCCCTTTAGGCTAGTTTAGAGCTATTCAGAAGAAGATTGACGCAAAAATTGTAGAGATTCTTGCGACGGAATAAGGAGGATTTGCTCAAGTTGAGGGTTATCCTGAGTTTCTAACGTATTAATAATACCCTCTAACGGCACAACCTGGATCTCAACACTAGAAGCCAGGTTAGGCTGTTGTTCCTTAAAACGGTTAACCAAGTTCTGCAACTGCTCTTTGTCAAAGAAAAAGGGAATGACTTGCTGACCTTCTTGTTGAATCGTTAAATACCCTCCTTGTTGACCTCCTTTTGCCACAAACAGAGGGACACCCCGAAATTCTTGCCCTTGACCCAGAAGCTGTTGGGCTGACTGCACTTGCTGCTGCACTGGAATATAGGCAAAATCTAGACCATTAGGTTGGTTTTGACTCTGTTGATCAAGTTGGTAGACTTCTGCTAACGATACAGGCACGACCCGGACTTGGTTACCCAACTCAGGTTTTTCCCGCTTCAATCGTTCCACAAAGGCTTCTGCATCCCTCTGGCTAATAAAGACACCTGCAACTGCTTCATTCTGATTGTTCTGATTAGGAATAGAGGCGACTAAGGGTGAGCCTTCTCCATCAGTAACCGTAAATACAGGTACGGTTTGTAACTTTTCCATCACCTGCTGTTCGGTCAAAGCCAGCGCTCGCAGATTTCCACCAAAAAAGGAGCCTAGGAGAGTCGTCCCCACTAAGCCTAATGTTGCACTCCAGCGAACTAATGATTTCATACAATTGCCTCTTGAATTCTTGCGTACTATCTCATTAAAACTAGGATACCGCTCTCACTTGATGATGACATCTCTCTCGTGAATTGAAGAAATCGCTTGAAATCGTAAGATAGAGTCTATCCATCTTGAGCTAGGCTGTTTTCCTGGCACTATCGATAGTGACGATAGTTACGATTGACGTTTAGCTGTCACCAGTGACGAGAGTTGAGTCAGGTAAACCTGAACGTTCCTAGTCTTGTCTGAGTTAAGAAAACTGACTGGGTTCAATTCCCTAGAGTTCCTCTTGTTGAAGATTTGGGTTAATGTTACTATAATAGATTAACTAAAAACCACGCCAGTCCCTTTGTTTTTATTTGCTCTAATTTATAGCAACCGCCATAGCTGTTAGGACACATCATTTATGTAGAGACGTTTATGTAGAGACGTTGCATGCAACGTCTCTACAAAGATGCCGAAAGTCCTAATCGATGTGTCCTAATCGATATGTCTACTGCTATAACTTGTTCTAAAAAATCGGGATGACAGGATTTGAACCTGCGACATCCTGCTCCCAAAGCAGGCGCGCTACCAAGCTGCGCTACATCCCGATGCATATCTTGATAATATACCTTAGCGTCCAATTTGCCCAGTCTCAATCGCACAAAAATTAGTCAGGATACCAGAACATGCCTTTGATGCCTTCGGGATCAGCCATAAATCCCATTTGCCGATAAAAATTGACCACTTGGGGATCGGCAAAGAGAGTGATATTGCTGATATCTTCACTGCGAAGTTTCTTGATGGTGTACTTCATCAACGCCTTACCCAGCCCCTTACCTTGGAATTGGGGGTGAACCACCACATCCCAAATTGTGGCATTAAAGGCATGGTCAGACGTAGCCCGGGCAAAACCAATCAGACGCCTCGTGTTCCCTCGCTGTTGCCACATGGACACGACGAGGAAACTATATTGAATCGCTTTACGAACTTTCCGCATCGGTCGTCGTGACCAACCCACGGCGTCGCAAAGCTCCTCTAATTCATACAGATCAAATTCTCGATCCGTACTAAATAGGATACGCCCATTATCAGCGCGATCGCCAGACGCCGGAGACTCGCTGAAATTTGAAATGGCATCCCCTTCAAATTTTGTTGATGTCGAAGCAGTGTCAGCACTGCCAAAAAAGCTCTTCCAAAAACCCATGCCGATGTGGCTATAGCATTTTATACTGGTTATCCGTTACACAAGACCTAGCCCAAGCTACTTACGGCTAGACGTATTTAACGGGTTAGCTTGACGATTACTCAAAACTTTGACGTTTTGAACGGTAGCACTCAGGCTAATGACAAAGGCTTTCAGAAGCCGTTACATAAGACTTATCCAGAGTTGCCCACAAGTGGACATCCTTGACGCTTACTTCCTGCTTCACTCTGGCAGTGACGGCACTCAACCAGTCCACAGGCTCTACCCCACCTAACTGGCGGAACCATCTTTTTCAGGCTATCTTTTTCAGGCTATCTTTTTCACCTACCTAGCTGTAGTTTTTGGCTGGATAGGTATACCAATAAAGTATACATATAATTTGCCGCAAATTCTATCGGGACAAATGTCTACCCAATTTTGGGCAATAATGGGTAACGGTTTCCAGCTTTTTGATTACAGCCAATTACTCCACACTGCACTCCATCAAGTCAGTGTGGCAAGTCAGTGTGGGGAGTTGTCTGTGATCATGCATAACTTTTTATACATAACTTTCGGAGTGACCCCCGGTCGTGACAACTTGCACCTGACATGCTTATCCTACCACAATTGGCGCAATAGGCTCCTATAACCATTATGACCAAAGCTTGCTCTTGCAGCCAAGCAAGCAACAACCTCTTATGTAAACACCAAATTTGACCCTATCCCTACGCTAATCGCCTACACTTAAAGTTTGGCGGTCAGTGGCAAATCGTGACTCAGGGCAAGACCTTCTTCAGCTAGACTGAGGCTATTGTGCCGAATTTGTGAGAGATTAACCAGATACGGCAGGTTTTTGCTTTGAGGCTGAGCTTGCTGGTGTATCCTAAAAGCTTTTAACCAAAGCGAACGCCTTCTCCCCCTACTTATGGCTGCGGGTCTGAAATCATCAACACTAGAACTGCTAAAGCGCTTCAACCGGGCGTTTCCAGAATTTTATGAGCAGTTTGTCAGTAGTGAGATCCAATTGCAAAACTTGAGACTGGCTTATAAACTCTACAAAACTCGGCGTGTCGTTATTGAGATCAAACCCGAAGGCTCGAAAAGCGCTCTACATTTTGCCTACCGTAACCAGTCTTTTCTCCTCAGTGATATTTTTGGAGTTTTAGCGGCTTATGGACTGACGATTCACAGCCTGAGTCTTCATGGTCAAATCAGTCCCCCCATGTTGGTGTTCATCAAGCTAGTCGTATCCCGTGGTAGCAAAGCCCTGACCCCCAAAACAGCCGATAATGTCTGCCGTGCCATTCGGGAGGCGTTAGCAGGACGTTTTGAAGTCGAAGAAATGCTGGCGGTGGAATTTAATCTGGATGCTGGCTTAGAACAAGTCGAAACTGAGTTCTATGTAGATCCAGTATTTCATCTACCCGCCCTGTTAATTGAAGCTGATAACCAGCCGGGATTATTTTATAAGGTAATGTACGCCGTCTGGCAAGAAGACTTACTCGTCGTCAACGCTAACTTACTCGTCTGGCGTGGACGTACCCGCCTCATTCTCTACTTGCTCGGTCCCAATGAAAACTTGATTCCCGAATATTTAGGTCAGAAGATTGCCGAAAGCGTTCGACAGCGATTATTAGGGCGTCGGTTTTGATGGTTGAGTCTGTCGAGGCGGGTTGAGGAACTTTCGCCCAAGCTGTTGATGATATGGTGCTTTGTGCGTCTCCCCCTCACCCCCTCACCCCATCACCCTCTTGACCACCTGTCCCAATTCTCGGATAGGATGGATATATGGCAACGATTGAGATTCTAGGGGCTACCCACGCCTACGAATTAACGCCTCCCAAGGCATCCTCATCCCCAGTTTTGGTCTTTATCCATGGCTGGCTTTTAAGTCGTAACTATTGGCAACCACTGATTGATCGATTAGATGATGATTATCAATGTTTAGTTTATGATTTGCGGGGATTTGGTGATTCTCAATCCCCAACGGATAAACCACCAAAAACCGAATCGGCTTTGAGGGCTACCACCTCTGGCGGGGCGAGTGCGAAGGATAATGCGGCATTAACATCGGCAGACGTTGATGCCACTCGTTTATCAACCAGTAACTACAGCCTTGCGGCTTATGCTAGGGACTTGGGTATTCTACTCGAAAAGCTGGATATCGATAACGCTTGGCTGATTGGTCACTCTCTAGGTGGCAGTATTGCCTTGTGGGGTGCATCAGTGGCTTCAGAACGGGTCAAGGGGGTGATTTGTCTGAATGCGGGGGGTGGCATTTATTTAAAAGAAGAGTTTGAACGATTTCGGAATGTAGGGAAACAGTTAGTCAAACGCCGCCCTCAGTGGTTATGTTATCTGCCCTTGATTGATGTACTGTTTACACGGGCACAGGTGGCGCATCCCCTGGCACGTCGTTGGGGACGACAACGGGTGATTGATTTTGTTGTGGCTCACCCAGAAGCAGCATTGAGGAGTCTCTTGGATTCGACAACCGAGGCTGAGGTTCACCGTTTGCCTCAAATGGTCTCACAGCTTCAGCAGCCTGTGTATTTTTTGGCAGGTGCGAATGATAGAGTAATGGCTCCCAAATATGTACGCCATCTGGCTAGCTTCCATAAGCTTTTTCAAAATGGCGGTGCTAATGTGATTGAAATTCCTAATTGTGGTCATCTGGCAATGGTGGAACAACCCGATATTGTAGATACTCAAATTCGCCGGATTTTGGCGGAGTCTTTGGGTTGAGCTTAAGTACAGTTACAAAAACTGTAACAAGTCAGAGGTAAAGATCAAGGGAGGACATACTGGCAACAGGATTACAGGCACAATTCAGTACACGATCGCTTTTCTAGGGATTGGAGGTTCAGAACCGGGCTGGCGTCTGAATTCCTTTCCCTTTTTCTATTCCTGTTCTCAAATGCAGCAACATGATCCCAGAGACTATCAGATTCTGTTTCTCTCACTCTTCCTGGTATTGGGTATTGGTACGAGAGATTGGACATTACAGCCTCAGTTTATTGGTGTTGCGATCGCGACTTGTTTGCTGACCCAGTATATCAGCCTCAAACTTTGTGTTCGCAATCTTTGGTTGGGCTGGACGTGGGATGTTTGGGCGCATCGGTTGATGAGTGGCTCGTTTTTGTTGTTTGCCCTGTTTATGTTAACTGATCCTCGCTCGATTCCCAATGCCAGGGTGAGTCGTTTACTCTGGGCTGTCAGTATTGCGATTTTAACCTTTATTCTGCGAAATCATTTCTTTATGTCTACAGCAGTTTTCTGGGCGTTATTTGCCCTTTCTCCCCTAACACTGCTTTTGGACTGGATTTGGGCATCACCAAGATTTGTTTGGAGGTTTTCCGGTGACGGTTGATTGGTAAATAGAAAAATCAAGTAAGTTACTGGAGTTAAAGTTATTCCCATTAAATTGTTTAACTCTACCCTAATCTCTTAGGAATGACCAATGACCAATGACCAATGACCAATGACCAATGACCAATGACCAATGA